>JBBECO010000119.1:21648-27414 GCA_040881785.1 Vicinamibacterales bacterium
TCCACTCGATGTTTGGCGAGGTAATAACTGAGCGCGCGCTGGCTGATGCCCATGATCTCGGCGGCCTCCTTT
Organism: Vicinamibacterales bacterium; assembly: GCA_040881785.1. Classification (GTDB taxonomy): domain Bacteria; phylum Acidobacteriota; class Vicinamibacteria; order Vicinamibacterales; family 2-12-FULL-66-21; genus JACDCA01. Next base: position 21,721 of record JBBECO010000119.1, read on the forward strand.
TTCACGCCGCCGGCCGCGTCGAGCGCGCGCCGCACGGTTTCGCGCTCCGTCCAGTCGAGATTCTGGCGCAGGGACAGGGACGGCAGCCCGCTGGCCGGCGCGCTGGTCACCCCGAGAATGCGCACGACGTCGGATCCGATCACGCTGGTAGGGGAGAGGACGACCGCGCGCTCGATGGTGTTTTCCAGCTCGCGCACGTTGCCCGGCCAGTCGGCCGCCTGCAGGGCCTCGAGGACGCCCGGCGCGAGCCCGTCGATGCGTTTGCCGGCGCGTTGCGCGTGCTTGCCGATGAAGTGCTCGACCAGGACGGGGATGTCGTCACGCCGTTCCCGGAGCGGCGCGATGTGAATCGGGATGACGTTGAGCCGGTAGTAGAGGTCCTCCTGGAAGCGGCCGTCGGCGACCATCTGCCGGAGGTCACGATTGGTGGCCGCGATGACGCGGACGTCCACCTTCTGCGTCCGCTCCGAGCCGAGCGGCTCGAACTCGCGCTCCTGCAGGACCCGCAGCAGCTTCGCCTGCAGCGCCGTGGACATCGTCCCGATCTCGTCGAGAAAGATCGTGCCGCCGTCGGCCAGTCCGAACTTCCCCTTCTTGCTGGTGGCCGCGCCGGTGAACGCGCCGCGCACGTGGCCGAACAGCTCCGACTCGAGCAGCGTCTCTGGAATGGCGGCGCAGTTCACCTTGATGAGCGGCATGTCGCGCTGCGCGCTGTGGAAGTGAATCGCGCGGGCGACCATCTCCTTGCCGGTTCCGGTCTCGCCGGTGATCAGCACCGTGCTTTTGGACTGCGCCACGATCTTGGCGGTCTCGATGACCTCCTGCATCCGCCGGCTGCGCCCGACGATCCCGTAGTGGTTGAACTCGGCGTCGCGCTCGCTGATCAGGTAGCGATGCTCGGTCCGCAGGCGCTGATGCTCGAGCGCGCGCGTGACGACGACGAGCAGTTCGTCCACGTCGAACGGCTTCTGCAGGTAATCGAGCGCCCCGAGTTTCATGGCTTCGATCGCGCTTTCGACCGTGGCGTGGGCGGTCATCATCAGCACTTGCGGGCGGTCGGCCTCCGGCACCGACGCGGTCAGCTCGCGGATGACGTCGAGCCCGGTCATGTCGGGCATCAGGTTGTCGATGACGAGCAGATCGAACATGCGCCGAGCCATCAGCCGCTGCGCCTCGCGTCCGCTGGAGGCGGTCACGACGTCATGGCCCTCGGCCTTCAGCGCCGACGCCAGCGCAGTGAGGATCTTGGTTTCGTCGTCAACGAGCAGAATAGAGCCGGTAGTCATGTGGTGATCGGCAGCTCGATTCGTACCTGGGTACCGCGCGCGCGCTCGCTCTGCACCGTGATCGATCCGCCCAGCCCCTCGATGATATTCCGGGTGATGGCCAATCCGAGGCCGGTGCCCGTGCGCCGGGTGGTGAAAAAGGGGTCGAAGATGCGCGCGAGGTCCTCGGCCTCGATGCCCGGGCCGTGGTCGCGCACCTCGATCGCGACGCGGTCGTGGGGCGCGCGCATCGTGATCAGGCGCGTCGGCGCCGGCGCAGGCGCCCCCTGCCCGGCGACCGCCTGCTGCGCATTCGTCAGCACGTTCACGAGCGCGAGACGCAGGCGTTCGCCGTCGGTGACAATGGACGGGAGGTCGCTCGCCAGCTCGAGACGCACCGCGGCCGCCGGCTCGGGCCCGGGGGCGGCCGCCCGGGCGGCATCGGCGCACAACGCATTGAGGTCCACCGGCGCCAGCTCGAACCGGATCGGTTTGGCGAAGTCGAGCACCTCCGAGACGATGTGATTGAGGCGGGTGATCTCTTCGTCGATGTCATCGACCGCCGCGCGCAGCTGCGCCGGCGGCACGTGGTCCTGCCGCAGTCCGCGCAGGGCCGTCTTGATGATCATCAGCGGATTGCGGACCTCATGCGCGACGACGGTCGAGAGGCGCCCGAGTGAGGAGAGGCGCTCGCGTTGCGCCGCCTCGCGCTGGAAGCGCGCGATCGAGTCGGTCATCGCGTTGAAGGTCGTCGCCAGGAGGCGCGCGTCTTCGTCCTCCCAGCGCGCGCCGGAGGGCAGGGTGATCCGGCGGGTGAGGTCTCCGGTGGCCGCCATGCTGCGCATCGCGGCCGTCACGGCGCCGAGCGGCCGGGTGACGCTGCGGGCGATCGCGTAGCTCGCCAGGGTGGCCGCGAGCACCGCGGCGAAGGCCACCAGCAGGACCGTCTGGTGGACGCCGGACAGGAACTGCAGCCGCTCGGTACGGGAGCGCATGATGACGGCCACCGGCACGGGTCCGGGTGCGCCCGTGGCCGGCGCGGGCTCTTGCCGGCGCAGCGCGCGCGTCGCGGCAATGTAATCGGCGTCGCCGAGGCGCACGCTCTCGGTGATGCCGGTGCGGCCGAGCAGCGCGGACAACGCCGGCCACGAGTCGCGCGGCAGCGTGGCGGCGCGGATGACCCCGTCGATGCCGAAGGCGATCTCGCTGTCGGTCAGCGCCTTGAAGCGGGCCGCGGCCCGGGCATCGAGCGCGAATCCCACGCTGACGGTGCCGAGCAGCTCCGAGGTGTCCGAGACGATCGCGATCGGCACCGACACGACCTCGAGGATCCCGTCGGCATCCGCGGATCCGATCCGCGCAAGCTCGGTCCCCTGCGGATTGGTCACGACGAACAGGTCCGCGCCGAGCTGCGCCTGGTATGCCTCGGCGATCGGCCGCAGCGTCGGCGCATGATTCTCGCTCACGGCCGCCTTCAGCCTGGGGAGGTCCGCGACGAGACGCGCCTCCCGGCTGAAGTGCTCGGCGAGCAGCGCGCGATATTCCTCGACCAGCGTGCCCGCTTCCTCGACTCCTCGCCGCAGCTCTCGCTCGGCCTGGGCCGTGACCGCCCGGGTCGCGTAATACGTGGCCACGGCGATCGAGACCAGGGCGAGCAGCGCCATGGCGGCAAAGAGACGATTGGTGAGCGAGGACAGCACGGTCACCGCCGTTCCAGCACGAAGTCGAGCGTTGCCTCACCCGTGTCGCTGACGGTGATCTGTTTCGACTCGGTCGGCATCGCGCCGTTCCACGCCACGACCGTATAGGTCCCCGCCGGCACGTTGGCGATGCGATACCGTCCCTCGTCATCCGTCACGGCGAAATACCGATGGGAGAAGACCAGGATGTAGGCGCTCATGTGCGAGTGGATCTCGCAGAAGACGCGGACGATGCCCGGCTTGTCGAAGCGAACCGACTTCGAGCGGCCCGCGGCGTAGCGCCCCAGGTCGAACGTCCGCGTCCTGGAGAGTGAGAAGACGTTGTGGTACGTGCGGTCGTTGTTGGGAAAGTCCACCGTGGTCCCGGCGACGACCGCCAGCACGTGCGGTACGAAGGTCTCGTTCCGCTGGTCCATGCGCGCACGTGGCTCATCGCGGGAATCGAACGCGGCGCGCGGGGCCGGGTCGAGGTACACCACCGAGCGCCGCCGGTCGGTGGCCCCGTGACTGGCGTGCATGCCGAGATCCGCCGCGCTGGGCCGCGGGTCGAGATCCCGCGGCGGCTGCCGCAGTTCAACCCGTCCACGTATCGTGGCCGTAAAGCCGCCGGCCACCGACGGCCACACAGGAGAGACACAGAAGAAACACACCACGCCGGTCGCAGCCAGCGGTAAGGTCCGCACCCTCTGCGTCAGTCCCCGCACCCGCCTTCGCTGAAGCTTCGGCGGGCAAGCCCTCTGCGTCAGTGCCATCAGAACCACCAGGCCGCCTGGGCGGTGAGGAACGCGCGGCGGTCGAGACGGGAGCCGTTCCTCTGATTGACCTGGAGGCTGCCGCGCAGGATCAGGTTGCGTTGCACCGAGTAGCCGGCGCCGACCTCGTAGCGCCGCACGGGTGCGTCCCACGGCAACGGGGGGGCCGCACTCGCGCCGGTGATACTCGAGAAGCCCAGCCGATCGGCGCGTCCGGCGATGTAGACGCGCGGGGAGACGCGGTAGCGTCCTTCGATCCATGCCGCCAGGGCGGTGGCCTGCCGTCCCTCCGGCGGCGGCGACAGAAAGGGCAGATCCCAGCGGCTCCAGACCATCTCCGCGCGGATCATCCCGTAGCCGCGCGAGTATTCGGCGTCGCCGCCAAACGCCGTCTGCGCGTGGGCCGTCGAGGCCACCGGCACCGCTCGCGCGATCCAGTTGCCACGCGAAGCGGACGCGCCGAGCAGCAGACCCGTGACCGGCGTCACCGCGAGGCGTCCGGCGAGCTGCTTGCCGCCGTTGTCATCTCCGAGCCGCGGGTTCGAGATCGTGCCGTTGGTGACGGCGAACGCGGCCTCGAGTCGAGGCGTCAACCACCGTGCCTGCACCCCCGTGTCCCATTTGAACGCCGAGATCAGCGGCAGTCCCGGACCGGCATACGGAGAGCCGACGGGAAAGCTGGAGCGCCAGCCGCGTCCGCGCATGCGCAGCAGATCGTCGGCGCCGGCCGGGAGCGCATCGCTGCGCAGCGACGTGAGGTACTGATAGGCGAGGGGATAACCAATCAGCGGCCGGTCCGCCTGGTACGCGCGGCGGCCGAAGGCGCCGAACACCGGCGGGATGCGCCCGGCCTGCACGTCGAACGGCCGGCCGCGCCAGGGGCGGAACCGCACGTACGCCGCCGCTGCCGTCACCGACTCGGCGTCGTCAATGCGCATCTCGGCGAGAAAGGCGAGCCGCTCGACCGGTTGCCACAGACCGGTCACGGCGGCCCGGAAGGTGCGCAGGGCATTGCGCTCGTAGTCGGTGTAGTTGAAGAAGGTGACGTCCGCCGGCGTCCCGGCGGTTGCGCTGATCTCCCCCCCGAGGCGTAGTCGGCCGTCGAGCAGACGCACAGGGCCCGAGGGCAGCCACTGCGCCACGGCGCGCACCGGCAGCAGGAACATCAGGACGACGAGCGGCGGGACGATCGGGTGAAATCGCGTGGGCCATTATAATCATCGTGATGAACGACACCGCCGACGCGCCGCAGATCTTCTCGCTCGACCAGGCGTGCCAGCTGCTGCCGCAGGTCAAGCACGTGACGGCGGATGCCGTGCGGCAGGCCGAGGCGCTGGCGGCACAACTGCGCGGGCTCGCGGAAGACGACCCCGATTTCGGGCCGCTCTCGGCCGCCATGCGCGATGTCGTGGAGGGCTGGGCCGACGCCGTCCAGTCACTCGGCCTCGAGGCGAAAGGGCCGTGGCTGGTGGACTTCGACAACGGAGAGGGGTATTACTGCTGGTGTTATCCCGAACCGACCGTGGCGCATTACCACGGCTACGATGAGGGATTTTTCGGGCGCACGCGCATTCAGTAGCCGGCGCGCGAGGTCGTGCCGGCGGAATGGCTGAAGTAAGATATCGGGTCAGGAGCAAGAGTGGCTTACATCATTACCGAACCGTGCATTGGAACGAAAGATACCGCCTGCGTCGACGTCTGTCCGGTCGACTGCATTCATCCCCGCAAGGACGAACCGGAATTCGCGACGACCGAGATGCTCTTCATCCATCCGGATGAGTGCATCGACTGCGGTGCGTGCGTGCCGGCGTGCCCCGTCGAAGCGATTTTTGCGCTCGACGAGACGCCGGACAAGTGGAAGGACTACATCACGAAGAACGCGGCGTACTACCAGAAGTAGGCCCGACCTCGTAGGCCCGACCTTGTAGGCCCGACCTCGTAGGCCCGACCTCGTAGGCCCGACCTCGTAGGCCCGAC
>JBBECO010000120.1:0-4218 GCA_040881785.1 Vicinamibacterales bacterium
TAATGCCACCGCGGCGTGCAGCGGCGGTCAGAGTCGACAAGGTGACCTTCGTCTTTGACGTCTTCGACGAACTGCGCCGCAGACGATAGGAAGCATTAGAGAGGGGTCCGTCCAAGTTAACGGAAGGCCCCTTCTCAGACCCGCAGTCCGTCATCTCCTCCTCCCCCCAACAGCGCCGATTTGCGCTGCCGTTTGCGGGTCGTCCCCCGAAAACCTGCCGAGTATGACACCACGCGCAGGTCTGTCAAGCGTCGCTGACGCTCGGCCGCGGACGCCCGGATGTGGCGTCGGGCACACCTCCGGCAGACCGGACGACCGGAGGCCGTTCGCTCAGGGAGTCGATTCGTACAGGTCGGCCTGCGCGCCGCTCGCCGCGAGCCGCGGCGGCGCACGGGCCGGCCGGGCGACGGGCAGATCCGTCGGGAGGCGGAGATGCCGGAGGATCCGGCCGATCGTGGCCGCCTCCTCGATGAGGGCGATGAGCCGACAACGCTCGCACCCGATGTGCGGCTACGGCGTGATCACTCGCTTCTGACCAGGCCCACTGCGTAAGGTCAGGCTCGTCGTGCCGGCCCGTCTGGCGACGAGATGCACGCCGGGCTCCGTCTCTTCATCGAGCAGGACAAGACCCGAACCGGTCTCGCTCGCGCCGAGCTTCACGCGGATCGTCCCATTCCTGTCGAGCAGCCGGAGTACGACCTCGCCGTTTGGCTCCACGTTGATGCGCGAGCGAACCTGGTTCTGAGTATCCAGCAACTCCAGCGCGCGACCACGGAGCACCGGCACAACGGTTTGTGCGCTCGCGGCAGGCGCCTGTGCGAACCCCAGACCCACGGCCTGTGCCGTCGACGGAAGCACTTTGGCAAGGAGAACAACCAGACGAGACCCTGGACGAGGACCAGGCCGATCATCCCCGCGCGCCCGGCGCCAAGCGCGACACGGATGGCGAACTCGCGCGTCCTCGAAGACGCGAGATACGAGATGACCCCGTACGTGCCGCTCAGCGCCAGCGTCAGACCGAGCAGCGCGAAGCCCGCCAGGATCGACAGTGTCAGCCGGAATTCCGCGAGTGAGTCCGAGACGACGCGGTCCATGGTCTTCACGCCGAAGATCGCGCGATCAGGCGCCACGTCGCGAATAGCAGACCGGATGTTCTCGACGAGGAGCTCGGGCCGACCGTGTGTCCGGACGACCAGCGTCATCCCGAGCTCCGACAGCGCGGACCAGTTCTGCGCAGCAGGATAGTAGACCTCCGGCGCGGCCGGGCGATCGAGGTGCGCCTGCCGTACATCCGCGATCGTGCCGACGATCGTCCCGCGTGTCGTGACCAGGCCCACCGGATCCTCGCCGGGGAACGCGCGGCGCGCGAGCGCCTCGTTGATGATGATCACCGGGAGTGAGTCCGGCAGATCCGTCCGGGTGAACCCGCGGCCGCGCGTGATCGGGATGCCGAGCGCGTCGAAGTAGCCCGGCGTCACGTACCGCAGCTCGATGCTGAATTCCTCCGGACGCGGCGCACGGCCGCGCACGCGGAAATCCACGGAGTTGCTCGTCCACCCCCAGCTCTGAAGCGGCAGCATCTGCGAGAAGCCCGCGGCCCGCACGCCGGGAAGGCCGGCCACCCGGTCGGCGATCTCGTGGAAGGCCAGGGCGCCGCCGGGCGCATCGCGGCGGTGGCCGACGTGCATCGTGACGACGTTCTGCGGCACCAGACCGGCATCCGTGGCGTGCAGGCGCACGAGCTCGCGCAGCAGGACGGCGGCGCCTGTGGCCAGGAGGAACGCCAGCGCGACTTCGACGACGACGAGCCCGTTGCGCAGGCGACGCTGCGCCGGGCTCATCGTGCTCTGGCCGCCCCCCTCCTGCAGCGTCGCTCGAGGATCGCGCCGCGCCGCGAGGATGGCCGGCGCGACTCCCAGCGCGGTGCCGACGAGCGCGCAGACCGCGAGCATGAAGGCGAAGACCTGCCAGTCGAGCCCGATCTCATGCGCGCGCGGCAGGTACGGAGACGCGCTCGCGATCAGCCGCGCGAGGATCCCCCATGCCAGCAGCAGTCCTGCGAGACCGGCGGCCGTGGCCAGCAGGAGGCTCTCGGCGAGGAACTGCCGGACCAGCCGCGAGGGAGAGGCACCGAGCGCGGCACGCACGGCGACCTCGCGCTGCCGCAGCGACATGCGGGCGAGCGAGAGGTTGACGACGTTGGCGCAGGCCAATGCCAGCACGATGCCGACCGCGCCGAACAGCACCCACAGGAGCCGCCGCATCGGCGGGCTCACGATTTCGCGCGTCAGCGGCACGGCCGCCACGCCGCGTCCGGCGTTCCGTGCGGGATCCTCGAGCGCCAGGCGCTGCGCGATCAGATCCAGTTCGCTCTGCGCCGCCGCGTGGGAGGCACCCGGCTTCAGGCGTCCGATGACGTTGGCGATGCGTCCCCGGACCGGCTGGCCGAACGGCATCCACAAGTCGGTGCGGGTGTGGGCGCCGACTTCCTGGAGCAGCGACCCGGCGCGATACGGAAACTGGAAGGTGTCGGGCATGATCGCGACGATCGTGAACGGACGCTCGTCGAGCATGAGCGTGCGCCCAACCGCGTCAGTGGCGGCACCGAGACGGCGCCTCCAGAACGACTCGCTGAGGACGACTGAGGCCGCCGGATCGCCGGAGCGATACGCCTGGCCGTCCAGCGGCGGCACGCCGAGGATCGAAAAGAAGTCCGGTTCCGTCCGGACGACCATGATCCGCTCCACGCCGCCCGCCTCGCGAAGATACCGGGCGCCGACCTCGTATCCCGCGACCGCCTCGAGGGACGTGCTGTCGCGGCGATAGACGTCCAGGTTCGTCACCCCGTCTCCCTGCGCGGCGCGCACGGTGGTGCCACGGAGCTGCACCAGGCGATCCGGATCCGCAAACGGCAGCGGGCGCAGCAGCAGCGCGCTCACGACGGTGAAGACGGCGGTGGTGGCGCCGATACCGATCGCCAGCGTCGTGACGGCGGTGACGGCAAATGTCCGGTGACTGAACAGGAGTGTGCGGACGGCGTACCGGACGTCCTGCAACAGATCGTCGAGCCAGCGCCAGCCCCAGACGTCCTGGGACTCCTCCCGGAGGCGCAGTGTGTTCCCGAAGCGCGCGGGGCTCGCCATCATCGCGCGGTGCGCCTCCATCTCCCGCCGGAGGGCCTCGTCTTCGTGCCCGCGGCGCAGGAGGTAGCGCACCCGCCGGAACCATTCGCCTGGCGTGCTCATGTGGCCCTCACGCGGTGTCGAGCACCGCCGCAATCGCCCGGGTGACCCGCCGGTATTCGGCACGCTCCGCGTCGAGCTGGCGGCGGCCGGCGGGCGTGAGGCGGTACTCGCGAACCGCCCGTCCGGTGTCCGAGACCGCGGGCGCGGCCTTCAGCCATCCCTTGAGCAGCAGCTTCTGGAGCGCGGGGTACAACGAGCCTTCCTCCACGCTCAGCTCATCCCGGGAGAACTGCGCGATGCGCTGAGCAATGGCGTACCCGTGCAACGGGCCGCTCGCCAGCACGCGCAAGATCAGCATCGTCAGGGTTCCCGGCGGCAAACCATCGGTACGAGGCATAGGTTAACTAGGCCTAGTCTGGACATGTTGCCCCGCCGTGTCAAGCGTATTCAAAGCGTATTCAAGCGTTTTCTTCTCGGCGTTCTCTGCGGCCTCTGCGGTGAGCCGTGGGGGACGACAGGATCGCGCCGGGCGGGTACAATGTTCCGATGACGTTCAAACGATCGCTTGCCCTCGTGCTGACCGCCGCCTGCCTCGGCGTGGCTCCGCTCGCGCAGACCAAGGCTCCCGCCGGACCGGCCGTCAACGTTTACAAGACGCCGACCTGTGGCTGCTGCTCGAAGTGGATCGACCACATGAAGACAGCAGGCTTCAAGGTGACGTTCATCGACATGCCCCAGGAATCGCTCGACAACGTCAAGCGGAAGCACGGCGTGCCCGCCGCGACCCACTCGTGCCACACCGCCCTCGTGGACGGGTACGTCGTCGAAGGGCACGTCCCCGCCGTCCAGGTCAAGCGCCTGCTCAAGGAGCGGCTGAAGGTGAAGGGGATCGCCGTACCGGGGATGCCGCTGGGCTCGCCGGGGATGGAAGTCTCAGGCGTGACGGCGCAACCCTATGACGTGCTGACGTTCGACGCCCAGGGCAAGACCAAGCTCTACGCGGTGATCAAGCCGTAGAGGGGGGGGGGGGGGG
>JBBECO010000121.1:0-1909 GCA_040881785.1 Vicinamibacterales bacterium
CCGCGCACGAGGCCTTCCGAGCTGACCATCTCGGTCACGACCAGGCCGCACCCGCCCCGCCGCTTCACCAGCCGGCGAAAGGCCGTGTCGGTCATGCCCGCCATGGGGGCGAGCGCGAACGACGGCGCGACGTCTACCTTGCCAATCTTCATGATTCAGTACGGCCGCACATCCGCCGCGTCCACTTCGACGCTCACGGCCTGGCCGATCAGATCCACCGCGAGGATCAGGCGTGAGTGCGCCCCTTTGCGCACCAGCCGTCCGTGCACGCCTTTCAGAGGACCGTGGGTCACTTCGACCATCATGCCCTCCTTGATCAGCGGGCATGGGTCGTATTTCAGATCACTTTCGACGAGCCGACGGATCGCCTCGATCTCGACTTCGGGAATCGGCGCCACCTCGCTGTCGAACGAGACGATGTTGACGACCCCGGTGCACTTGAGGATCGGGAGCCGTTCGGCCGCGTCGAAGCGCGCGAAGCAGTAGCCGGGGAAGAGCGGCCAGTCGATCTTCTTCTTGCGGTCCTTCCACCGGCTCCATTTCGGGAGCGTCGGCAGGAAGGCCTCATAGCCCTTGCGCTCCAGCTGTTCGCGCACCACCTGCTCGTGGCGCGAGCGCGTCCAGAGGGCGTACCACTGAATTCCGGGAATCACGTCAGCCTCTTAGGCGGCTCGCAACGAGAACGTCGTACCCGTTGCGGACCGCATGACGGACAAGGCGCGCACGGCGCGCCTGCGAGGGAGCGGCGCGGGGCGCAGGGGTCCCCGCAAGCGCCCGAGCCGGGGTGGGGGGGGGGGGGCGCCCCCCCACGTTAATTCGATGGCTGTGCGATCCGCTGCTCGTACAGCTTCTTCAGGTCCTGGTTCTTCCACTCGATGATCGCCTGCGAGCGGATCCGGGCGAGGAACTTGCGCATCTCCGACTGCGCGCGCGCCTCGTAGACCCTGTCGGCGACGAGATCGCGGACCGCCTCGAAGGGCTGCGGGTCGGCCGCCGTCATCGCCTCGAGCTTGAGGATCTGGAAGCCGCGTGCGTTCCGCGTCGGCGGCGTCACCTCGCCAGGCTTCATCGACTCGAGCGTCGTGCGCAGCGCGTCGGAGACATCGGCGAGCGGCAGCGGACCGATCAGGCCGCCGTTGGCCTTCGACGCGGACTCGGAGACCTCGGCCGCGACCTTGCCGAAATCCTCGCCGGCCGCCACACGCGCGCGGGCGGCATCAGCCTTCTTCTTCGCCTCGTCTTCGGCGCCCACGTTCACGCCCGGTTCGCCGCCCACCGTGGTCGTCGGCACCTCGACGAAGATCTCGCGGAGCGTAACGGACGCGGGCTCGATGAATTCGTCCTTGTGCGCGAGGTAATACTGGCGCCCCTCTTCCTCGGTGATCGTGAGCTTCTGTCCGACTTCATCCTGCCGGACGCGGTCCACGAGGAACGCGCGGTCCACCTGCTTGCGCAGATCCGCCAGCGTCATCCCTTCCTGCTGCAGCGCCGCCTGGAACCTCTGATCGTCCTGAAGGTTGTTGGTCTTGCGCATATTCTCGAGCCAGGCCTGGAACTGCTCCTCCGAGAGCTTGTAGCCCTTTTCGCGTCCGAGCTGGGTCAGCAGCAGCTCGTCGACGGCGCTGACGAGGATGTCCGGCGTGACGTCGAGCAATGCCTTCTTCAGGGCGTCGTCACTCTTCATCGCCTCGGCGGTGATCGGGCTGTTGATGCGATCGCGCAGCGCGGCGATCTGCTTGGCCTCGAGCTCGGTCTTCGTGATGATCTCGCCGTTCACCTTCACGAGCACCTGCTCGAGGATCTCACCCTGCATCGGGAGCGCGAGCGGCGCGACGGTCAGGAGCGCTAGCAGAAGTCGCATAGTTTCTGTTTTTACCGTGTTGAACCCGCCTTCGCCAAGGCTTCGGCG
>JBBECO010000121.1:2009-4142 GCA_040881785.1 Vicinamibacterales bacterium
CCCGCCTTCGCCAAGGCTTCGGCGAGGCAGGCTCTAAAGCACGCGAACACAATATTTTACAGCAGATCAGGCCCCGCGGCCCAAATCGGCCAGCAGCTCGGCCACGCGGCTGAACACACCCGTCTCGCTACGTGGGTCCACCTTGACCGGCTTCAGGATCTCCCCCCTGGAGAACCCGCCGGTCACCTCACCCGTTTGCGCCCGGGCGGCCCACCAGGAACCTCCGGCCACGGGGTCTTTCCCGCGTTTGGACAGGGAACTGCGAGTAATTCGCCCTCCCGGACGAACGGCTGGCCCCACAGTGCCGTCTGCACCCACAGGGCCTGCCCCGAGCGAGCTCCCGGCACCGCGCGAGTCGAGGGGGCCTGCCAGGTTCAGCTTCATCGTGGCCGGGGGCACCAGCGTCAGGTCCCCCCGCTGCTGGACGAGCTTGAACAACCACGTCGGGTCCAGTTTGGCGTCGGGTCTGAACTTTAAGACGACCGTCTGGGCTTCCCGGTCTACCGATTCGAGCCCGATCCGGTCAGCCATCAGGCGGATCGACGCATATTCGGCCAGGTTCAGCACCGATTCCGGCGGTGCGCCATAGCGGTCGCGGACCTCCTCGACCAGACGGCGCAGCTCCTCGTCACTGCGGACGGCCGCCATCCGGCGGTAGACCGTCAACCGCTGGTTCATGTCGGGGATGTAGGTCTCGTCGATCCGGAGATCCACACGCAGGTTCACGGTGGCGCGCTTCTCGTCTTCGAGCTCCTCGCCCTTCAGTTCCTTGATCGTCTGCTCGAGGAGCTTCATGTAGGTGTCGAAGCCGACCGCCTCGATCTGTCCGCTCTGCTCGCCGCCGAGCAGGTTGCCGGCGCCGCGGATCTCGAGGTCCATCGCCGCGACGCGGAAACCGCTGCCGAGCTCGCTGAACTCGCGGATGGCCGCGAGCCGCTTCTTGGCGACAGCCGACAGCGATTCATCAGGCGGCACCAGCAGGTACGCATACGCGCGCCGGTCGGAGCGCCCGACGCGTCCGCGCAACTGGTACAGCTGCGCCAGGCCGTAGCGGTCCGCGCGGTTCACAATCATCGTGTTGGCGTTCGGAATGTCCAGCCCGTTCTCGATGATCGTCGTCGCCAGCAGCACGTCGTACTTGTGCGCCACGAAATCGACCATGACCTTCTCGAGCGCATCGTCGTTCATCTGGCCGTGGCCGATGCCGATCCGCGCCTCGGGCACGAGCCGCGTGATCAGGTTGCCGAGCGAATAGATCGACTCGACGCGATTGTGGACGAAGTACACCTGTCCGCCGCGCTCCATCTCGGTCCGGATCGCGCGCGCGATCAGGGCCGCGTCGAACTTGACGACGTTGGTCTGGATGGCCAGGCGGTCGCGCGGCGGCGTCTCGATGATCGACATGTCGCGGATGCCGGCGAGCGACATGTTCAGCGTCCGCGGGATCGGCGTGGCAGTCATCGTGAGCACATCCACGCGCTTCCGCAGGTGCTTGATCTTCTCCTTGTGCGCGACGCCGAAGCGCTGCTCCTCGTCCACGATCAGGAGGCCGAGGTCGCGGTACTGGACGTCTTTGGAGAGCAGGCGGTGCGTGCCGACGATGATCTCGACCTTGCCGGCGGCGAGGTCGTCGAGCGTCTGTTTCTGTTCCGCCTTGGAACGGAAGCGGCTGACCATGTCGATGCGGACCGGAAAGGCCGCGAACCGGCTCTTGAACGTCTTCCAGTGCTGCGAGGCGAGGACGGTGGTCGGCGCGAGGATGGCCACCTGCTTGCCGTCCATGACCGCCTTGAAGGCGGCGCGCATGGCCACCTCGGTCTTGCCGTAGCCGACGTCGCCGCAGAGGAGGCGATCCATCGGCGTGGGCGTTTCCATGTCGCCGCGGATGTCCTTCACGGCGTTCTGCTGGTCCGGCGTCAGCTCCCACTCGAAGGCTTCGTCGAATTCCTGCGTCCAGTGCGAGTCGGCGGTGAAGGCGTGCCCCGGCACCGCTTTGCGCGCGGCGTAGAGCTTGAGGAGCTCTTCGGCCATGTCGCGCATGGCCTTCTTGACGCGCGTCTTGGCCTTTTCCCAGGTCGTGCCGCCGAGGCGGTCGAGCGCCGGCGTGGCGCCGCCGGTGTACTTCTGGACGAG
>JBBECO010000122.1:0-9683 GCA_040881785.1 Vicinamibacterales bacterium
AAAAGAGCATTTGTAGCACACCGCGTGCCACGCATGCAAGTCAAGGGGCGTATCCCGGCGCCGCCAACCAGCCGGACGAGCTGCAAATGGCTGAGTATCCGCAACTTACCGGCACCTGAGACGCCTTCTATTCTATCGTGCTTTCAGCCGGCGCTGCCGCGCGGCCTCGAACAGCGCCACACCGGCCGCCACCGAGACATTCAGGCTGTCCACCGAGCCCGACATCGGGATCCTCACGAGCCGGTCGCAGCGCTCCCGCGTGAGCCGCCGCAGGCCGTCCCCTTCCCCGCCGACGACCACGGCGGTCGGCAGGGTGAAATCCACGGCGTCGTAGGCCTCGTCCGCCTCGCCCGCGAATCCGACCGTCCAGACGCCGGCCTCCTTCAGCTCCTCGATGGCGCGTGCGATGTTCACGACGGTCGCGACCTTCACGACGGACGTGGCGCCGGCCGACGCCTTCGCGGCAATCCCGTCGAGCGCGGCGGCATGCCGCTCCTGGCGGATGACACCGTGCCCCCCGGCCGCGTCCACGCTGCGGATGATGGCGCCGACATTGTGCGGGTCTTCGATACCGTCGAGTACGACCAGGAGCGGCGCCTGCGGCGCGGCCCCCTCGACCAGGTCCCGCACGCGGTAGTCGCGCGGGGCCTCGACCTCGGCCGCGATCCCCTGGTGCACGCCGCCCCGCGACAGACGCTCGAGCGTCTGCGCGTCCACACGCTCGACGGGGATCCCCGCCGCCTTCGCCAGGGACACCGCGCGATCGGTCCGCGTGTCCTCTCGCGGCCCCACCTTCACCCGGCGGACGCGTCCGGCTCGCAGCGCCTCGAGGACAGGGTTCAGACCGTAGACGAGCATGACCGTGGAATTATGAATTATGAATTGGGAATTGAGCGGCAACCGGCCCAAGTCGTCCGAACGGACGGCCTGGGCCGTCGATGACCGGGTTGAGACGGGAGCAATTGTGAATTGGGAATTGTGGGCGCCGGGCGCTGGAGCCGTCCATCCGGACGATTTCGGCTCGTTGCCGCTCAATTCCAAATTCACAATTCACAACTTCTCCGTCGCGCGCGCGAAGGATCGGGCGCGCTCATGACAGCTCATGATCCTCGACACGCGCGCGCCGGCGGCGAGTGCAGCCCCCCGGTCAATTGCCGGGACGGCCAGATCGAGCTCCGGGCCGCCCCCTTCCCCCGTCATCGCCGCGCGGATCGGGTGGAACAGCGACTTCCCCTTCTGGCCGGTCCGGTCCTTGATGCGATTGGCCATGGCCCGGAACGACTCGCGATCGAGCAGCGGGCCGGTGATCTCCTCGGCCAGCGCCGCGAGCACCGCGCGCGCGCCGGGGTCATCCAGCACCGCCGCGATCTCCGGACGGGCCAGGGCCGCGACCGCGTCATAGGCGAACACGAACCGCACGCGCTCGGGGATTTCCTCGAGGCGATCCACCGACCCGACGGCCATCGGCAGCAGCGACGCCAGGTACTCCATCGCCTCCGGCGTGCGCTGAAGGATGTAGCCGGCCTGCAGGAAGTACCGCGCGGACTCGGCGGCCAGCCGCCCCGGCGACGCGGCCTTCATGTAGTGCCGGTTCATCCAGGCGAGCTTCTCGGGATCGAAAATCCCCGCGCTGTGTCCGACGTCCTCGATCTCGAAGCGGCTCGCCAGCTCGCCGATGGGCAGCAGTTCCTCGTCACCACCCGGCGACCAGCCGAGGAGCGCCAGGTAGTTCACGAGCGCCTCCGGCAGATACCCGCGCTCGCGGAACTGCGCGACCGACGTGGCCCCGTGCCGCTTCGACAGCGGCGTGTGATCCGGCCCCATGACCAGCGACAGATGCGCGAAGTGCGGCGGTGTGAAACCGAGCGCCTGGTACATCAGCAGCTGCCGCGGCGTGTTCGAAATATGGTCCTCGCCCCGGATCACATGCGTGATCTCCATCAGCGCATCGTCGACGACCACCGCGAAGTTGTACTGAGGACGGCCGTCGGAGCGGACGATCACCGGATCGCTGATCACCGCGCTGCTGAACGTGACCTCGCCGCGGACGAGATCCTGAAATGCGACGTCGACGCCTTCGGGCACCCGGAACCGGATGACCGGCCGCTCCCCGGCGTCGAGGCGCCGCTGCACCTCTTCGGGCGACAGGTTGCGGCAGGTGCCGAGGTACCCCGGGGGGAGCCCTTCGTCGAGCCTCGCCCGGCGGTCCGCGTCGAGCTGCTGGGGCGAGCAGAAGCAGTAGTACGCGTGATTGCCGGCCATCAGCTCGTTCGCGTACGAGGCGTAGAGGTGCAGGCGCTCGGACTGCCGGTACGGGCCGTGCGGCCCTTCGACGTCAGGCCCTTCGTCCCAGTCGAGGCCGAGCCAGCGCAGGTCGTCGAGGATGCCGGCCTCGGACTCGCGCGTGGACCGCTCGGCATCGGTGTCCTCGATGCGGAGGATGAAGGTGCCCTCCTTGCCGTGGGCCAGCAGCCAGTTGAAGAGCGCCGTGCGCGCGTTGCCGACGTGGAGTTGGCCGGTGGGACTCGGAGCAAATCTAAGGCGCATTATTTAATGGCGCTGGGGCCCCACCCCCAGCGCGTGCCAGCGCTCGCTCTCGCTCGCGCCGCATTCTCGCCGCAACAGGCTGCTCATAGTGACAATACCAGCGCAATCGCATGGGCCGCGATGGCTTCGCCGCGGCCGATGGCGTCCATGCCTTCGTTGGTCTTGCCCTTGACGCTCACGCGACCGGCCGGGATCCCGAGCGCGGCGGCGAGGCCATCTTGCATGGCCTGGAGGTGGGGCGCAATCTTCGGGCGTTCGAGGACGACCACCACATCCACGTTGACGATCTCGTGACCCGCCTCGCGCACCAGCGCGGCCGCCTGCCGCAGCAGCTCGATGCTGGACGCGCCTTTCCAGCGCGGATCGGTATCCGGGAAATGGCGGCCGATGTCCCCCAGGCACGCCGCGCCAAGGACCGCATCGGTGGCGGCGTGGCAGGCGACGTCCGCATCCGAGTGGCCGAGCGCCCCCCTCTCGAAGGGAATGGTCACGCCGCCAATGACGAGCGGCCGCCCCTCGACGAGACGATGCAGATCGTAGCCGGCGCCGGCGCGTGGTGTGCGGCCCGCGGTGACGCGAGCACGCGCGCGCGCGAGATCCGCCGCGGTCGTGATCTTCACGTTCTCGACGTCGCCCTCGACGACATGGACGATGTGGCCGGTTTCCTCGGCCAGGGCGGCCTCGTCGGTGGCCGCCACGCCCGAGCGCCCGAGGGCCACCGCCTTCGCGAGGACGTCCATCCGGAAGGCCTGGGGGGTTTGCGCCAGGTAGATCGAGTCACGGGGGATCGTGCCGGCGACGACGGGACCACCCTCGCGTGGCGTGACCTGCTTGACGGTATCGCTGACGCGCGTGGCGGCGATGGCGGCGCCGAAGGCCGCCGCCGCGTCGATGGACCGCGAGATGAGGTCCGCCGACACGAAGGGGCGCGCGGCATCGTGAATCAGCACGACGTCCGAGGCGGCGATCGTGTCGAAGGCATTCGCCACCGAGTCCTGCCGCCGGGCGCCGCCGGCGACGACCCTCACCTTCGCGCAGGCCGACAGCCAGTCCGGCGGCGACGCCGCGGCGTCGGCCGGAAGCGCGACGATGAGCTCCGAGATGCGCGGATGATCCGACAGGGCGCGGACGCAGTGCTCGAGCACCGGGCGTCCGCCGAGGTCCAGGAACTGCTTCGGCCCGTCCGCCCCGAGACGAGTCCCGGATCCGCCGGCCGCGATGATCGCCGTCACATGCATGAAACGCTGATTATCTCACCTTGCGTCGCCGGCCACGATGCCGCGGATGCGGTCGGCAAACGCCGTGACGTCGGCGCGCGCGATGCCGGTGGTCGGCACGGGGGGATGAAAGGTGAGTTCCACCTCGGCCGGGCTCACCATCAGGCGTCCTTTCTTCATGACGCGGCGGCTCCCGGCGAGGCTCACCGGCACGACCGGCAGACCGGCGTCGAGCGCCACGAGGAAGGGGCCTTTCTTGAACCGTCCCACCGCGCCGTCCACGCTGCGGGTGCCTTCGGGAAACACGATCAGCGAGCTCGATTCGCCGACCAGACGCGCCATCTTCTGCACGATGTCGGCGCCGGGCTTCCGCCGGTCCACGAGCAGATGGCCGGCGCGGCGCAGATGCCATCCCATGAACGGGATCCGGCCGAGCGAGGCCTTCGAGACGATCCGCAACTGGAACGGGACGGACGCGAAGAGGATCGGGATGTCGTAGATGCTCTGGTGGTTCGCCGCAAAGACGTAACTGCGGCCGGCGACGAGCTGGTCGAGGCCGGTGATGCGCACGCGGACGCCGCTCGTCGCCAGGATCCACCGCGCCCACGTCCGCGCACACCTGTGCGCGAAGTTCCCCGAACGGTCGACGAAGGTCGAGAGCAGCGACACCGTGCCGCAGGCGATCGTGTAGAGGGTGACGACGGGGATGAGATAAAAGACGGTGCGCCAGAGATGCAGGTTATTTGGCATTCTGGGCGCGAGGCAACGCGCTCGCCACAGGCGCTGCCACCGGAGTCGGGGCAGCGAGCTGGACGGTGGGGGCGCCCTCGATGTAGCGGCCGAAGATCATCTTGCCGGCGGTCGTCTGCAGCACGCTCGTCACGACGATGTCGATGTTCTTGCTGATCATCCGCCGCGCGTTGTCCACCACCACCATCGTCCCGTCGTCGAGGTACGCGACACCCTGGTTGTATTCCTTGCCTTCCTTCAGGATGAACACCTTCATGAACTCGCCCGGCAGGACGACCGGCTTGAGCGAGTTGGCGAGCTCGTTGATGTTGAGGACGTCGACGCCGCGAAGCTGCGCGACCTTGTTCAGGTTGAAGTCGTTCGTGACGATCTTGCCCTGCAGCGTGCGCCCCAGCTCGATGAGCTTGAGATCGACTTCCCGGATCTCGGGGAAATCGATGTCGGAGATCATCACGTCGAGCCCGGACATCTTCTGGATCTTCTGGAGGATGTCGAGGCCGCGGCGGCCGCGATTGCGCTTGAGCGAGTCGGCCGAGTCGGCCACCAGCTGCAGTTCCTTCAGGACGAACTGCGGGATGACGAGCGTCCCGTCGAGAAATCCCGTCTCGCAGATGTCGGCGATGCGGCCGTCGATGATGACGCTCGTGTCGAGGATCCGGTACCGCTTCTGGGGTCCGGTGTCGCGGAAGAGCGACACGAGCCGGGCCGGCTGCAGCCACTCGCCCTTGCGCGCGCCCATGGCGATGCCGAGATACGGGAAGACGAGCAGCACGATGCTGTGAAGAAAGACGATGCGGTTGTCGTTGGTATCGGCCCAGAAGAGCGCCGCCCCGATGGTCTTGGCGAGCCCCAGCCCGATGGCGCCGCCGATGAGCGCGCCGAGCAGGTCGGTCACCTCCGCGCTGCGCATGCGGGTCTCGACGGCGATCATCAGGATCCCGAGGACGACGCCCGCCAGGAGGTTGATCTCGAGGGGCGGCCCGAAGGGTCGCGTCAGGATCGTGGCGTAGGCGACCGCCAGCACGAACAGGACGCGCACCAGGAGGAACCAGGGCATACGCACATTCTACAGTCCGAACGGGGCCGAAAGGGTCCGGACGGTCCTCCTACCAGTCCATGAGCGAGTCGAGGGCTTCGCCGACCGTCCGGACTTCCACCAGCTCGATCTCCGAGGGCAGGTCCACGGGCGAGCAGGCGCCTGGCGGAAGGACGCAGCGGGTGAAGCCCATCATCGCCGCCTCGCGCACGCGCAGGGATCCCTGGGTGGTGCCCCGGACCTCGCCCGCCAGGCCCACTTCGCCGAAGACGGCCGTTCCCTGTGTGATGGGACGGTTCCGCACGCTGGACGCGACGGCCGCAATGATGGCGAGATCGGCGGCCGGTTCATCGACCGTCATGCCGCCGGCGATGTTGACGAAGACGTCCTCCCCCATCAGATTCAGGCCCGCGCGCTTTTCGAGGACGGCCAGCAGCAGCGACAACCGGTTCTGGTCGATCCCGCTCGCCATCCGCCGGGCGTTGCCGAACGAGCTGGTGCTGACGAGCGCCTGCACTTCGACCAGCAGCGGGCGCGAGCCTTCGACGCAGCACAGGACGGCGGAGCCCGCCGCGTCGACCGGACGTTCGGCCAGGAACAGCGCCGAGGGATTCGGCACGGCGCGGAGACCGGTGCCGGTCATCTCGAACACCCCCAGCTCGCTCACGGCGCCGAAGCGGTTCTTCACCGCGCGGACGACCCGGTGCGCGTGATGGCGCTCCCCTTCGAAATAGAGCACGGTATCGACGATGTGCTCGAGCGCCTTGGGGCCGGCCAGCGCGCCGTCCTTCGTCACGTGCCCGACGAGGAACGTCGGGATGTTCTGTCCCTTGGCTGCAAACAGCAGCTGCGTCGCCGACTCGCGCACCTGGCCGATGCTGCCGGGGGCCGACTGGAACTTCAGCGAGAAGACGGTCTGGATGGAGTCGACGATGATGAAGGCGGGCTTGAGCCGCGCGATCTCCTCCAGGATCCGTTCGAGACAGGTCTCCGCGAGGATGTAGAGCGGCGCGCGATCGACACCAAGACGCTCGCCGCGCGCCTTGATCTGGTGCTCCGACTCTTCACCGGAACTGTAGAGGACCGGACCGTAGGTTTTGGCGAAGTGCGCGGCCGCCTGCAGCAGCAGCGTCGATTTGCCGATGCCGGGCTCGCCGCCGAGCAGCACCAGCGAGCCCGGCACGACACCGCCGCCGAGCACGCGGTCGAACTCTCCGATGCCCGTGGTGAGCCGGTCGGCCTGCACGATGTCGATGTCGGCATAGAGCTGCGGTCCCGCGGCGGCCGCCAGCGCGTACCGCTGTCCGGCCGCGGCGGTTGCCACCGCCTCGGGCACGGGCCGTTCCTCGACCATCGAATTCCAGGCCCCGCACTCGTTGCACCGCCCGAGCCACTTCGAGGCCTGCGCGCCGCATTCCTGGCAGGCAAACACCGTCTTTGGTGCTTTCACAGGGACACCAAAGACGGTGATGGGAAATGGGAAATGGGAAATGGGAAAGCGTTCATACGTACACCCGCTGGATTCTGGATCCGAGCCGGCACAGCAGCTCGTACGGAATCGTGCCGATCGCGGCGGCCATCTCGCGCACACCCATCGACGCGTCCCCCTGCTCGCCGATGATCACGACCTCGTCGCCCGGCGCGACGTCCATGCCGGTGACGTCGATCATCGACATGTCCATGCACACCGATCCGACGATCGGCACCCGGTGGCCGCGCACGAGCATCGCGCCGCGGCCCGCGAGCCGGAGGTCGAGGCCGTCGGCGTAGCCGGCGGGCACGATCGCAATCGTGGCCGGCTGATCCACGGAAACGTCGAGGCCATAGCCGGTGGCCTCCCCCGGGCGCAGTCCCTTCACCGCCACGATACGGCTGGTGAGTGACAGGGCAGGTCGCAGCGGGAGCGTCGCGTGCAGCGGCGGCGGGACGATGCCGTAGAGCAGCAGGCCGGCGCGGACGTAGTCGTACCACACGCGCTCGTCGCGCCAGAGCGCGGCACTATTGGCGGCATGGCGCGCGCGCACGTCGATCCCCAGCCCGGGCAGGGCGGCGAGCGCCGTCTCGAATCGCTCGCGCTGCTCGGCGAAGGCGGGATGGTCGGGATTGTCGGCGGTCGCAAAGTGCGTGTACACCGCGTCGATCTGGAGATTCGGACTGGCGGCGAGTGCCGGGATCGTCCGCGCGAGGTTGTCGTGGCGGAGCCCGAGGCGGTTCATCCCGGTGTCGATCTTCAGGTGACAGTGGAGCCGGGTCTCGTGCTGCGCGGCGGCGGCCTGCAGGGCGCGCGCCGCCGACGGCGTCGAGATCGTCGGCGTCAGCCGGTGCGTGAAGACCCCCTTCAGGTCGCTCACGCTCAGCGCCCCGAACACCAGGATCGGCGCGCGGACGCCCGCCTCGCGCAGCACGATCCCCTCTTCGATGTCGGCGCAGGCGAGCATCGACGCCCCCGCCTCCTCGAGCGCCAGCGCCACCTCCGGCGCGCCATGGCCGTAGGCGTTCGCTTTCACGACGCAGATGATCCGCGCGCTGGGCGCGACGAAGTCCGCGATCGCCTGGTAATTGGCGCGAATCGCGGACAAGTCGACGCGCGCGACGGTGGGGCGGATCACGAGCGAATGGTAAATGGGAAATGGGAAATGGTAAAGAGTTGCTCGCTGCTGCCACATACTCACCGCAGAGGACGCCGAGGGCGCTGAGTATTTTTCTTTATGTCTCTTTGCGTTCTCTGCGATCTCTGCGGTGACCGTGGAGGCAGCACGTCATCAGTGCCCACCGCCGTGAGCGAGGTTTTCGAACCTGGTGTGTTCCTTGATGAACGCGAGCTTGGCGGTGCCGATCGGGCCGTTGCGCTGTTTGCCGATGATGATCTCGGCGGTCCCCTGCTCCTCGGTGTTGGGATTGCCGTCCGAGTCGCGGTACTGCTCGGCGCGGTAGATGAACATCACGACGTCGGCGTCCTGCTCGAGGGCGCCCGACTCGCGGAGGTCCGAGAGCTGCGGCCGATGGTCGGCGCGGGTTTCCGAGGCGCGCGACAACTGCGAGAGCGCCACGATCGGCACGTTCAGCTCCTTCGCCAGCCCCTTGAGCGAGCGCGAGATGGAGGCGATCTCCGCCTGGCGGCTTTCGAAGCGGCCGCGCCCCTGCATCAACTGGATGTAGTCGATGACCAGCAGGTGCAGGCCGTGCTCGGCCTTCAGCCGCCGCGCCTTGGCGCGCATCTCGAGCACGCCGATCGAGGCCGAATCGTCGATGAACACCTTGGCTTCGGCCAGCGTGCCGAGCGCGTGCGACAGCCGTCCGTAGTCTTTCTCGTTCAGATACCCCGTGCGGAAGCGGTGCGCGTCGATCCGCGCCTCGGAGGTCAGCATGCGCATGAACAGCTGTTCCTTCGACATTTCCAGCGAGAAGAACCCGACGGTCATGTCGGTGGACGTCCCGATGTGCTGCGCGATGTTGAGCACGAAGCTGGTCTTGCCCATCGAGGGCCGCGCCGCGACCAGCACCAGGTCGGACGGCTGGAGCCCCGAGGTCATCTCGTCGAGGTCGATGAACCCGGTCGGGACGCCCGTGACCATCCCCTTCTGCTGCTGGAGCTTCTCGATCTGCGCGAACGAGGTCTGCACCAGGTCGCGCAGGGGTATGAACCCCGCGCGGATCCGGTCTTCCGCGATCGCGAAAATCGAGCGCTCCGCCTCGTCGAGCAGCAGGTCCGGCTCCTGCTCGGCCTCGTACGCCTCGACCAGGATCTTGTTGGCCGAGTGGATCAGGTTCCGCAGCGTCGCCTTTTCCTTCACGATCCGCGCGTAGTACTCGACGTTGGCGGACCTGGGCACGCCGTCGGCCAGCGACGCGATGTAGGCGGGCCCGCCGACGGTCTCGAGCTCGCCGCTCTTCGACAGTTCCTCCTTCAGCGTGATGAAGTCGATGGCATCGCCGCGCTCGCTGAGCACGACCATCTTCTCGAAGATGCGGCTGTGCGCGTTCCGGAAGAAATCTTTCGAGTCGATCAGTTCGGCGGCGTGGTTGAACGCCTCGTTCTGGATCAGGATCGCGCCGAGGACGGATTTCTCCGCCTCGAGGTTGTGAGGAAGCGTGCGTTCGGGTGTGGCGACGGCGGTGTCCGGCATGGCGTT
>JBBECO010000122.1:9783-11131 GCA_040881785.1 Vicinamibacterales bacterium
CTATTCGGGAACCACCTTGACCTTGACGTCGGCCGTCACGTCGCGATGGACCTTGACCGCCACGGTGTGCTCGCCGAGCGACTTGATCGCCTCCGGCAGCGTGATCTTGCGCTTCTCGACCTCGAAGCCCTTGGCCTTGAGCGCCTCGGCGATGTCGGCCGAGGTGACCGAGCCGTACATCGCGTTGTTCTCGCCGACCCGTCGGGCGATCGAGATGTCGATCGCCGACACGCGCTGTCCCAGCGCCTCGGCGGCGGCGCGCTCTTCCGCGTCGCGTGCTTCGGCCTTTTCGCGCTCGCGTGCGATCTGGCGCCTGCTCGCCTCGGTCACCGGCAGCGCCAGTTTCCGGGGCAGCAGGTAGTTGCGGGCGTAGCCGGCGGCGACCTTGACGACGTCGCCGCGGCGGCCCAGGGTGTCTACATGTTCACGAAGGATGACTTCCATAAAGTGCTCCAGAAATTAGGAATTCTGAATTCGGAATTGACCAGCAACAAGCCCAAATCGTCCGGACGGACGGCTTCAGCAACGGCGCCTCTCAATTCCCAATTCCCAATTCCCAATTGACCTTAGTCAGTAACGTACGGGATGAGCGCCAGCTGGCGGGCGCGCTTGATGGCCACCTGCAGCTTGCGCTGGTGCAGCGCGCACGTGCCCGAAATCCGCCGCGGCTGGATCTTGCCGCGTTCGGGCAGGAACGGCGTCAGCAGCCGGACGTCCTTGTAATTGACGTAGTCGATCTTCTCCGCGCAGAACTTGCAGACGCGACGGCGCCTGAAAAATCCGCCGCGACGCGGGGCCTCGCCCCCCTTGCCGTCCTTCTTGTCCTTGTCGCGGCCGCGGCCGCCTCCGCCTCGTTCTTCTCTCATCGCTGGCCCTCCGCTCCATCCGTGTCGTCGTTCTGATCGCCGTCGCCACGCCCTTCACCGGGCTGGCGCTCCGGCGGCAGGCCGCGCGCGACTCGGCGCCGCGCCGTCGAGGAGGTCCGCGCCTCGCGCGTCCGCTCCGCCACCCGCAGCTCCTCGTCCACCCGGACGACGAGATGCCGGATCACCGCGTCGCTCACGCGCAGCCGGCGGTCGATCTCCTTCATCAGCTCACCCGAGCCGTTGATGGTCTCGACCACGTAAGTGCCTTCGCGATGCCGGCCGATCTCATAGGCGAGCTTGCGGCGGCCCCAGTTTTCGGTTTTGTCGAGGGCGCCCTTGAAGCGCTCGATGATCTGCTCGATCTGCGTGTGCAGATCGGCGACGTCCTGCTCGGACGCCTCAGGCGTGACGATGTAGACGAGTTCGTACTGTCGTGACGTGCTCACGTGACTCTCCTTATGGACATTTTCAGTGGGGGGGGT
>JBBECO010000122.1:11141-26429 GCA_040881785.1 Vicinamibacterales bacterium
GGGAGCCCCGGCACCCCGCCGGGCTCGGGCGCGCGCGGGGCCCCGGCGCCCCGCTCCGCTCCCTCGCAGGCGCGCTGTGCGCGCCTAATGGCCACGGCATTTCCGTGGCAAGGAGAAGATTCGGCTTATTCCGTATCTTCCTTCTTGTTATACCTGTTCATCACCGGTCCAATGCCTTCGGCGACGAACAACTCGGCAGCGTCGGCCGCCCGACCCACTGCCTCGACGATCGGCGCGCGCTCGTGCGCGTCGAACTTTGCGGTCACGTGATCCGCGAGATCCCGCCGGTCATCTCCGCGACCGACCCCGATCCGCAGCCGTGCAAATTCTTCCGACCCGAGCGAGCCGATGATCGACTTCAGGCCGTTGTGCCCGCCGGCCGATCCCCGCGATCGCGTGCGCAACCGCCCCAGCTCGATGTGCACATCGTCGACGATGACGAGCATGTCCGGCAGTTCGATCTTGTAGAACTGCAGCAGCCCGACCACCGCCGAACCGCTCAGGTTCATGAACGTCAGCGGCTTGGCGAGCACCGCGTCGGCGGTCCGCCACCGGGAGACCAGCCCCTCGATCCCCCGCGGCGCCGAGGCCCACTCGGCCCGATGCCGGGTGGCCAGCAGGTCCACCACGTCGAAACCGACGTTGTGCCGTGTGGCCTCGTACCTGCGGCCCGGGTTGCCTAGTCCGACGATCAGTTTCATGTGAGGCCTGTCTGCATTTATCAATGCTCGCGGGGCCCCACCCCCGCTCGCTCGCGCTCGGCGGCGCTGCTTCGCAGCGCTTCACTCCGTCGCCTCGCGCGGGCCGCAGGCGCTTTCCCTCTGGGTTACTTCTTCTTCTCGTCCTCTTCCTTGTCGGTCTTGCCCTTCTTCACGACTTCGGGCTCGACGGCGGCGGCGGGCGTGGCCTCGGCGGCGGCCGGCTCGGCCACCTCTTCAGCCTTCGGCGCCACCACGTGCACGAGCATCAAGTCGGCGTCGCTGAGCGCCGTCCACTTCACGCCCTCGGTCTGGATGTCGCGGACGCGGATGCCCTGGCCGAGCATCAGCTCGCTGATGTCGATGTCGATGTGCTCGGGGATGTTGCCCGGCAGCACTTCGATCTCGATCTCGCGGTTCACGAAGTCGACGATGCCCCCCTGCTGCTTGACGCCCTTGGCCTCGCCCTTGAGGACGATCGGCACGGTGACGGTCAGCATCTTGTCCATCGCCACCTGGTAGAAGTCGGCGTGGAGCACCTTGTTGTGGATCGGATCGAGCTGGTACTCCTTGACGAGCACCCGCGCGTCGGCCGCCCCTTCGAGGCCCTGCAGTGCGATCAGCGTGTTCACGCCCGAGTCGGAATGCAGGATGCGCGAGAGCATCTTGGGATCCACCGCGATCGGCACCGACTGGCCCTTCTCGGCGCCGTACAACACGGCCGGGATCTTCCCCGCCGCGCGCAGCCGCCGCGCCTCGTTCTTGCCTCTGGTGTCCCGCTTTTCCGCGTGAAGTGTTGCGTCCATGTTCCTGATCTCTTTCCACGCCCGACCTGAAGGTCGGGCCTACACAAACAGCGACGAGACCGAGGTCTCCTCGTGGATACTCCGGATCGCCTGCCCCAGCAGCCTCGCCACCGAGAGCTGCTTGATCTTCGTGCTGCGCCGCGCCTGCTCGCTGGTGAGCGGGATCGTGTTGGTGATGATCACCTGGTCGAGGGGCGATCCCTCGAGCCGCTCGATCGCCGACCCCGACAGCACGCCGTGGACGGCGCACGCCAGCACCCGCTCGGCGCCGTTCTGCTTCAGCGCGACCGCCGCCTTCACGATCGTGCCGGCGGTATCGATGATGTCGTCCTGCAGGATACAGGTCCTGCCGTCCACGTCACCGATGACGTTCATGACTTCCGCCGTGCCGTCCTCGGTACGGCGTTTGTCGATGATCGCCAGTTCCGCGTCGAGCCGCTTCGCGTAGGCGCGGGCGCGCTCGGCGCCTCCCGCATCCGGCGACACGATGGTCAGCTTCGGATATCCCAGCCGCGCGCACGCGTCGATGATGACCGGCGCGGCGAACAGGTGATCCACCGGGATGTCGAAAAAGCCCTGGATCTGCGCCTTGTGCAGGTCCATCGTCAGCACGCGGTTCGTGCCGGCCGCGCTCAGCAGGTTCGCCACCAGCTTGGCCGAGATCGGCACGCGGGGCTTGTCCTTGCGGTCCTGCCGCGCGTAGCCGTAATACGGAATCACCGCCGTGATGCGCGAGGCCGACGAGCGGCGAAACGCATCGATCATCACGCACAACTCGATCAGGTGCTGGTCGACCGGCGACGAGGTCGGCTGCACGACGAACACATCCGTGCCGCGGATGTTCTCCTCGATCTGAAACGACACTTCGGTGTCGGGGAAGCGATGGAGCCGCGCGTGGCCCATCGAGACGCCGAGAAATTCCGCGATCTCGGCGGCAAGCGCCGGATGTGCGCTTCCCGAAAACAGCTTCAACTGGCCGCGGCTCATATCTTGATCGGCGGGGCCCCCTGCACCCCGCCTGGCGGTCTCCATTCCGCCAGCGCTGCGCCGCTGGCTCCATTCCGACCGCTCCGTTGCTGCATCGCCGAGGCTTCCCGCATCGTCGCCATCTACCACGTAACTCATGATTGGTTGGGGCGGGAGGATTCGAACCTCCGAATACGGGAGCCAAAGTCCCGCGCCTTACCGCTTGGCCACGCCCCATTATTTAGCGGCGGGGCCCCCTGCACCCCGCCTGGCGGCCTTCATTCCGCCGGCGCTCCGACGCCGGCTCCATTCCGGCCGCTCATTTCGAGACGGTGTCGGTGTCGGCGCACCACGGCTCGCCGCACCCTGCGTGGCCTCGAGGCGCTGCTGCAAAGGGTCTAGTTTAGCCGGGGTCACGCCCTCTTGGCAACCACGCGCGACCGGCGCTCGTACTCGGCGCGTGTCAGCGTACGCGTCAGGAGCGTTCTGGCGCCCCCGCGCGCGAGCGGACGAACCAGCTTCTCGGCCGCACCGCGGGTCCGAAACAGGCCGAAAACCGCCGATCCCGAGCCCGACATGGACGAAGCCACGGCCCCACCCTCCTTGAGTGCCGTCTTGATGTCGGCAATCTCCGGATGCCGGCGCACGACGGGCGGTTCCAGGTCGTTGACCATCTGGGCGGCACGCGAAGGCCAGGGCACGGGCAGCACCTGCATGTCGCGCGGCTCCTTCAGCCCGGCCGTACGGTCCTCGTCGTACCAGGTGTAGGCCTCCGCCGTAGACACCCCGAAGGCCGGCCGGACGATGACGACCCAGTGGACCGGGAGGTCGACGAGCGGATAGATCTCCTCGCCGCGGCCGAGGCCCAGCGCGGTGCCGCCCGACAGGAAGAAGGGAATGTCGGATCCGATCGTCGCGGCCACTTCGCGCAGGAGGGAGACCGGCGCGCCGCCCCACAACCGCGCGAAGGCCAGCAGCGAGGCGGCCGCATCAGCGCTGCCGCCGCCGAGGCCGGCCTCCAGGGGGATCACCTTGTCGATCGTCACGGCCGTGTCGCAGGGATCGCCGGGCCGTCCGAGGACTTTCCAGAGCGCCGCGGCCGCCTTCCAGACCAGGTTCGAGGGGTCGAGCGGCAGGGCCGCCGTGCGGGACTTGAGCGCGAACGGCCCGGGACGCTCGACGCAGGTCAGCGTGTCGTGCAGGTCGATCGACTGAAAGACCGTCCGCAACTCGTGAAAGCCGTCCGGCCGCGTGCCGAGGACGCGCAGGTCGAGATTGACCTTGGCGTGGGCGCGGACGGTGAGGCGGAGAGGCTTGGGCATGCTACCTGTCGCCGAGCGGGCCGGCCTTGCGCAGCTCCTCGAGCGAGAGAGGCACCGCGTCCGGCGGGACGTTCACGTCAAACGCCTTGGGATCGATGTCGGTGTTGATCTCGAGCTGCGAGACGCGCAGCGCGATGTCGGCCACGGGCGCGGAACCCGGCGCGGCGGAGCGGACGTGAATCGTGCCCGGCAGGCCGCCGGCGAAGTCCGAGTAGACGATCGTGACGCCGCCCCGCACGCCGCCGCCGACGCGCCATCGTCCGTCGAGGCGACGCAGGTACGTCACACCGCCGCCGGCATCGACCGCCGCCCATTCGTCCGTGATCATCCGTCCGTTCGCGGGCGTGGCGGCGCCGAGGCCGCATCCGGCCACGGCCGCCCGCAGCTCCGCGGGCGTCAGTGCGACACCGGCGAGCGCCTCGACGATCGCCTCGGGGGGCGCGTCGCGGACGACACGGTTTTCGCGCAGGAGGAGCAGCGTGGCGTCGTCGTTCTCTGAGACGAGGATGAAGATCGCGCGTCCAAGCGCGACCCCTTCGAGCCGGATCCCGGACGGCGCGGCGAACCCGGCACTGATGCGGCCGCGGAGCTTCGTACCGCCCGCACGTCCCGAGAGCCCGAGCTCGGCGACCAGCGTCCGTGCGGAGCGGCACTCCCGGACGGCCTCGTCATAGGCCGCCTCGAAGCCTGCAAACGGTGTCCCGGTGCCGGACGGCAGGGCCGGCGCCCGCGGCGGCGCGCACGCGGCACCCGCCAGCAGCAGCGCCCCAAGAAAAAAGGAGGCGGCCACCTTTTTCATGGCCACAGTCACTTTGTTACAGATGCTGATACAAGGTGGCGGCCCCTTTTTCCAGAAGCCCTCGCGCGCGCGTCGCGCAGCTTCTTCTCGATGGACGCGCGGTCGATGTCCTCGCCGTCGCCGGCCAGCGCGCGCTCCCAGGCGACCACCGCCTCGGCGAACCGCCGCTGCCGGAAGCGCAGGTCCCCGAGATGATCCTGGATGACGGAATTCTCCGGCGACGTCGCGGCCGCCTGGGTCAGCGGCGCGTCGGCCTGCTCCAGGCGTCCCTGTTTGAAGAACGCCCAGCCGAGGCTGTCGAGATAGGACGGATTGCCGGGCTCGATCGTGAGCGCGCGCTGCAGCAGGTCCACGGCTTCGTCGAGCCGCTCGCCGCGGTCGGCGAACATGTAGCCGAGCGAGTTCAGGGCGTTGGCGTCGAGCGGGTCGCGCGCGAGCAGCGCACGCAGCGCCGCTTCCGCTTCGCGTCGCCGGCCGGCATCCTCGAGCAGCTGCGCGTACTGATAGACGAACGTCGGCTCGTCGGGGACGCGCTTGACGAGCTCGGCAAACGCCGCGATCGCCTCCGCGGTGCGCCCCTGCGCGAGCTGCAGCTGCGCCTCCATGACGTGGCCGCGCGCGTCATCCGGAAACGCGGCGCGCAGCGTCTCGGTCGTGGCCGAGGCCGCCGGATAATCCTTC
This sequence comes from Vicinamibacterales bacterium, assembly GCA_040881785.1. Taxonomy (GTDB): domain Bacteria; phylum Acidobacteriota; class Vicinamibacteria; order Vicinamibacterales; family 2-12-FULL-66-21; genus JACDCA01. Next base: position 16,414 of record JBBECO010000122.1, read on the forward strand.
AACTGCCGTTGCGCCTCGGCCAGCAGGTACAGCAGTCCGGCATCGGCCGCCGGCCGGCCCGCAAGGGCCGACTGCAGCACGTCGGCCGCCTGCCGCGCCTGGCCGCTGTTCAACAGCGCCGCCGCATGCCCCCCCACCAGATCGGCGCGGGGATTCACCGTCCGCGCGAGCGCATAGGCGCCCGCGGCATCCTGCCACCGCCGCTGCCGTTCGTAGAGCTCGATCAATTCGACGTGCGCGCGGAAGAACGCGGGGTTCTGCTGGATCGTGGATTCGATCGTCCGCGTCGCATCCTCCAGGCGTCCGGCATCCTCCTGCGCGGCCGCCAGCAGCATGCCCCCCTCCGGGTAACCCGGCTGCTCGTCGACGACACGCTGGAGGGCCGTGATGGCTTTTTCATGCTGCCCGGCGCGCATGTACAACCGCCCGAGCATGAATTCGATGCCGAGATCTCCGCGCGCGTCCCCCTGTGCCTTCTCGAGCGCGGCGATGGCCTGCGCCGGGTAGGTCGCCGGATCGTCCCCGGGCCGGAGCCGCTGCCTCTGGTCCGCCAGCGCCGCGTAGATGGATCCGAGGACGCGGTTCGCCTCGCGGTTGCCGGCATCGAGTTTCACGGCCGCTTCGGCCGCCGCGATCGCCTCCACGGGACGGTCCTGCCGGGCGTACAGACCCGCAAGCTCCGCGTGCAACTCGGCCGCCTTCGGTTCGAGCGCGATCGCCTTCGTCAACGCGGCGATCGCCTCATCGATCCGGCCGCTGTTCTCGAGATGACGGGCCGTGAGGAAGTAGTAACCCGCGTCCCCTTCCTGCGCCGGCGCGGACGGCGACTGCGCCGCCGCGGCAGGTGCGGCTGCAAGTATCAGCAGGGACAGGAGAAACTGTCGCATGGGCTTCCAATATAATAAGGCGTATGGCTGTAGACCAGGAACTGCTCGACATTCTCGCCTGCCCGAACTGCAAGACGAAAGTGGAGCTCGTGAAGGACGGCACGGCGCTCAAGTGCGGCACGTGCAAGCGCGTGTATCCGATCAAGGACGACATCCCGGTCATGCTGCTCGACGAGGCCACGATCGAGCCGTGACTCCGCAACTCCCAACTACGCAACTCCCAACTTCCAAAAGAACTTGAAGAGAGACGTTGGAAATTGGGAGTTGGGCAGTTGGGAATTGACATGAGGGTCCTCCTGATCCGCCTGCGCCTGATCGGCGACGTCGTCTTCACCACGCCCGTCCCGCGCGCCCTGAAGCGCGTCTTTCCAGATTCCCGCGTGACCTACCTCGTGGAGCCGGCGGCGGCGCCGGTCGTCGCGCGGAATCCCTCCGTCGACGAGCTCATCGTCGTGCCGCGGAGCCGGGGCATCCGGCGCGTGCTGGACGACCTGACGCTCGCCGCGCGCCTCCGCCGCAACCGGTACGACCTCGTGCTCGATTTCCATGGCGGTCCGCGCAGCTCGTGGCTGACGTTCGCGACCGGCGCCCCGCAGCGCATCGGCTACGCCATCAAGGGACGCAGCTGGATGTACACGACGACCGTGCCGCGTCCGCGGGCCCCCCCCGCGCGGCACTCGGTCGTCAATCAGTGGGACCTGCTCGAAGCCATCCGCCTCGGGCCCGCCGACGCGCAGCGCCACGGCACGACGGGATGGCCCGGCGGCGCGGCCCATCCGGTGCGCGACGCGGTGGAGATGCCCCTCGATCCGGACGTCGATGCGGCGATCGCCCGGCGGCTCGAGGCCGCCGGCATCCGTCCGGACGATCAGCTCGTGGTGGCGCACGTGAGCGCCGGCAACCCGTTCAGGCGGTGGCCGGAAGCGGCCTTCGTGGACGTCCTGACGGCGCTCGCGCGCGCGCACGACTCCCGCCGCCTCATCATCTCCTCGGGCCCCTCGGATCGCGATGCCGCCAACCGGATCGTCGCCGCCGCCCGGGCGGCGCTGGGCCAGGAGGCCGCGCGGATCGTGGACTTCGGCGAATTCGGCCTGATGGAGCTCCGGGCGCTGGTCGGGCGGAGCCGGCTGTTTCTTGGGGGCGATACGGGGCCTCTGCATATTGCCGCCACCACGGGCACCCCGGTTGTGGGACTCTATGGACCGACGCTGCCGGCGCGGTCGGCGCCGTGGCGCGATCCGTTGATCCCGACCATCTCGCTGGAAGTCGCGGGGCTGCCCTGCCGTCCGTGCGAGCAACGCGTGTGTGAGCCTGGCGATTTTCGATGTCTGACTACCCTGCGTCCGGAGGACGTGATCGTGGCCGCGGAGCGGGCGCTGCAGTGGCGGGCGTAACGCCGGCCGTGGCGGGGGCCACGCCGGCCGCGGCCCCCGACAAGCTGGAACGCGCGGCCTACGTGGCGCTGCTCGGGTTCGTCGCCGCGCTGCAGGTGTCGATCGCCGCGTCCCAGGCCCTGCTCGGCCTCACCGCCGTCCTCTGGCTGACCCTCATCATCCGGCGGCGTGAACGCGTGGACGTCCCGGCGTTCTTCTGGCCCCTCCTCGCCTACGCGGCCTGGACGATGGTCTCGGCGGTGTTCTCGATCGATCCGGGCACCAGCCTCCCCGACACCAAGCAGCTGCTGCTCTTCGCCGTCGTCCCCATGGCCTATCGCCTGCTGAGCGGACGACGGAGCCTCACGGCGGTCGACGTCCTCATCAGCGTCGCGGCGCTGAGCGCGGCGATCGGGATCGTGCAGTTCGGGATCCTCAAGTGGAGTTCCCCCGGCCAGCGCCCGCAGGGGGCGCTCGGGATGTACATGACGTTCTCGGGTCAGCTGATGCTGATGGCGTGCGTGGCGGCGGCGCGCGTGCTCTTCTGGCCGCGAGACCGGCTCTGGCCGTCGCTGGTCCTCCCGGCGATCATCGTCGCGCTTGCGACCACCTTGAGCCGGAACGCCTGGGTGGGTGCGGGTGTTGGCGTGGGACTGCTGCTGCTGATGCGGGACTTCAGGCTCGTGGGGCTCCTGCCGGTGCTCGCGGCGATCTTCATTGGTTTCGCGCCGACGCAGCTGACGGATCGCTTCTACGCGATGTTCCAGGTCAACCATGCCCTGGAGGAAACGGCGATGACGACGTCGAGCGTCCAGTCCAACCGGGACCGCGTGGCGATGATCAAATCGGGGAGCCGCATCATCAAGGACTATCCGATCACGGGCGTGGGTCCGGACATGATCATCAAGGTCTATCCGGTCTACCGCGACAAGGGCGCCGTCAACCAGCTGGCCTCGCATCTGCACAACGTGCCGATCCAGATCGCCGCCGAGCGCGGGATCCCGGCGCTGCTGGCGTGGCTCTGGTTCGTCGTCGTCCTCGCGCGCGACTTCCTGCGCCAGCGCCGCACGGCCGTCATTACATTCCTGCCCAACGCCGGTCTGGCGTGCCTGGCGGCCATGGTTGCCGCCGGGATGTTCGAATACAATTTCGGCGACTCCGAGTTCCTCATGCTGTTCCTGGTGCTGATGACGCTGCCGTACGCGGCCGCGCGTCCTGAGGGAACGGAGGGGACGGAGTGAACGGATTCACAACGGAGGAACGGAGGCAACGAAGACACGAACGGAGAAGACACTGCCGTCGGATCTGCCGGAGCCGGCCTTTGGCCGGCGTTGCGCCCGGAGAGAATCCGCAAACACAAGCAGCCCTTGTTCATGCGCTGTTTGTGTTTGTGGATTCTCTCCGGGCACTACGCGCAAAGCGCGTCCGGCAGATCCTCCCCTGCAGCGTGCTTCCTCCGTTAGCGTCTCCGTTAACTCCGTTCCTCCGTTGTTAATCCGTTACCTCCGTAACCTCCGTAGTCTCGAGACACGACGCAACGAATGACAGACTTCTCAACTCTCCTGTCCCGCTTCCCCCAACAGACGATCCTCGTCGTCGGCGACGTGATGCTCGACCACTTCGTGATCGGGTCGGTCGAGCGGATCTCACCGGAGGCGCCGGTGCCGGTCGTGCGGTTCGCACGCGACGAATACCGGCTCGGCGGGGCGGCCAATGTGGCGGCGAACCTGCGCGCGCTCGGGGCACGCGTCGAGATCGTCGGGCTCACCGGGCGCGACGCCGAGGGGGAGCGGCTCCGCGAGGAGCTCGAACGGATCGGCGTCAGCACCTCGGGACTGGTGGCCGATCCCGCCCGGTGCACCACGCGCAAGACGCGCGTCGTCACATCGCGCAACCAGCAGGTGGCGCGGATCGACTATGAAGACGACGGGGAGGTGGACGGCGGGGTGGCCGCCGGGCTCGTGGCGCAGATCGACCGTCTCGCGCCAGGCGCAGCCGCGATTCTCATCTCGGATTACCTGAAAGGGGTCGTCTCACGCGAGGTGGCGGCGGCCGCCATCGCGGCGGCGGCCCGCCACGGGATCCCCGTCGCGGTCGATCCGAAGGTGCCGCACGCCGGCTACTACCGCGGCGCGACGCTCATCACCCCGAACCACCACGAGGCCGAAGCCCTCACCCACTGTCGGGCGCGCACCGACGCCGAGGCCGCGGACTGCGCGGCGCGGATCTCGGAGGTGACCGGGTGCGAAAGCGTCCTGATCACGCGCGGCGAGCACGGCATGTGGCTGCATACACCGAGTGGCGACTCGACGCTCCCCGCGGAAGCACGGGAGGTGTCGGACGTCACCGGTGCGGGCGACACGGTGATCGCTACGCTCACGCTGGCGCTGGCGGCCGGCGCCCCGCTCGCCGACGCGGCACGCCTCGCCAACCGCGCGGCCGGCGTGGTCGTCGGAAAATTTGGACCTGCAACGGTGACGGCCGCCGAGCTCGGCTGATGCTGGCGCGGTGAGGCAGCCCATAAAGGGCTGCGCTACAAGCCGCGCTGGGGACGTGTAGCGCAGGGCTTTCAGCCCTGCCATCGGTTCACTCGCACCTGTTGGTAATGACCACGACCTCCGGCAGCCTCTCGCGCTCGATCACCGCACCGAGCTTGATGTTGAACGCCGGCGTGCGATAGAGCTCGCAGGTCGGCACGCCGATGTCGTCCTTGAGGTTTCCGTATTCTTCCGTCCACAGCATGCCGTAGACGCGCTTCGGCTGGCGCATGATCTCCAGGAACGTCGCGCGATCGTACGTCACGTCGATGTGCCGGCCGAGGTAATACACCATGCTCGGCATCGCGATGCTGTAGTGCGCGACGACATCGTCTGGCGCGAGACGCGGCTCGAGGAAGCGGGTGATCCGCGGGACCGGCTTGTATTTCTCGAAGCTGGGGAGCACGCGCAGCACGAGGATCCAGTTGACGAGCACGCCCGCCGCGAGGAACGCCAGCAGCCCCTTGTGCCAGCGCCCGGCGGCCGAGAGCACGACGGCGACGAGACCGCCGGCCATCGCGATAAGGGACACGAGCACGACACCATCCACGTCATAGACGTTGCCGCTCGCACGGAAGATGTAGAGCAGACCCGCGGCGACGACAGCGAAGAGAAGACCGATCAGCGCCGCCATCCATCTGGCGCCCGGAGCGAAGCCGGCGATTGCCGCGCCGCCGAGCGCGGCCACGGCGGGCATGACGGGATAGATATAGAGATCCTGCTTGGACGCGGAAAAGGAAAAGAAGACAACGATCGCCGCGATCCAGATGAAGAAGAGGGACTGAATCCTCGCAGGTACGGTGTGCGCGGCGCCCAATGCCGCGTGAGGTGTAGCGCAGCCCTTTAGGGCTGCCTCACGCCGGCTTTTCCACCACATCGCCCCCGCTGAGAACAGCATCACCGCCCAGGGAAGACCGTCGCTGAACAGGACGCCGAGGTAAAACAGCGGCCCGCGGTCGGTATCGAAGCCGACGCCGTCGCTGAACCGGCCCAGGTTCTCGCCGAGAAGGAACGACGCGATGTGCGTCCAGCCGTCGCGCTGATAGAGGGCCGCGTACCACGGGACCACGATCGCGAGCACGATGACGAGCCCCGCCGGGATCATCATCTGCGTGACCCGCCGCAGTTCGCGGTGCACGAGCAGGTAGATGAAGAACACGAGCCCGGGCAGCGCCACGGCCACCGGGCCTTTCGTGAGCACTCCCAGACCCACCGCCGCATACATCAGCATCAGGAAGAGCCGCCGCCGATGCGGATACCGCTCCGCCAGCGCGAAGAACAGCAGCGTCGCGGCCATGAAGAGCGTGATGTAGATGTCGATGAAGATGCGGCGCGAGAACATCACGAGCCGCGGCGACACGGCCAGACCAAGCGCGGCCCAGAAACCGGCCTTGATCGCCGCCTGCCGATCGACCGCGTCCGGGTACGCCAGCCGTCCGAGAAAGAAGGTGATGAGGACCAGCAGCACGCCGCCGATCGCGATCGGGATCCGCTGGACCGCCACCGACACGCCGAACAGCGTGTAGAAAGCGGCCACGATCCAGTAGCTCAGGACCGGCTTATTGACCCGCGGCTCGTAGTTGAAGGTGGGAAAGACGTAGTCGCCGCGCTCCATCATCTCGCGCGGCGTCTCGACGTAGAACGCTTCGTTGGCGTCCCAGATCGCCGAGCCGCCGAGATCCACGAAGAAGAGCGAGAGCGCTGCCGCCAGCAGGACGGCGAGCAGGAGATGAGGGGAACGCACGCGTCAGTGTCTGAAGTGGCGCCGCCCGGTGAAGACCATGGCGATCCCCTGCTCGTCGGCGGCCGCGATCACCTCGGCGTCCTTCACGGAGCCGCCGGGCTGGACGACGGCCGTCGCGCCGGCCTGGGCCAGCGCGTCGAGGCCGTCGCGGAACGGGAAGAAGGCGTCAGACGCGGCGACGGAGCCCTGGAGGGAGCCGGGGGCCGCCTTGAGGACGGCGATCCTCACTGAATCCACGCGGCTCATCTGCCCGGCGCCGACGGCCAGCGTCCGGTCGGCCGTGCTGAACACGATGGTGTTCGACTTCACGTGCGCGCAGACCCGCCAGGCGAACCGCAGCGCCGTCCACTCCTCGGGCGTGGGCTGCCGCTTCGTCACGACCTTCGGGAAATCACCGGACGGCCACGGCTCGGCTGCCTCGGTCACCCGGTCCGCCTGCTGCACCAGCATGCCGCCGAGGAACGACCGCATCTCCGACGGCTCCTGCCCCATCAGCGGCTCGTACACTTTGGCGAAGTCGGTCGTGACCACACGCAGGTTCTGCTTCATCGCGAGGATCGGCCGCGCCTCGTCATCCAGGCCTGGCGCGATCACCGCTTCGATGAACGTCGCCGTCAGCGCCGTCGCGGTGTCCGCGTCGATGACGCGATTGAGGCCCACGATCCCGCCAAAGGCCGACAGCGGATCCACTTCGCGCGCGCGGACGTACGCCTCCTGCGCAGAGGCACCCGTCGCCACGCCGCAGGGATTGGTGTGCTTGATGACGACACCGGTCGGCTCGGTGAACTCCAGCACCGTCCGCAGCGCGGCATCGAGGTCCAGCAGGTTGGTGTAGGAGAGCTCCTTGCCCTGATGGACCGTCCATCGGCGGCCGGTCTCCTCGGGCATGGGCATCCAGCTGCCCTTCTGGTGCGGGTTCTCGCCGTAACGCAGGTCGCGCGGCTGCGGGTGTGGATGCACCGGCCCCGGCTTTCCGCGCTTCCATTCCCCGCCCGCCACATCCACATGCGCGATCGTCATCGCGATCATGCCGTCGTACTGCGCGGTGTGCATGAAGGCCTTCTGCATCAGGCCGAAGCGGAACTCCATCGACGGTCCGCCCTCGCGCGCGAGCTCTGCGAGCAGCTTCGGGTAGTCGTCCGGGTGGACGACTACGAGCACGTCCCGGAAGTTCTTCGCCGCCGCGCGCAGCAGGCTCGGCCCGCCGATGTCGATCTCCTCGACGAGCGCGTCGAACGGCGTCTCGGGGTTCTCGGCCGCCTTCCCGAACGGATACAGGTTGACGACGACGATGTCGATGGGCTGGATGCCCTGGGCGCCGATAGCCGCGAGATCATCGGGACGATGGCGGCGCGCGAGGATGCCGCCGTGGACCGCGGGGTGCAGCGTCTTGACGCGGCCGTCCATCATCTCGGGGAAGCCGGTGATGTCGGAGACGTTCGTGACCGGCAGCCCGGCATCCGCGATGGCTTTCGCCGTGCCGCCGGTGGAAATCAGCTCCACGCCGCGATCGACCAGGCCGCGGGCGAGGTCCGCCAGGCCGGTTTTGTCGGAGACACTCAGGATTGCTCGCATAAGCAATGATTCTAGAACGCATCTCACAAATCGCAATGCGAATGAGCGCCAGCGAATGAGCCACGCGAACGGAGCGAGCCGGCGCCGCGGCGAGCGAGAGAGCGTGTAGGGGAGTCCGAGGGGCGAAGCCCCTAGGAAGAGATGATTCTAGGCGAAATTCTTGACAGGGCTGAGGCGCCGCGCGTACTATTCAGCCGGCGCCGGGGAACCGGGGTCGTAAGCCGAGGCCGCGCTCGCGCGGTCTTTTTTTATGCTCGCACCACGGCCGCTCACGAGGCGGGATGGCGGCGGGCAGGTGTCACGGCGGTGCCACGCGCCGCATTGCAAGGCAGGAAAAGTACGATGCGTATCACAGGCAAGGTCAAGTGGTTCAACAACGCCAAGGGGTATGGATTCATCGAACGGGAGGGCGGCAGCGACGTGTTCGTCCACTTCTCGGCGGTCCAGGGCAATGGATTCCGGACGCTTGAGGAAGGCCAGGCGGTCGAGTTCGAGATCGTGGATGGTCCGAAGGGCCCGCAGGCCGGCAACGTTACCAAGCCTAGCTAACTGAAAACTTTCACCAAATGGGCCGGGCGCCGAAAAAGGGCCCGGGCGTTTTTTTTTTTTTCGCGGGCACCCATGAGCCCGCGCGCGGTGAAATTCACCTTCCCATCCTTCATGGCCACGCGGAACGCCACCTCCGGGCTGCCGCTGTCGCGCAGCTTCAGGACCTGATCCTTGACGAGCGTCGCGAACCGATGGAACGGCACGGCGTCCTCCCCCACCTCGCGCCGCGCGTCCATCAGCGATTCGTAGAGCGCGTGCAGCTTGTCGGTCTCGCGCAGCGGATCGCGGAAGGCGGTCACGTGCAGGATGCGGTGCTCGTGCGGCGTCGCCTTCTTCGGCGGCGCCGGCTTCGGCGGCGGGGCGGCGAACGGGCCGGGCCGCCCTTCCTCGCGCGCGCGCTGGCCGCGGTCCCAGAGGTCCACGAACGACGTGTAACGCGACTGCAGCGTCTGGAAGCGGAAGCGGTCCACCGAGGTGTCGATGTGCCGGCGGTCCCACCGCTTGATCATGGCGCTGACGCGGCCGCGCGTCTCCCACGGCGGGCGCGGCAGCCGCCCGGCGAAGAACATGTTGTACTCCGCCTCGAGCTGCTTGAGATCGGACGCCAGCTGCATCAGGTCGTGCTGGATATCGATCTCTTTGATCATCGGCGGGGCCCCCTGCACCCCGCCTGGCGACCTTCACTCGCTCTCGCTCCGTTCCGGTCGCAGGCCATGGCTGCGGTATTCACCGAATCAACATCCACATGAGCGGCAGCCACAACTCCCGCGCATAGGGGACGGGCTTGTCGTCTACGAGGACATCCGTCGAATCGAAGCGGCTCACGATCTCGAACAGATGGCGCAGCTTCAGGGCATCCGCCGGGAAGAACCGGGCGCGGTGGCGCAGCGCCGGACCGGTCCCCAGATCGCGATACTCCGCCGATCCGCGCGCCATGTCGAGCGCGCGTGCATAGTCCGGACCATCGAAGGGGGAGAACTCCACCGACACCGAAAACGGCATCTTCGGCGTCCCAAAGAGCGCCTCGGCCAGTTCCGGATGAAGCGAGGCGAGCTCCTCCGGCGTCGGCTGCTCCGGCAGGTCCACGTAGGGCCAGAAGCGCTCGACGGGGCGATAGTCGGGGACCGGAACGTCCGGCGGCGTATTGTCAGACATCGGCGATTGCGGGCTATTGTACCCTTCGGCTCGAGGTGGACTCGGCAGGAGGCCTGAAAACTCCCGCTGCCTCGCGACGAGACACGCCAGACAATTTCGTCGTGGCGTCGTGCTAGCGTCACATGACCGATTTCAATGACACCAAGGCGCGCACGGCGCGCCTGCGAGGGAGCGGCGCGGGGCGCAGGGGTCCCCG
>JBBECO010000123.1:0-3331 GCA_040881785.1 Vicinamibacterales bacterium
CCGCACCCCGCATCCCGCGCTCCGGTCAGAAAGTAATCGTCGCGATCAGCGGATGGTGGTCGGAGCCGTAGCTCGACTCCGCGCGGCGGACCTCGGCGCTCCAGCCCTCCGGCAACCGGTAAAACACGTGATCGAGACGAAGGAGGTCGCGGAACGTCCGGCGCGTGTCCGTGAGCCGGGTCTGCGGATACTCGCGGACGGTTTCGAGATACGCCTGGTCGCGGAACCCGAACCACGTATTGAAATCGCCGGCGAGCACCATCGGGTCGTCGCCGCGGAGCGCTTCACGCAGGCCCCGCGCCTGCCGCGTGCGCGCGTACTCGCCGCCGATCCAGCCGCGACTGAGGCCCGCCATGTTGTCGAGATGCACGGTCGCGAGGCGCAACCGCCACGGCTCGCCCCCCGACGTCACCCCACTGATCTGCGCCGAGAGCGCCACGCGTCGCTGACGTTCGAACGGCAGCTCGATGGCGGTGAGACCTTCGAGGGGCACCGACGACAGGATCGCATTGCCGCGGTCCTCGCGATGCTGTCCCGGCGCGCCGTTCCGCATCGACGGCACGTAATACAGCGAATACCCCAGCGCGCGCGCCACGTCGTCGATCTCCCGCGCGCGGTTGGAGGACCCGAGGAAATCGGCAAACGCCGCGGCCGGCGGCGAAGCGGGAATGTCGTCGCCGCTGCGAAACGCCTCCTGCAGCAACAGGACGATCGGTGTGCCGGGCGCCGCAGCCTGTACGTCACGAACGGCCCGGACGATGTCCCCGCTGTCGAGCGCGATGTTCCAGCTGACGAGCGTGAGTCTGTCGGCGGCGGGTCGTATCGTCGTCGCGGGGATGATCAGCGGCGAACCGACGGCATCGCGCCAGCGGCCAATCTGCGCGCGGTCGCCAACGAGCGCGGGTTCGTGCCAGGCGATGGCCTGTGGCGAGAGCGAGGCGGACGCCGCGCGAGGCCTGAGCTGGTAACCGCCGGCGCACGCGGATGTCGCGAGTACGGTGATGAGCAGCGACAGCTTCCGCAGGTGCTGCCCGCGAACGCGGTAGCGAAGGAGATTACTCAAATTGTGTTCCGCTGGAGGACTTCAGTCTAACACGCCACGTGCCACGTGCCACGTGCTAGATGGAAGTGCTCTAAACGGGGGCGGCTGGTTGGGGCTCGAACAGGCGCTCGGTGTCCTTGTTCAACAGGACCCAGAGGCCGTAGATGCCGAGGATCGTGCCGATCGGGATATTGATCAGGTTGATCGCGCACAGCACGATCGCCAGGATCCGCGCCCACGGCTTCCACGACAGCAGGCCGAAGCCGGTGATCAGGCCGGGCAGCGAGACGGCGAACAGGAAGACGGTCAGCAGGGTGCCGGTCATGCCGATGATGGGGATCGCGATCGCCGCCTCCGGTTCGTCAGCCGCGGCGCCGACGATCCCGGCCGCACCGCCGAAGATCAGCATCAGCATCAGCCCCGCGAGCACACCGAGCGCGCTCAAGACGATGAAACCCACCGCGACCACTTTCACGTGTGTCTGCATGTGTGCCTCTCAAAAATCGCCACAGCCTGCCTCGCCGAAGCCTTGGCGGAGGCGGGGTGCAACACGGGCCACGGTTCAACACGGTTCAACACTGGGCCTGGCCTCAGTCTTTGTCGTCGGCCGAATCGTCCGCGTCCTCGTCCGCGTCCGCGTCCACGTCCGCGTCGTCGGTGTCGAGGTTCTCGGCTGGCTTGCTGGTGGCGATGTCGTCGATCTCGATTTCGTCATCCGCCGGCGCGGCACGCCAGTCCTCGTCGTTCTCGTAGAGCCGGCTGACGGGACGTTCCTTGATGGGGCCCTTCGGGCGCCCCTCGTCCTTGCGCTGCGACTTGCGCTTGCCCTTCGGCGGCGCGTCGGGACCGAAGTTCCGCCGCCCACCTCCGCCGCCTGGTCCGGCGTCGGGGCGAGGCGAATAGCCGCCGGGCCTGGGACCGCTGAAGCCCCCGGGACTTGGACGCGGACTGCTGAACCCGCCGCCCCCGCCGCTATAGCCGCCCGGACGTGGTCCCGGAGGCCGGTCCTCACGCGGCCGCGCTTCGCTGACGGCCAGCGGGCGTCCTTTGAACGGCTGTTGATCGAATTGCCGGATGGCCTCCTCGGCGACGGATCGCTCGGCGTAATCGACGAAGGCGAATCCGCGCGGCCGGCCGGTTTCCCGGTCAACAGGGAGAACGATCTGGGCAGGTGCGCCGACGCTCGACAGGTGTTCCCGCAAATCTGCCTCGTTCGCGGCGTAAGGCAGATTGCCTATAAACAAACGGACTGACACAGCCCCCTCTTTTTAGGTCCGGACCAGGTCTCCGGGGACGCCCCGGTATGGTTCCAGAAAAGCCTCAACAAAATAGCACGGTTCCGCATGGAAGGCACCAACCGCGCGACCGCCGGAGCCCGCCGGGCTCGGCCGAGGTTGAACCGCCGACCCGGCTTGACTACCATGGACTGTTCAGGTTTCGGTAAAAGAGCATCCAGTACATGGCAGCGACGCCACCCGTGTCCCGTCGCGGGCAGATCACCGTCCGCGGCGCACGCACCCACAATCTCAAGAACGTGGATCTCACGATCCAGACCCGCACCCTCGTCGTGATGACCGGGGTCAGCGGGTCGGGCAAGTCGTCGCTCGCCTTCGACACGATCTACGCGGAAGGGCAGCGGCGATATGTCGAGTCGCTGTCGGCCTATGCCCGCCAGTTCCTCGAGCGGATGGAAAAGCCGGACGTCGATGCGATCGAGGGGATCTGCCCGGCGATCGCGATCCGCCAGAAGAACAGCATCCGGAACCCGCGCTCGACCGTCGGCACGACCACGGAAATCCACGACTACCTGCGGCTGCTCTATGCCCGGGTGGGGCGGACCTTCTGCCGGAATTGCGGCCGTGAGGTCATCCGTGAGACGGCAGAGGTCGTAGCCGGGCGGCTCGGAGCGCTCGAGGAGGGCACGCGTCTGCTGATCGGCTTCGAGATGCCGGTCTTTACGTCCCCTCCGATTACCACCCCGCCGGAGCAGGACGAGGAGGAGATCGCGGAGGAACCCTCCGAAGACCTGGCGGTGTCGCCGCAGCCGACGCTGCCCGACCTGACCGATCCCATTGCCGAAACGCTGGCGACACTGCGTCGCAGAGGCTTCGGCCGTCTGCTCGTGGACGGCCGTGCGGTCTCACTCGAGGATGTGGACCCGGCGGCGCTGCGCGATTCCGCGATCCTGCAGGTGATCGTGGACCGCATCAAGCTCGATGGCGACATGCGGGCGCGGCTCACGGACTCGATCGAGACGGCCTACACGGAAGGCGGTGGCGCGGCCTTCGC
>JBBECO010000123.1:3431-25915 GCA_040881785.1 Vicinamibacterales bacterium
CGGTGATGCACGAGTTCAGCGAGCGCTTCGAGTGCCGCCCGTGCGGCATCCAGTACGAGATCCCGCAGCCGCGCCTTTTTTCCTTCAACAATCCGTTCGGCGCCTGCCCGACGTGCCATGGCTTCGGCAACGTCATCGAACTGGACATGAACCTCGTCGTGCCCGACCAGACGAAGTCGATCCAGCAGAACGCGATCGAACCCTGGAGCAAGCCGCACTATCGGGCGCAGCTGGTCGAACTGAAACGGGCCGCCAAGGCGTACGACGTCCGGACCGACGTGCCGTGGGCGAAGCTGACCGACGAGGAACGGCGGTTCATCGTCGAAGGCAGTGACGGCGCGGCCGGAGCGGAGGCTGCCAGGCGGGCCGCGGAGGGGCCTGCGGTCAGATACGAAGGCATCAAGGGCTTCTTCCGCTGGCTGGAAAAGAAGAAGTACAAGGTCCACGTCCGCGTGTTCCTCAGCCGGTACCGCGGCTACCTGACCTGCCCGGATTGCGGCGGCGCACGGCTGCGGCGCGAGGCGCGTGACGTGCGCGTGGGCGAGCGGACGATCGACGCCGTGTCCGCCCTGACGGTGCGGCAGGCGGAGGCCTTTTTCGCGGCGCTGGAGCTGTCGGAGAAGGAGACGGCGATCGCCGACAAGGTCCTGGCGGAAATCCGCCGCCGCCTGGGGTTCCTGCGTGACGTCGGCCTCGACTACCTCACGCTCGACCGCCTGTCGTCCACGCTCTCGGGCGGCGAGTCGCAGCGCATCAATCTGGCGACGTCGCTCGGCTCCGCGCTCGTGGACACGCTGTACGTCCTCGACGAGCCCTCCATCGGCCTGCACTCGCGCGACAACGAGCGGCTCATCGCGATCCTGCGCAAGCTGCGCGACCAGGGGAACACCGTCCTCGTCGTCGAGCACGACGCCGACATGATCAAGGTGGCCGACACGGTGGTGGATATGGGCCTCGGCGCCGGCGAGCAGGGCGGGCGCGTCATCTACAGCGGCACGCTTGCCGGATTGATGAACGAGCCGCGATCGCTGACGGCCAAGTACCTGCGCGACGAGCTGGCGATTCCGCTGCCCGCGACGCGGCGGAAACCGGTCCCGACGCAGAAGATCAGGATCTTCGGCGCCTCGGAACACAATCTCAAGGACATCGACGTCGATATCCCGCTCGGGGTCCTGACGTGCGTCACGGGGGTGAGCGGCTCCGGTAAAAGCACCCTCGTGCACGAGGTGATCTACGCGGCGCTGAAGCGTGCGAAGGGCGACTGGGATCGGCGTGTGGGCGCGCACGACAAGCTCGAAGGGGCCGAGCTGGTGTCGAACGTCGTGCTGGTGGACCAGAACCCGATCGGCCGCACGCCGCGGTCCAACCCGGTGACGTACCTCAAGGCATTCGATCCGATCCGCGAGCTGTTCGCCTCCACCAAGGACGCGCGCGCGCGGGGTCTCACGGCCAGTCACTTCTCGTTCAACGTGCCCGGCGGGCGCTGCGAAGCGTGCGAAGGCGAAGGCGAAGTGAAGGTCGAGATGCAGTTTCTCGCCGACGTCTTCGTCCCGTGCGACCAGTGCGAGGGCAAGCGCTTCAAGCCGCAGGTGCTCGAAGTGAAGTATCGCGGGCGCGGGGTCGACCAGGTGCTCGACATGACCGTGCGCGAGGCCCTGACCTTCTTCAGCAGCTCGCCGAAGGTCCTGCGGCGGCTCCAGGTGCTCGACGAGATCGGGCTCGGGTACCTCCGCCTCGGGCAGCCCGCGACGACGCTGTCGGGCGGCGAGGCGCAGCGGATCAAGATCGCCGCGCACCTGTCGTCCACGACCGGCGACCGGATCCTCTACATCCTCGACGAGCCGACCACCGGGCTGCACTTCGACGACATCGCGAAACTGCTGGCGGCTTTTCGCAAGCTGCTGCAGGCCGGGCACAGCCTGCTCGTCATCGAGCACAACCTCGACGTCATCAAGACGGCCGACTGGCTGATCGATCTCGGGCCCGAGGGGGGCGAGGAAGGGGGCGACGTCGTCGCCATCGGGACGCCCGAAAACGTGGCGCTCGTGGAGGCCTCGCATACGGGGCGCTACCTGCGCGACGTGCTGGCGATCGGCCGCTCGAACGCGTATGGAGTCGGCCGGGCATAACTTACGCGGCGGGGCGTAAAGCCCCTACACGGCGGGGCGTAAAGCCCCGCCCTACACTGTCTATGAGATATGGAATTGCGGTTCTGATCGGATTGTCTTCGCTGGCGGGCGCGGCGCAGCAACTTCGCTTTGACGACGTCGTGCGGAACCTGCGCAATCCGGATCCGTCCGCCCGCATGGAGGCGCTCACGCTGCTGCGGGAGGCGAAGCACCTCGAGGCCATCGAGCCGATCGCGCCGCTCGTGATCGATCCGGTCGATGGGATCCAGCTGGCGGCGATTGACACGGAGCTCTCGTTCTACCTCGTGGACGAGATCTCCGGACGCAAGCGCGTGGCCTTCATCATCGAAGTGCGCAGCTCGGGCCGCGCCGAGACGGCCTTTGCCGCCGGTCCGCTCGCCGTCTGGCCGCGGGCCGTGCCGGCGTTGCTCCTCACGAACCTGCTGACGGCCGTGGACGACGAGAGCCAGAAAGTCCGCGTCGAGGCGCTCTACACGTTCGGCGCCATCGCGCAGCGGCCGCTCGCCGACGCGCACGCCGCGGGAGTGATCCAGGCGCTGGATCATTACGATCCGGCGATCCGGACGGCAGCGGCCCGCGTCATCGGACGGCTGAAGGTCACGCAGGCCGGCGAGGCGCTGATCAAGGCGGTCAACGATTCGCAGCAGCCCGTGCGGTTCGCGGCGATGCGGGCGCTCGGCGAGATCGGTGAGACGTCTGCCGTCCAGGCCCTCACGCAGCAGTTCGAGCACTACCGGAAGGGGGAAGGCGCGTGGTCGGCCCTCGACGGACTTGCGCGGATCGGCCACTCTTCGAGCGTCCCGCTGTTCACCGCACGCCTCAGCGACCGCGACCCGTTCCTGCGCCGGGCCGCGGCGGAGGGGCTCGCGCGGGCGGGCGATCGCTCGGCGGTAAACGCGCTGGAAAACGGGGTCAGCACCGATTCGTCCCCAATGGCCCGCGCCGCGATGGCCTTTGCGCTCCAGAAACTTGGCGGCAACTACGTGGCGCGCCTGGCGAACGGGCTCGATTCCGACAAGCTGGCGCCGCAGATCGCCGCCTACTTCCTGGAGCTCGGTGCGCCGGTGGCGCCGCAGCTCACGCCGCACCTGAAAGATCCCAGCGAATCGATCCGCGGCAACGCCGCCCTGATCCTCGGCGCGATCGGCGGAAAGGCCGAGCGCGACGCGCTGCAGCCGCTGCTCCAGGACCGCAGCAGCGAGGTGCGCCGGGCCGCCGAACGCGCCATCGAACGGATCACGCTCCGCGGTGCCTGATCGCCGCACGCTGCCGCGTGAGTTCTACGCGCGTCCGACGCTCGACGTCGCGCGGGAGCTGATCGGCAAGGTCCTGGTGCACGCCACGCCGGCGGGGACGGCGTCGGGCGTGATCGTGGAAACCGAGGCGTACGTCGGCGAATCGGATCCCGCCTGCCACGCGGCGCCAGGGCCGACGAAGCGGAACGCGCCGCTCTACGGTCCTCCGGGACTGGCGTACGTCTATCTGAATTACGGGATCCACTATCTGGTCAACGCGGTGACGGAGCCGGAGGGCTGGCCCGCCGCCGTCCTCATTCGCGCGCTCGAACCGCTCGAGGGGGAGGATCTCATGCGCCGGCGCCGCGCGCGGGGCACGCCGAGGCGCGCCAGCGATCTCGAGACGACCTCACTGTGCCGCGGGCCAGGCAACCTGACGCGCGCGCTGGGCATTTCGCTCCTGCAAAACCTGCGCGACCTCGTGGCGTCGGAGCTCAGGATCGAGGACGCCGGTGAGGCACCGCGCGACGTGGCGACCAGCGAGCGCGTCGGCATCGCCGTCGGCGTCGAGCACCCCTGGCGGTTTTACGCCGTGGGGTCGGCCGCGGTCAGCGGCCGGGTCAGCGGCGCGTCGGCACCGCCTGCTCGACCGGCACCTGCGCGGTCGCGCGCCGGCCGTCGCGGATGATGCCCAGCGTCGCGTCGCTCCCGATCCTGGCCTCCGCGAGCATCCGCAGGAAATGCTGGGCCCCGTCGAGCGGCGTGCTGTTGAACGAGACGATGACGTCGCCCGGACGCAGTCCGGAGGCATAGGCTTCCGATCGCGGATTGACCCGCGACACGAGGATCCCTTTCGCGTCGGGCACGTCGAGTTGATCCGCCAGGCGGGCGTCGAGCGGCTGCAGCTGGATGCCGAGCATGGTGCCGCGGCGGACGACGCCGGTCTTGATCAACTCGTCCATCGTCTTGCGCACCAGGTTGCTCGGGACGGCGAGGCCGATCCCCTGATAGCCGCCCGTCTCGCTGTAGATGGCCGAGTTGATGCCCACGAGCTCGCCGCGGGCGTTGATGAGCGCGCCGCCGGAGTTGCCCCGGTTGATGGCGGCATCCGTCTGGATGAAGTCTTCGTACGTGCCGAGCTCCTCGACACTGCGTCCCGTGGCGCTGACGATGCCAAGCGTCACCGTCTGACTGAAGACGCCGAAGGGGTTGCCGATGGCGAGCACCCACTCGGCGACCTTCAGTTTCGAGGAGTCGCCCCAGGTGAGGGTGGGGAGGTTGCGGGCATCGATCTTGAGGACGGCGAGATCGGTCTGCTCGTCGGTGCCGACGACCTTGGCGACGAACTCACGCTTGTCGGCCAGGATCACGGTGACCTGCTGGCGCGAGCCCGGCGTGTCGATGACGTGATTGTTGGTGACGACGTAGCCGTCCGACGAGACGATGACGCCGGATCCCAGGCTCTGGGCCTGGCGCTCGATGATCTGGTCGCCGTAGAAGAAGCGGTAGAACGGATCCTGAGACAGCGAGCGGACCGTGGACGTCGAATTGATGCTCGTGACCGCGCGGACGGCGCGCTCGGCGATGCCGGTCAGGTCCGGCAGCGTCTGCGCGCCGCTCAGGCCGGGCCGCCCCTGCGGCGGCGCGCCTTCGGCCTGCGTCACGGCGTCGGCGACGTCGGCCGTCCGCATGCGCCCGGTCAGCACCATGCCGGCCACGATGCCGGTCGTGAACAAGAGGACGAAGACGATGAGGCGTCGGATCATGGGCGGGGTTCCCGTCATCGGACTTCGATCGTGCGGCGCGGCGCCGCCGGCACTTTCGGCAGCGTGACGGTGAGCACGCCGTCGGTGAGATCGGCCGTCACGTGCTCGACGTCGATTTTGTCGTTGAAGGCAAAGGTGCGGCTGAACGCGCCGTGGCCGCGTTCGACCTGGTGATAGTGGATGTCTTCGGCGCCGCGCGCCAGGCGCTGGCCGCGGATGGTCAGCTGGGAGTCGGCCATCGCCAGTTCGATCTGCTCGCGCGTGAGACCCGGCAGCTCCGCCGCGACGACGTACCGGTCGGCGGTTTCGTAGACGTCGATGGCGGGGGTCCAGCTGTCGGCGTGCGGCGCGGTGAGCCGTTCGAGGCGTTCGTGCCAGGCCCGCATCTCGCGCCACGGATTCACAGGCATACCCTCGATGGTATACGATTCGAAGGTTTTGGGGTCACCATGAGTTCTCTACAAGCGACACGAATGAAGAAGGGCATGCTCATCAAGATGGGGGACGACCTGCTGCGCGTCCTCGAGCTGCACCACGTCACACCCGGCAACCTCCGCGGGTTCGTCCGCGTGCGGTTCCGGAACATCCGCACCCACGCGCTCAACGACCAGAAGCTGCGGTCGGAAGACACCGTCGAGCGCGCCGTCCTCGACGAGAAGCAGATGCAGTACCTGTACAAGGACGGCGACTCGTACCACTTCATGGATACCGAGACGTACGAGCAGATGCACATTTCGGCCGAAGCGCTCGGCGACTCGGTGAACTACATCATGCCGGACGCCACGATCGCGGTGGAGTTCTACGGGCACGAGCCGGTCGGCATCGAGCTGCCGCCGACCGTGGACCTGAGAGTGATCGATACCGTGCCGGGCATCAAGGGGGCGACGGCCAGCAATCAGATCAAACCCGCCACGCTCGAGACCGGGCTCGTGGTCAACGTGCCGCCGTTCGTCAACCCCGGCGATGTAGTGCGCGTGAGCACGGACACGGGGGAGTACCTCTCGAGAGCCTAAGGATGCCTGAAGAACTGCATCCCATTTCCCATCCAGGCCGTCGTATCCCAGAGGCCTGGTAGATGGAAGTTACGCAGGCGCGCGCCGGATCCGGCTGGATCGAAGTGATTGCCGGCAGCATGTTCAGCGGGAAGAGCGAGGAGCTCATCCGCCGGCTTCGCCGCGCGCAGATCGCGCGCCGGAAGGTCCAGATCTTCAAGCCGAAGATCGACAACCGCTACGCGGAGGACCACATCATCTCGCACAGCGACATGCGCATCGCCTCGGTCAACCTCTCGTCGTCGCGCGAGCTGCTCGAACAGGTGCTGCCCGATACCGAGGTCGTCGGGGTGGACGAAGCGCAGTTCTTCGACAGCGAGCTGCCGGCCGTGTGCAGCACGCTGGCGGACCAGGGCAAGCGCGTGATCGTCGCCGGTCTCGACCAGGATTACCTGGGCAAGCCCTTCGAGCCGATCCCGCAGCTGCTGGCGATCGCGGAATACATCACCAAGACGCTGGCGATCTGCATGGTCTGCGGCTCGCCGGCGAACCACACGCAGCGCCTCGTCGCCAGCAGCGAGCGCGTGCTCGTCGGTGCGCAGGGCACGTACGAAGCGCGCTGCCGCCACTGCTTCGATCCCCGCCTCGGCCAATAGGCACTTCTCCGCACCCCGCACCCCGCATCCCGCACCCCTCATCCCGCCCTTGAAACCTTCCGTCGTCAAAGGTGTCTAACCCAAAGGGAGGCATATTGGACCTGTCGCGGCTGCTGTTCGTCCTGGGCGTCGGATTTCTGCTGGCGAACCTGCGGCTGCTGTACCAGTTCTTCCGCTTCATCCGGCTCAAGTCGTCGGCCGTGCTCATCTGGCCGGGACAGCGTCCACCGATGTATGGGCTACTGCTGGCGCTCGGCGCGATCCTCAGCGTCCTCATCATTTACAAGCTGGCGTTTCTCCGGGTGCATCCCACGCGGGTCTTCGGCGAGTCGATGATGCTCGTCTATTACGGCTACGCGATGCCGTTGAGCCTGAAGATCGGCCGGGGTTTCTACGAGGAGGGGATCTGGTCGGACGCGGGGTTCGTCAAATACTCGAGCATCGGCGGTCTGAGCTGGCGGGAGGGGGAACAGCCGACGCTCGTGCTGATCGACCGCATGCGGGCCTTCGGCCGCAAGCTCACCGTGCCCCATGGCTGTTACGGCGCCGCGCGCCGCGTCCTGCGCGACAAGATCGCCGCCCACGACATCCACTTCACCGGAAAGTCGCTGGATCTGGGGGAGCACGATGAGAGAGATGATGTGTAATCCCTGATCGCTAATCGCTAATCGCTGATCCACGAATCGCGAATCGCGAATCGCGAATCAGCGATTAGCGATTCTCAGCGGAGCAAGTCCGTGAGCCAGGCGACGGGCCCTCGATCCCTCACCATCGGATCGCCGATCCACTCCGGCGGCGTCAGCCAGACGAACGCGAGGATCGCGATCACCATGACGTCGTACTGCCAGGTCGCGCGCTCATGGGTCCAGAAAAACGCGTTCCAGAGGATCCGCGCGGGGAGCGTGACCGTCTTCTTCATGCCACCGGCTCCGGCCGCGCGTCGCGCAGCTCCCGGTAGGTATAGATGATCCGGTCGGCGACCGTGAAGATCGACAGGACGCCGATGACCCACATCACCGCGCCCATCCGGTTCGTGAAGGCCCCGACCATGAAGAGCACGATCCGCTCGGGGCGTTCCATGAAGCCGACTTTGCACTTGGCGATGAGCGACTCGGCCCGCGCCCGCGTGTAGCTCGTCATGATCGCGAACATCATGGCGATGGCCGTGATCATGACGTAGTCGGTGCGCCCCAGGGTCGAATAGAGATAGATGAGCCCCAGGAACAGGGCGATGTCGGAGAAGCGGTCGATCACCGAATCCCAGAAGCCGCCGAATTTCGTCTCGGCGTGCGTTTCGCGCGCGACCTTGCCGTCGATGAAGTCGAAGATGTTGGCGACGACCATGATGACGCCGGCCGTCATGAAGTGCGCGTGGCCGAGCGCCCAGGCGGCGGCCACGTTGATCAGGACGCCGACGAACGTCAGGATGTTGGGGTGAATGCGCAGCGCCACGCACGCGGCGATGATCGCGCGCAGCGGGAACATGCAGATGTGCCCGATGAGGCCGGTAACGGTCATGGACGAGTGGGGCCTCCGGAAGCGACGCGATATAATTCAGGGTTCAAGTTGGCGTAGAAGTCGCAGTCTACAGCATGCCGATTCAGGAGCTCAAGGGGCAGATCGCGCGCCTGCCGGAACAGCCCGGCGTCTACCTGTATTTCAACGGGGCGGGCGAAACGCTGTACGTCGGCAAGGCCAAGGTCCTGCGGGACCGCGTCCGGTCCTATCTCGGCGCCCGCGGCATCAGCCCGCGGATTGATGCCCTCCTGAACGAGGCCCATCGTCTCGAGGTCATCGTCACCGACTCGGTCGTCGAGGCCCTGGCGCTCGAGAACCACCTGATCAAGCAGCGGATCCCGAAATACAACATCCTGCTGCGCGACGACAAGAACTACCCCTACCTCCAGCTCACCACCGGCGAGCCCTTTCCCAGGGTCCTCGTGGCACGCCACGTCGAGAAGGACGAGCACTTCTACGCCGGCCCGTTCCTGCCCGCCTCGCTCGCGCGCCGGACGATGTCGCTGTCGCACAAGTTGTTCGGCATCCGGTCGTGCAGCGAGGTGATCACCGGCGACCGGGCGCGGCCGTGTCTCGAATACGACATCCAGCGCTGTGTCGCCCCCTGCGTGCGGGAGATTTGCGGGCCGGAGGCCTATGGCGTGGCCGTCGAGCACACGCGCCTGTTTCTCGAGGGGCGCAACGAGGAGCTCGTGCAGACGCTGAAGGCGCGCATGGCCCAGGCCGCGCGGGACGAGGAGTACGAGCGTGCCGGGCAGCTGCGCGACGCCATCCGGACGATCGAGACGCTGAAGAACCGGCAGCAGAAGATGGCGACGGCGGCGCTCGGCGACCGGGACGCCTTCGGCGTGAAGCTGGGGCCGGCCGGCGCGGTCGTCCAGATCTTCCAGGTCCGCGGTGGGAAGGTCGTCGAGCGCGTCGAATTGATCACGGAACACGGGACTGCGGACGCCGGGGCCGGGGGCTCGGGTCTCGGGGCCCGGGACTCGGGGCTCGGGACTCGGGGCTCGGGGTTCGGGGCTCCGGACGAAATTGAACTCGTACAGGCGGCGTTGCAGCAGTTCTACGCCGAACGCGTCGCGCCGCCCGACGTCCACGTGCCGGTCGAATTCAGCGCGGCCGATACGGAGATGATCGAGGGATGGCTCTCGGGCGAGGCCGGGCGTCGGGTGCGGATCTGCGTGCCGAAGCGCGGCGAGAAGCGCGGCCTGCTCGAACTGGCGGCCCGCAACGCCGCGGTCGCCTACCAGGCGCGGTTCAACGAGAACGTCGCGGCCAACTACGACGCACTCGAGACGCTGCGCGCCGTGCTCGGGCTCTCCGCCCTGCCGCGCCGCATCGAGTGCTTCGACATCTCCACGATCCAGGGGAGCGAAACCGTCGCGTCGATGGTGGTCTGCGAAGACGGGCGGATGAAGCGTTCGGAATACCGCAAGTTCACGATTCGCCCGCTCGACTCGCGCGGCTCTCGTGCTCGCTCGGCGTCCGGGACTGGGGACTCGGGGCTCGGGGCTCCGGAGCAAGCGCCTACCAAGTTACTCGGAAGTCAGAAATTGTCCCGAGTCCCGAGCCCCGAGCCCCGAATCTTGGACGACTTCGCCGCCATGCACCAGGTCGTTCAGCGCCGTTATCGAAAGCTCCTCGAGCAGGGCGGCCCATTCCCGGATCTCATCCTCATCGACGGCGGCAAAGGCCAGTTGCACTCGGCCTACCAGGCGCTGGAAGAGCTCGGTCTCGCGAACCTGGTGGCGGTCGGCATCGCGAAGAAGGAAGAAACGCTCTTCACCCGCGATCTCGTGGACGGCATCGCGCTGCCGAAAGACAGCCCGGCGCTGCTCCTCATCCAGCGGATCCGCGACGAGGCGCACCGCTTCGCCGTCACGTTCCACCGGCAGTCCCGCACGAAGCGCGACCTGCGGTCCGAGATCGACGAGATCGGTGGCGTCGGTCCGCGGCGTCGCAGGGCGCTGCTGACAGCCTTCGGCAGCGTGGCGGGCGTGCGCCGCGCGACGCGCGAAGACCTCGCGCGGGTCGTCGGCCCGAAGTGCGCCGACGCGGTGCTCGCCCATTTTACCGGTGGCGCGTGATAACCTATTGCGTTTCCTGCACATAGCCAGTTATTCCGACCATTGGATATCGCCTCGATTCTCATAGTATTTGGCGTCGTGCTCGCCTCACTCACCGTGCACGAGTGGGCCCACGCCGTCACGGCCGACCGTCTGGGCGATCCGACGGCGCGGCTGCTCGGCCGGGTGTCGTTCAATCCGATCGTGCACATCGACCCCATCGGCACGGTGCTCCTGCCGCTGATGGCGATGTTCACGACGGGCTTCATCTTCGGCTGGGCCAAGCCGGTGCCGGTGAACATCAGCCGGTTCGGCAACCCCAAGCGCGACTTCATGATCGTGGCGGCCGCCGGACCGGCCAGCAACCTGGCGATCGCGACCGCCGCCGCGCTGGTGTTCCGCAGTCTCGGCGGTCTCGAGTCAGCCGGCGAACCGCTCATGCGGGTGCTGTACTTCGCCGTGTCGATCAACGTGCTGCTGGCCGTCTTCAACATGCTGCCGGTGCCGCCGCTCGACGGCGGCAACGTGCTGTCGGGCCTCCTGCCCGACAGTTTCGCGCCGCTGATCAACGGCCTGCGGCAGTACGGGTTCATCATCCTGCTGGCGCTGATCGTCACCGGCGTGCTGCGGAACGTGATCGAACCGATCTCGGACTCTCTGGAGAGGCTGCTGCTTCTATGAGCGCTGACGCCTCCACCTTCGCCAAGGCTTCGGTGGACAAGCAGGCGGGTAAGCCCCGCGTCCTGTCCGGCATGCGTCCAACCGGCAAACTGCACCTCGGCCACCTGGTCGGCGCGCTGCACAACTGGGTGGAGCTGCAGGACGAATACGACTGCTTCTATGTGGTCGTGGACTGGCATGCACTGACGAGCGGCTACGCCGACACGTCCGACATCGTCGCCAACGGCTACGACATGGTCGCCGACTGGATCGCCGCCGGCATCGATCCGGAGAAGAGCACGATCTTCGTGCAGTCGCTCGTGCCCGAGCACGCCGAGCTCTTCCTGCTGCTGTCGATGGTCACGCCGGTTCCCTGGCTCGAGCGCGTGCCGACCTTCAAGGAGCAGCAGGAGCAGCTCTCGGAGAAGGACCTGTCGACCTTCGGCTTCCTGGGGTATCCGCTGCTGCAGGCGGCCGACATCATCATCTACAACGCCCAGTACGTACCGGTGGGCGAGGACCAGGTCGCGCACCTCGAACTGACCCGCGAGGTCGTCCGCCGCTTCCACCATTTCTACGGCCAGCTGTTCGTCGAGCCGCAGCCGCTGCTGACGAAGTTCCCGCGCCTGCCCGGCCTCGACAACCGGAAGATGTCGAAGAGCTATCACAACGCCATCGACCTGGCCGACGACGAAGAGACGATCCGGAAGAAGGTCATGCAGATGTACACGGACCCGAAGCGCGTGCGCGCCGACACGCCGGGGACGGTCGAAGGCAACCCGGTGTTCGTGTACCACGACGCGTTCAATCCGGACGTGGCCGAGGTCGAGGACCTCAAGGCCCGCTATCGCCTGGGCAAGGTCGGCGACGTCGAAGTGAAGAAGAAGCTGGCGGCGGCACTCAACGAATATCTCGAGCCCATGCGCGCGCGGCGCGCGGAGCTCGTCGCCCGTCCCGACACGCTCCGCGACATCCTGCACGACGGCTCCCGCAAGGCCCGCGCGATCGCGCACGAGACCATGGAACGCGTCCGCACCGCCGTGAAGTTGAAGTATTCGTGATGGAACACCAGGACTTCGAGTCGATTCTCGAGGGCTATCCGGTCCGCCTCGAGCACTTCGAGGGGCCGCTCGACCTGCTGCTGCACCTGATCAAGCGGCACGAGGTGAGCATCTACGACATCCCCATCACGAGCATCACGAAGCAGTATCTCGAGTACATCGACCTGATGCAGGAGCTGAACCTCGACGTGGCGGGGGAGTTCCTGGTCATGGCGGCCACGCTCATCCACATCAAGTCGCGGATGCTCCTCCCGCGCGTGGATCCCACGCAGGAGGATCCGGAAGAGGACCCGCGCGAAGCGCTCGTGCGCCGGCTGCTCGAGCACCAGAAGTTCAAGGCGGCCGCCGAGCTGCTGCACGAGCGCGAGACGCTCCGCAGCGCGCAGTGGACGCGTCCGGACGGCCCGATCGCCGAGATCGCCGGCGAAGCGCCGGAGCCGGAGATCGAAGTCGATCTCTTCAGCCTGATCAGCGCCTTCCGCAACGTCGTCGAGCGCGCCAGGGAGCGCCCGAAGATGTACCTGCCGGGCGAGCAGATCGCGATCGAGGACCGCATCGAGCAGCTGATGGCGCGGCTGTCCGAAACCGAGGCATGCGGCTTCGAGGATCTGTTCGCGGACGTCGAGTCGCGGGCCGGCCTGATCGTCACGTTCCTTGCGCTGCTCGAGATGATCCGGCTGAAACTGGTGCGCGTCTTCCAGGCGGGGGTCGTCGGACCGATCCGGATCTACAAGCGCGCACGGCCGGCGGATGCGCCGAAACCGCTCGGCGATCCGGAAGAGAAGCACGCGGAGGTCGTTCGCCAGGCGGCGGAAGCCGCGGCCGTCGCCGAGAAACCGGATTCACCCGTCATCACCGATCCAGACAAACCGGAAAAGTAGGCCCGACCTTCAGGTCGGGGCCCCGGCCGGCGCCAAGAGGAACATCGTGTCAGACCACTTGAAACCCGTCGTCGAAGCGCTGATCTTCGCGTCGCCGGAGCCGGTGACGCTCAAGTCGCTGTACAAGCTGCTCGACGGCGAGCCGCGCGAGGACGTGGACGCGGCGCTCGCCGCGGTCCGCGCCGACTACGACCGCCCCGGCGGCCTGCAGCTCATCGAGATCGCCGGCGGCTACCAGATCGTCACCCGCCCCGAGTTCCACGAGTGGGTGCGCAAGCTCTTTCACGAGCGCACGAGCAGCAAGCTGTCGGTCCAGGCCCTCGAAACGCTCGCCGTGATCGCCTACAAGCAGCCCGTCACCGCGGCCGAGATCGCCGAGATCCGCGGGGTCACGAGCAGCGGCGGCGTGCTCTCGACCCTGGTGGATCGGCACCTGATCAAAACCGTCGGCCGCAAGCCGGTCGTCGGCCGTCCCTTCATGTACGCGACGACGAGAGATTTCCTCGAACGCTTCGGCTTGAACGATCTCAGCGACCTCCCGAAGGTCGAGGAAATGTCGGACGCGCTCGGCTTCGAGCTTCCGCTGGGGCTCGTCGAGCCCACGGCGACGACGACGCCGCTGCCGTTCGACGAGGAGGCGCCGCGCGTCGAGCCCGTGGAGGAAGAGGTGCCCGCCGAGGACGTGCCGAACGACGAGCCAGTACACTGACCGTATGGCCCCCATCCGCCTTCAGAAGATCCTCTCCACCGCGGGCATTTCCTCCCGTCGTGCGTCGGAGACACTCATCACTGAGGGGCGCGTCACCGTCAACGGCACGCCGGTCACAGAGCTCGGCTCGAAGGCGGACCCGGACACCGACGACATCCGCGTGGACGGCCGGCGCGTCAAGGCGGCTGGGCGCCGCCGCTACATCCTGATGTACAAGCCGCGCGGCTACATCACCACCCGCAGCGACCCCGAACAGCGTCCCACCGTGCTCGACCTCCTGAACAAGGGGGGCGTCCGTGAGTACGTCTATCCGGTCGGGCGCCTCGACTATGAGTCGGAAGGACTGCTGCTGCTCACGAGCGACGGCGACCTCGCCGAAAAGCTGATGCACCCGAGCCACGCGGTGCCGCGGGAGTATCACGTCCGGGTGCGCGGCGTGCCGAGCGCCGAGACGATCGACCGCCTGTCGCGCGGCGTCGTGCTCGATGGCCGGAAAACGCAGCCGGCCGAAGTCGGGATCGTCAAGCTGATCGACTCGACGACCGGCCAGGACGCGATCCTGTCGGTGCTGATTCACGAAGGGCGCAACCGCCAGGTGCGCCGGATGTGCGAGGCCGTCGGGCATCGCGTGAGCCGCCTCAAGCGCGTGCGGATCGGTCCGATCACCGACGACGACATCCGTCCCGGTGAGTTCCGCGACCTCAGTGACAAGGAAGTGACCGCACTGAAACGAGCCGCCAGGCCGCGGAGGGCATGAACGGCCTGGATGGGAAATGGAGTTCTGCCATGTCCCATCCTGCTGTTCACCCTTCAGACAGCAGGTTGGCCCAGAACCGCACGAGCTCCCAGATCGCGGCCGCGGCCGCGGAGCGATCGACCTCGGCGTGGGTGATCAGCGGCGTCGCGAGGTGCCACACGTCGGCACCGCGGTCCCGCAGCGTCTGCGCCAGCATCGCCGATTCCGCGGCCGGGATCACGTTGTCGTCGATGCCGTGGAGGAGGTAGACGGGGAACGGCGGCGGGGGACTCTGCACCGGCGATAGCGCGGCGGCGCTTCCCATTTCGGTGACGTGCGGCAGCAGCAGCGGGCCGAGCCGCGCCACGTCGCGGCTGCTCACATATCCCATCATCGTGCGCGCCGGCTCCGCCAGCGCGTCCCCCATCGCCTTCGCGCGCGCGAACTCGACCTGCGCCTGCGCCTTGTCCCACATGTCCACGTGCGAGGCGTTGAGAAACGCGAGGATCGCGTCCTTCAGCGGCCCCACCTGCTCCGCAGGCACCATGCGGTCGGCGACGCCGAGCAGGATGATCGCGATCCCGTAATCGTGCGGCGGCAGCGAACCGCCGCCGGGCAGCTCACCCGTGCAGAGGTACCGCAGCGTCCGCGGCAGATCGCCATGTCCGCCGAACGACAGCACGAGCGCCACCTGATCCCGGAGCGATGGGCGCGACGCGGCGACGAGCGACAGTCCGCCGGCGAAGCTGATGCCCATCATCGCGATCCGGCCGTCGCGCGACCGCTTCGACAGCCAGAGGCCGGCGTCTTCGATCATGTCGGTGGTCCGCGTCGTGATCGCGTAGTTCTTGAGATCCGGGAGCTCCGCGGTGACGACCGTGCGTCCCATCGCGGCCACGTCGCGTGCGAACTGCACCAGCCGGGGTTCCTCGATGCCGCCGGCGTGGACGCCCGGCACCAGCAGTGCCGGCGGATCGTCGGGATCGGCCGGTTGATACAGCCGCGCGCGCAGCAGCCCGCCGCGCCACGGGATGGACGTCTCGGACTCGGCGACCGGGTCGGTCGTCCAGTCGGCCACGGTCCGCGCCGGGCCGCCCATGTTCGCGGCACGCACCACGAATGCGGCCCCCCGCGCATGGTCGTAGCCCAACGCGACGCCGCCCAGCACGAGCAGGACAGGAATGGCGATGATCGCGAAAGCCTTCCGGCGCCGCAGCATGGGCTGAGATAATACCCGTGACCTCATGACCTCGACCACCAGCGCCGCCCGCTCCCGCCCGCTCATCATTGCCATCGACGGACCGTCCGGCGCCGGCAAAGGCACCGTGGCGCGCGCCGTCGCCGCGAAACTCGGCTACCGTCACGTGGACACCGGCGCGATGTACCGCGCGGTCGCCTGGAAAGCCGTGTTCGAACGCCTCGACCTCGAGGACGAAGACCAGCTGGCCGCACTGGCCACCCGTGCGGTCATCAACGTCAGCGACGGCGTCGTCCGCGTGGACGGCCATGACGTGCAGCAGGCGATCCGGACGCCGGAGATCGACCGGGCCGCCGCTGCCGTGGCGCGGCAGCCGGGGGTCCGCGAGGTGCTCATCCGGCAGCAGCGTGAAATGGGGGCGAGGGGGTCCGTCGTAATGGAGGGACGGGATATCGGCACGGTCGTGTTTCCACGTGCGGATCTCAAGGTGTATCTGGATGCGTCGCCCGAGGAGCGCGCGCGGCGGCGCGCGACCGATCCCTCGCATGCCGCGGGCACGGGGCCGGCGGCCGTCCAGGAGGTCGCCTCGGCGCTGGCCGAGCGCGACCGGAGCGATTCGACGCGGGCCGCGTCGCCGCTGTCGCTGGCCGCCGATGCGGTCCTGATCGATACCACGGGGATCCCGATCGACGAGGTTGTCGAGCGCGTGATGGCGCTCGTGCGGCAAACCAGCGGATGACGACTCTCACGTCTTCGGGCCCTGCCAGGCCGCGCCGGTACTAATCGTCAATTCAATCGCGAATCATTGATCGACAATCCAATCATCGATCATCAATCAGCAGTCCAATCGCGAATCACCAATCGGCAATCGCCAATCAGTCTCGGTCTCTGTAATCGTCCGACGACGCGGGATCCAGCTCCCAGCGGTGCTTGTCGCGCTCGGCGATCTTGTCCGAGCCCTTGAGCTCTTCGTTGTCTTCGTAGACGACGCCGAGCGCCTTGCCGATGTCGTCCACGCGGTCCTGATCCGGCGTGGGATTGTCGCCCCCCGGGGCCTCGTCGCCGACCGCATAGGCTTCCTGCCAGTCGGCGTCGACGTCGCCGCCGGTCATCGCGGGGCTGCTCTCAGTGTGCTCGTGGATCTCGTCCTGCATGTGCCGGCGGCCCGATCGGGCGGCAGACGCCGTCCGGTCCATGTTTAGGCTCGACGGCGGCTCTGCGATGGTTTCTTCGAGCTCGCGGAGCCGCTTCCGCTGGCGGTCGAGGCCGGGGGCGTGACGCATGCCGCCGGCGCCGGCGGCGGTGCCGGTCGATCGCCGGGTCGCCATGGGATTGGTGCGTCCGCGAACGGAGCGGCCGGTTTCAGGCGTCTGAGACAGGGTCTTCTCGCGGCCTGTCCCTCCGGCCCTCTTCCGAGCGCCTTTTCGGGCTGCGCCTTTTCGAGCGACGCCCGTGCGAGTGGTCCTGGCGGCGGCGGATTTCCGTGTGGTTTTCGCCTTGCGGGGCGCGGTCTCGCGCTTGCCGGGACGGGGTGGGCTGCCGGCCTTCTTTCGCCTGGCCTTCCCCTTCGAGGTCTTCGCCGCGGCGGTTTTGCGCCGGCCTGCCGCGAGCCCCTTCGAACGGCCGCCGGCAGTTCGGGCTTTTGCCCGAGCGCCCGCGCCGGCCTTGCGCTTCGACGGGGTCCGCTGCTGTCCCCGGGCCTTCCCCGTGGTCCTGGAGCTCTTCTTCTTCGCCATTTGATGCCTCGCCGCTATGAGTGTCCGGGTTTGACCGCTGGCCCCTAACTGTTGTATCTTCTATTGCTTATCGCAATCACGAGCAACGCAAACTACAGGGCGTAGGGGCGGTTCGCGAACCGCCCTACAGCTGAGAAGCACGACCGAGGAGGACTACGTTTCGCATGGCAACAGACAACGCGCAGCAGAACAATCCCCAAGGAGGTGGCGCAACCGGAACCGTTGAGAGAACCGAACGATCCGCTCAGAAGCCCTCTGAAAAGATGACGACTCTGAACCCGGCGGACGATTCGATCGACCCGCAGGAATATGCCCGCCTCCTCGATCTTTACGATAACAGCTTCCGCAACATCGCGGAAGGTGAGGTCGTGAAGGGCACCGTACTCAAAGTCACCGCATCGGAAGTGATCGTCGACGTCGGCTACAAGTCCGAGGGGATCATCCCCGTCGACGAGTTCATCGACGAGACCGGCCAGGTCACCGTCCAGCCCGGCGACACCGTCGACGTGCTGCTCGAGCGCACCGAAGACCGTGAAGGCTACGTCGTCCTCTCGCGCGAAAAAGCCGAGAAGATGAAGATCTGGGACGAGGTCGAAAAGGCCTACACCGATCGCCGGGTCGTCATCGGCCGGGTGATCGAGCGGATCAAGGGGGGTCTGGCGGTGGACATCGGCGTCCGCGCGTTCCTGCCCGGCTCGCAGATCGACGTTCGTCCCGTGCGCAACCTCGACGCGCTCCGCGGCCAGGAGCTGCGCATGCGCGTCATCAAGGTGAACAAGAAGCGCGGCAACATCGTGCTCTCGCGCAAGGTCCTCCTCGAAGAGGAGAACGCGGAAAAGAAGAAGCACACGCTCGACACGCTCGCCGAAGGCAAGGTCCTGCCGGGCGTCATCAAGAACATCACCGACTACGGCGCGTTCGTGGATCTCGGCGGCATCGACGGGCTGCTGCACATCACCGACATGTCGTGGGGCCGCGTCACGCACCCGTCGGAGCTGTTCAAGGTCAACGACCCGATCGACGTCATCGTGCTGAAGTACGACCCGGCGACCGAGCGCGTTTCGCTCGGCCACAAGCAGCTGCACAACGATCCGTGGTCGAACGTCACCGACCGCTACCCGGTCGGCGCGCGGATGAGCGGCAAGGTCGTCAGCCTGACCGACTACGGCGCGTTCGTGGAGCTCGAGGCCGGCGTCGAGGGCCTGATCCACGTCAGCGAGATGTCCTGGAGCAAGCGCGTGAAGCACCCCTCGAAGGTGCTCAACGTCGGTGACTCCGTCGAAGCGATGGTCCTCGGCGTGGATCCGGGCGCGCGCCGGATCTCGCTCGGCCTCAAGCAGGTCGAGAGCAATCCCTGGCACGAGCTGTCGGAGAAGTACCCGATCGGCACGACGATCACCGGCAAGGTCCGCAACCTGACCGAGTTCGGCGCGTTCGTCGAGGTCGAAGAGGGGATCGACGGCCTGATCCACATTTCCGACATGTCCTGGAGCAAGCGCCTGAAGCACCCCTCCGAGGTGCTGAAGAAGGGTGATGAAGTCCAGGCCATGGTGCTCAACATCGATGCCGAGAACCAGCGCCTGTCGCTCGGTCTCAAGCAGCTCCAGACCGACGTGTGGGACGAGTTCTTCTCGCAGCACAACGTCGGCGACACCGTCGAAGGGAAGGTCGTCCGCCTGACCAACTTCGGCGCGTTCGTGGAGCTGGTCGAGGGCATCGAAGGGCTGATCCACGTCTCGGAGTTCGACGACTCGCAGCAGGCCGGCAAGGAAGGCAAGCTGGATCTGCAGGTCGGCGAGAGCTACCAGATGAAGATCATCAAGCTGATCCCCGCCGAGCGGAAGATCGGTCTCAGCATCCGCGCGCTCAAGAACGAGGAGTTCCGCGCGGACTGGGAAGCCTACACGGAGATGACCGGACGGCCGGAAGTGACGCTGGGCGATCACTTCAAGCGGCAGCAGTAACGATCACGTAGGCCCGACCTTCAGGTCGGGCGTGAGGCGATCAGCAAAGCGCTGGCTCGTGCACGCCCGACCTGAAGGTCGGGCCTGCGGGGTGATAGTTGAGGGCCCCATGACCAACGGCAGCATGACGAAAGCGGAGCTCGTCGAGGAAGTGTCGAAGGTGTCCGACCTCACCAAGAAGCACTCCGAGGTCATCGTCGATACCGTGTTCAAGAGCATCATCGACGCCCTGCACCGCGGCGAGAAGATCGAGCTGCGGGGCTTCGGGAGTTTCCGCCTCCGGCGGCGCGAGCCACGGAAGGGGCGGAATCCGAAGACGGGCGACAAGGTGGACGTGCCGCCGAAGAAGGTGCCGTACTTCAAGCCCGGCAAGGAACTCAAGGACCTGATCAACCGCGAGTCCGAGGCTGCGCCGGCCGCGCCGGTCCCGGCCGTCACGCCCGGAACGGACCTCGCCGGCGTCTGATGGAGCGTCTCTGGACGCCGTGGCGTCTGGCCTACGTGACCGGCAGCGGTGAGGCCGGCTGTGTCTTCTGTCCCTCGACTCGCGCGAGCGCGGACGCTCGCTCGGGACAAAGCGCGGATTCGTTCGAGTCCCTGGTCGTCTATCGCGGCAGGACCTGTTACGTCATCCTCAATCTCTTCCCCTACAACAACGCGCACTTGCTGGTGGTCCCGAACCGCCACGTGGCGAGCCTCGCGCAGGCGACGGTCGAAGAGCGCTGCGAGCTGATGGAGCTCGCGAGCGTGGCCGAGACCGCGATCACCGAAGCCTACGCGCCCCACGGCATGAACATGGGGATCAACCTGGGGAAACCTGCCGGCGCCGGGATCCCCGGCCACCTGCACCTGCACGTCGTGCCACGGTGGGACGGCGACACCAACTTCATGACAGTGGTGGGGCAGACCCGGGTGCTGCCGGAGGAACTGCCACAGACGGCGGACAAGCTCAGGCCCATATTCGAACGCCTCGCCCTGTCACGCTGACCCTTCGACTCGCTTCGCTCGCTCAGGGCAGGACGGACCGACGGCCCTCCGCACGAAGAACACCAAGCCCACAAAGAGCACGAAGCAAGAACACCAAACAAGAAATTGTTTTGTTTTTGTGTTCTCCTTAGTGTTCTTAGTGCCCTTGATAGCCTTGGTGCCGAGAGCCGTTTGGCCGTGACAGCGTGACAGCGACAGTGGAGTCTGCCCGACATGATCCTCGAACTCACCGACCCCCAGAAAGCCTTCCAGCAGCGGATCGCCGCCTTTGCCGCCGAGCACGTGGCGCCGCACGCGGCCGCCATCGACGAGGACGGCCATTTCCCGAAAGATCTCGTGCAGGCCGCGGCCCGGGAAGGGCTGATGGGTGTGACGATCCCGACCGCGTGGGGCGGCGCCGGCCTCGACTACGTGAGCTACGCCGTCGCGATCGAGGAACTCGCGCGCGCCAGCGCCGTGATCGCGGTGATCGCGGCCGTCAACAACTCGCTCGTCGCCGAGCCCATCGAGAAGTTCGGCACCGACGCGCAGAAGCAGGCCTGGCTCGAGCGGCTCGCCTCCGGCAAGGCGCTCGGCGCGTTCGCGCTCTCCGAAGAGCACGCGGGCTCTGACGCGGCGAACCAGCACACCGTGGCACGACTCGACGACCGCGGGTACGTCCTCAATGGCCGCAAGGTCTGGGTCGCCAATGCCGAGGCGGCTGACGTCGTCATCGTGTTTGCGGCGACGCACCCCTCGACAGGCGCGGGGCAGGCCCAGAGCGGGCGCCGCATCAGCGCCTTTCTCGTGCCGATCGACGCGCCAGGACTCTCGCGCGTCGTGACCGCCGACTCGCTGGGCGTGCGCGGCCTGGGCTGTATGGAGCTCGAGCTCCAGAACGTCCGCGTCGAGGCAGACGCGCTGCTGGGCTCGCCCGGGGACGGCTTCCAGATCGCCATGTGGGCCCTCGACGGCGGCCGCGTCGCCATCGCGGCGCAGGCCCTCGGCGTGGGCGCCGCGGCCCTGCACGAGGCCCTCGAGCATGCGAAGCACCGCGAGGCGTTCGGACAGCCGATCGCGAACTACCAGGCGATCCAGTGGATGCTCGCCGATGTCGCCACCGAGCTCGAAGGGGCGCGGATGCTGACGATGAAGGCGGCCGACTCGCGGCAGCGGCAGGCGCGTCCGACGGCTGACGCCGCCATGGCGAAACTGTTCGCTTCCGAGGCGGCCCATCATGCGGCCGACCGCGCGATGCAGATCCTCGCCTCCAAGGGCTACCGCCGCGGCTCGGTCGTCGAACGCCTCTTCCGGGACGTGCGAGCCACGGAAATCTACCAGGGCACGTCGGAAGTCCAGCGGATGGTCATCGCCGAAGATCTGCTCGCCTGAGCCGTCTCGTCCGTTCCGCCATGCGGAGCCGTTCTTGCTCACTCATGAGCGAACGACTTTTCATGTCCGGAGGACTTTCGATGGCACAGACGACTTACGCTTCACGCCTGCGATACCTCGACGCAGACGACCTCGACGATTCGGTGGTGGACTTCGACGGTCTGGATGTCCGCGGCACCGACAACGCCAAACTCGGCGACGTGGATGGCTTCCTCGTCGATCCCGCCTCGGGACGGGTGCTCTACACCATCGTCGATTCGGGCGGCTGGTTCACGTCCCGGCGCTTTCTCCTGCCGATCGGTCACGCCCAGGTGGACCGCGACGCCGGCGCGCTGCGCGTGGATGTCGCGCGCGAGACCCTGCGCAACTATCCCGAGTTCGACGAGACCCGATTCGGTGAGCTGTCGGATGCCGACCTCACCGCTTATGAGTCGCGGATGGCTGCCGTGTGCTGCCCCGACGACCTCCGGACGGCCGAGACACCCGCGCTCGACTCCGGTCGTCATTACCGCCAGCCGGACTGGTGGAAACCGGGAGCCTACACCGCCGAGCGGCTGCGGCCGGTCGAGCCCCGAGCGTTCCGCGACCGCTCGGCGCCGGCGGCGGCAACCGGTGACGTGAGCCCGCACGTCGGCGGCCGCGCGCAGCCCGGTGATGTGCTCGGCATCGAAACGGGTGGGGAGGTGACCGAGATCGGTGACACCGCTGAGGACGAAGACAAGCGCCGGCGCGATGCCGAACGGGCCGCAGCCAAAGACTAGAGCGGGGCTGGGGGCTGAGCCCCGAGCCCCGAGCCCC
>JBBECO010000124.1:0-4037 GCA_040881785.1 Vicinamibacterales bacterium
TCACAGGCTCCGCAGCACCCGATCCGCGCGCGACGCGACCAGCGCCGCGAATCCGGCCAGCGCGTCGCCGTCGAGTCCCGCTTCGGCGAGCCGATCCACCACGCGCGGCATCGCGTCGCGAACGGTCTCGCTCAGCGCGCCGGCGCGCCGAAGGACGTAGGGCGCCCCGAGCCGGACGTCGGCGGCGAACCCGGCCCATGTCTTCCGCGTGATCTCCTCGAGCGTCGCACACCCGGCGATCTTCATGGCGAACCGGGGGGAAAGGTCCTCGTACGCGACCGTGCACACGAGGTCGTACAGCGGCGCGAGCACCACGTCCTCGTCGCGGTACAACAGGCTGTAGTTCTTGCCATGCGCGTCGGCGTTGCCGATGATCGCGTTGAAGATCGTCGCGTCCAGCAGCTTGAGCACTTCGACGGCAGGGCGCGATGCTGCCCGGCGCAGGAGGTCGAAGCTGACCTTGAACGTGGGCCCCTCCTCGGACGCGTACTTCCGCTCGGGCGGGATGCCCAGCGCCTGGCAGAAGTCTTCCTGATGGAGCCGCCTGACGCCCGCCTCTTCGGTGCGCCGGTCGTATCGCGTGACGAGCAGGTATGGCCTGCCGGCCGCCGTCCGGGCTTCGATCGGGGCGACGGCGAGTCCCGCCTCTTCGGCAAGTCTCATCATCAACGCTTCGTTTTCGGTTGTCCCGGCGAACCGGGGAATCGACGGCTTCAGGATGTGGGTCGTGGGCTGCCCGCGCGCGGGCAGCGCAATCCGGCCGCCGGTGAGCACGACCGGCAGTTTCGCCTGAGCGCCCGCGAGCGACAGCCGGAGTCCGTTTTCACCCGCGAGCAGCGGACGGCGCGGCAGCGCCTCCAGAAGGGCTGCGAGCTGGCCGTCGTCGAGCGGGGTCGGCAGGCCCGCTGGATCGAATGCCGGAGGACGCTCACCCTGCGGCCAGAGCGTGAGTGCGCCGGCGACGTCTCCGCCGAGCGCTTCGAGGAGTCGAAAGTCGTTGCTCTTCGAGATGCCGAGCTTCCGCGCAACGGCGTCGAGCTGCCCCTCTTCGGGCAGCAGGCCGGCGAAGAACGGGCGACACGCACGTCGCCTGAAGGCGCCGGCGCGCTTCGGCAGCGACAGAGAGAGCGCCGGCCGGGTCCCGTCGCTGAGCCACTCGTCCTCGTAGGCGAAGACCATTCCGCCATCGGCGTCGAGGCGCAGCGTTCCGACGACGGCGTCGTTCCACCAGACGGACAAGGTTCGCGTCATCGGCCGCCGGCCGGCGCCGGGGGCGCCACGATCTCGACGCGACAGCCGAGGGCGGCGAGCACCTCGAGTGCCTTGCCGAGCCGGACCGTGGGTTTTCCGGCTTCCAGCTCAACGAGAAACCTCAGGCCCACGCCGGCCGCGGCGGCGAGCTGATCCTGCCTGAGTCCCTGCGCCTTGCGAGCAGCACGTACGATGGCGCCGATTTGCTTTGTATCCATGTTCCCGTTCGGGAACATTCTAACTGTTTTTTGTCAGGATCCTGCTGATAATTCCCGATCGGGAATTTATGAGCCCAGCTGGCGGCAGACGCTACCGAATATTCCCGATCGGGAAGAAGGAAGTTGCTTCGGGGGCGAGCAGCGACGCCTGGCGCGCGCCGGCCGTCCCTCTCGGCGCCGTCAATGAAGCGCATGGCCAGCGCCGCGCTGAGGCAGCCGCCAGTCGGCAGTTGACTTGCGGGTCCGAATCGGATCACAATTGGATTGTATGGAACATCCAAATGAAATCCGATCCTGATCCACTCGCGAACCGCGCCGTCGCTCACGCGGCGGCGCATGCGGTGAGGAAGGCTCACGCGGTCGGGCTCGTCGACGACAGCCCTGATTTCGCAGACCTGACGTACCCACAGGTCCGCGGCGCGGCTGCGCGGGTGCGCGAAGCCGGCATCGCGGCGTACGCCGCGTCGGTCGTCGAGCGGCGAGATCCGCCGGAGGCCGGCGAGCTCGCCCAGGCGCTCCGCGATATCGACGCGCGCCTCGAGGAATCCCCGCTCCCCGACACCGAGTGGCCGCGTGTGACCGCGATTCTCGACGCGGACCCGCTCGCGGCGTTCCTCGGGATTTCCGCCTCGAGCCTTGTCCGCTATGCGAAAGGGGAGCGCCGGACGCCGGACGACGTTGCCGCGCGCCTCCACTTGATCGCGCTGGTGATCGGCGATCTCGCGGGCGCCTACAACGGGATCGGGATTCGCCGCTGGTTCGACCGCTCGCGGGCGGCGCTCGACGGCCGCCCCCCCTCGGCGCTGCTCGCCGGCGCGTGGGCGCCCGAAGACGACGGCCCGCAGCGCGTGCGCGCGCTGGCACGCGCGCTCGTCGCATCGCCGGCGACATGATGGTCTTCAGGCATGCGGATCCCCGCGTGCCGTTCTTCTGGGAAGACGAACGCCAGCCCGCCGGCCGGTGGCACCACGATGGGGAAGGGCCGGTGCAGTACGTGGCCGATACGCCGGATGGGGCCTGGGCCGAGCTCCTGCGCCACGAAGAGATCACCGATCCGGCGGATCTCCTGACGATCCGCCGCGCGCTCTGGGCCATCGAGATCGACGATGCGGACGGCGTGTCACCGAAGGTCCCCATGCGGACGCTGACCGGCGGCGTCGATTCGTATGGGGCCTGCCGCGCCGAGGCCGCGCGCCTGCGCGCCCTGGGGGCCAGGCGCATCGAGGCGCCCTCCGCCGCCCTCACCGACGCGCGTCCCTTCGTCGTGCACGGCGGCCTTCACGCGGGCCCGGCCCGCACGCCGCGCACGCTGGTCCTTTTCGGACTGCCCAACGCCTCAGGCTGGCGCGCCGCCGCCGAGGGGCGCCCGCACCCGGAGCTCCTGCCGCGCGTGCGCCGGTTGTGAAGCCGGCTCCGCACTCCAGAGTTGGCTCAGGGAAGCGACTGCTGGAGTTTGCCGACGCGCTGGTTGAAGACCGCGAGCGAGTGCTGATTGGGCCGGAGGCGACCCGTAAACACCACGAGGCCCACGCCTGTCGGGTTCTTCGAGGAAGGGTACCTCAGGGCTACGACGTGGCGGACGCCGAACGCCTCCTGGCCGAGCAGCTGTGTCGGGGGCGGCGGCCCTTGTCCGGCCAGGTAGCGGGACTGCTGCACGAGCCACGCCCCGGTCAACTCCTGGTGCGTGGTTCCAAGGGCTTGCTGCGTCGAGACGTCGGTGAGGTCCAGCACATCGGTGAGCACGCCGTCCACCGTCATGATGACCTGCGGCTCGAAGCGCAGGGGCACCCGGCTGCCCGCCGGCCTGAGCACGCCGGCTATTTCCAGCACGGGCGTGAGCTCGTCTTCCGCCAGGTACAAGCAGTCGATACCGGACGCGCCCGGAGGCTGAGCGCCGGCCGTCGTGGGCATTCGCGGCGTGAAGCGCGCGCCCTTGCGGGCGGCGCCGCCAGGCCACAGCGGCTGCGGGGCGAGGACTGCCGGTGAACCCGGGGGCGGGCCGACCAGGTGGTCGTAGTTGACGGCGCGATACCATGGTCCGCGCAGCGGGATTCGCGGCAGTGCGGGCAAGGCCTTCCGAAGGGCCTGAGGCGGCAGCACGACGTCGCCTTCAGGAAGGAAGCCCTGCGATGGCGTTCTCGAGCAAGGTGACCACCGCATCCGCGTGTCCGCCCAGGATCACTTCCAGGGGGGGCGTCTCCCCCAGATCGGGATGGGGACTGTTCAGCCAGGCTCGCGCCTCGCGTCTGGTGCGGGTCGCTCGTGAAAGGAGCGCGAGACTCCGCTTGATCGGGCCCAACCCCTTCTGAAGGCTCGACGCATCGGGCGTCTTGTGCACGGCTGCGTAGCTGGCGCCCACCGCCGCGGCCACCTGGGGCAGTGGGACGCCAAGGAAGTCCGCCACCTTACCGGCGTCGATCCGTCCGCTCATCGGGTTGTGGAGCTCCGTCAGCGGAACGGCCAGACGTGTCGTCGCGGATCGGGTGGGCATGTCGTTCTCCATATCAACCAAATATCTACTCGCAACATACCCCAAAATCGAGCTTGCCGCCCGCAGCGTTCGAGCCG
>JBBECO010000125.1:0-15428 GCA_040881785.1 Vicinamibacterales bacterium
AACCAGATCCCGATCGCGGAAGCGCCAATTCAACCCTCTGCGAGTAGGATGTCTAGACAGGGCTACGAGCCTGTCGGGCAGCACATCGTAACAGCTGCAGGAAGCGTCGCACCTCCCCCGACGCGCTGGCAGCCAAGATTTTCCCGCCGTAACGCGCCGCAGTCCCGCGAGGATTTACGCGTAGGCCCGGCCTTCAGCGCGGGCGCGAACTGCCTTCAGGCGGGCGGCATCTTCAGACCGGGCGTTTTTCCTGTTACAGTCGTTACTCATGCTCACAAAGGTCGCGACCGTCGCCGTCGTCGCTATCCTGTCGCTGTCACCGCCGCTGCAGCAGGACCCCGCACAGGAGATTGCGCAGCTCAAGCGCCAGGTGCAGGAGCTCCGCGAGCAGCAGGCGCAGATGCAGCGCGAGCTGACGGCGATCAAGAATTTCCTGCAGTCGCTCATCGAGCAGGCGCGCCCGCAGGAGGGG
Source organism: Vicinamibacterales bacterium (assembly GCA_040881785.1). Lineage (GTDB taxonomy): Bacteria > Acidobacteriota > Vicinamibacteria > Vicinamibacterales > 2-12-FULL-66-21 > JACDCA01. The sequence continues at coordinate 473 of JBBECO010000125.1, forward strand.
CCGGAAGGGCCGACGGTGCCGGGCCTGGTCGGCGCCTCGGTGCCGACCGAAGGCGAGCCGGTGATGGGCTCGAACTCCGCGAAGGTCACGATCATGGAGGTCTCGGACTATCAGTGTCCCTTCTGCAAACGGCAGATGGTCCAGACCTTCCCGCAGATCGAGGCCGAGTACATCAAGACCGGCAAGGTCCAGTACCTCTTCGTGGATTATCCGATCGCGTCGCTTCATCCGACCGCGGCGCGCTCCCACGAGGCCGCCAACTGCGCCGGTGAGCAGGGGAAATACTGGGAGATGCACCGCAGCCTCTTCAACAGCCCTGTCGCGAAAGACGACGCGGCGCTGGTGGCGCAGGCGAAAGCCGCCGGTCTCGACGCCGCGCGCCTGCAGTCGTGCCTGACGAGCGGCAAGTACACCGCGTCGGTGCAGGCGAGCGTGCGGCGGATGGAGCAGCTCGGCATCCAGGGGACGCCGATGGTCCTGATCGGCCGGACGCCCGCGCCCGGCCAACCCATGAAGATCGAGAAATTCGTCTACGGCGCGCAGTCTTTCGCCGCCTTCAAGTCCGCTATCGACTCCTTGCTCCAGTAGGCCCGGCCTTCAGGCCGGGCGCCAGCGGCCGAAGGCCGGACTCGGCCCGACCTCGTAGCCCGGCCTTCAGGCCGGGCGCCTGCGGCCCACGGCCGAACTCGACCACCCTTGTAGGCCCGACCTTTAGGTCGGGCGTCAGCGGCCGGAGGCCGGGCTGGGTCGGGCGCCAGCGGCCGAAGTCGGCCCCGGTATCGCTGCCGGACGTTCAACGATGAATTCCAACCGTAGGCCGGGACTGAACGTCCACTGAGCGTGCCACCCGGGCGACCCCCATGCTGAACGACTTCACACACGCTCTACGGCTCCTCCGCCGGTCACCAGCCTTTGCCCTGGCGTCCACGGGCACCCTGGCCCTTGCGATGGGCAGCACGCTGGCGATCTTCGCCCTGGCATACGGCATCCTGCTCCGACCGCTGCCGGTGTTGGACGAGGGCCGCCTCGTCGTGCTGTTTGGAACCGACAACGCCTCCGGCCGGTCCGATGCGCCGGTGCCCTACGTCCGCTACGTCGAGTGGAAGGAGCACAGCCGCACACTCGCGCAGGTCGCCATCCTCACGCGTACGGTTCTCGATGCCGCCGGCGAGCGAGGCCGGGTACACCTGCCGGCCGAGTACGTCTCCGATAATTTCTTCGACACGCTCGGTGTCTCTCCGGCCATCGGGCGCGGTATCGCTGGGACTGATCCGGCGTCGATTGTGATCAGCGACCGGCTGTGGGAGCGGCGATTCGGTCGCGACCCCGGGATCCTGGGGCAGTTGCTCCCGATGCGAGCATCCGGTCGCACGTTCACGATCGCGGGCGTGATGCCTGCCGGATTCGAGCGCTGGCGTGGCAGCACGGATGTCTGGCTCCCGCTGACCGCGCAGTCCGATTTCGAGCGAACACGCATCTCGGCGGGTTACCTGATGTACACGGGTATCGGGCGGCTGACGGCTCCGGCAACCGCGCAGAGTGCAGCGAGTGAACTTCAGACGCTGATCTCGCCCGTCGAGAGAGAGCGAGGCAGGCCGCGTGGGGTCAACGTGGTGCCGCTCCGTCAGGACGTCGTGAGTTCAGGTGCACGAGCGATGCTGATTTTCCTCGGCATCGCAGCGCTGCTCGTCTGGGTGATCGCCTGCGCGAACATCGGCGGGCTGATCTGGTCGCGGAACACGGAACGCGCGCCGGAGTTTGCGGTACGGATCGCCATCGGCGCGACGCCGTGGCGCGTCGCACGCCACATCGCTGTCGAAGCCCTCGTGATCGCGGTGGCAGGCGCGCTCGCCGGTCTGGGCCTGGCCGTCGGCGGGATCCGTCTGCTGCTGGCCTACAGTCCACCTGCGCTGGCCAGGCCCGATCTCGTGAGTTTCGACGTCGTCGCGGCTGCCGTCGCGGTCACGCTGACCCTGCTGACGACCGTGCTCATCGGGGCCGTCCCGATGGCGCAGATTTTCCGCCGCCGTCTTTCGGGTTTGATGGCCGAAGCCCGCGGGCAGAGTACGCGCGGCCGCGGCGCCAGGCATCTCCACGACCTCCTGGTGGCTGGAGAGGTGGCAATCGCCGTGCTCGTCTTCGTCTGCGCCGCGCTCGTGGTTCGCAGCTTCGTCCGGCTGCAGCAGGTTGACCTCGGATTCACGCCGGGTCCGGTGCTCAGCCTCCGTGTCAATCTGCCGCCGCCTTCCCGCCGCGACACATCGGTGGAGACGTCCGCTCGGGTCAACCGGATTTACGACGACGTGCGTGGGCGGCTGGCCGCGTCGCCAGGCGTCGAAGGCGTCGCGCTGGGCAGCGAGCTTCCGATCCCGAGCCGGGAATGGCGCACCTCCGTGTGGCTGGACGACGGCCGGCGGATCCTCAACGGCGGACCCAACCCAGAGATGGTCGCGCAGGCGCCCGGTTTGCACTTCGTGTCGCCGGGATACTTCGACGCGTTGGGGACCCGCGTCGTCCGCGGACGCGATTTCACTTCTCGGGATCGCATCGACAGTCCGCCGGTGGTCATCGTCAATGAAACGATGGCGCGCCTTCTCCTGACCGGGTCTGATGCGCTCGGGCGTCGCATACGGCACGACAGGAACGGGAGAGACGAGTCGATGGACGTAGTGGCCGTAGTCGCGGACATCCGCTACGTCAGCCCTGAGACGCCGGTGAAGCCGGAGATGTACGTGCCGCTCGCGCAGTGGGATCTGCAGTCGGCCGTCGTGCTACTGAGCACTGTCGACGACCCGATGCGGCACGCCGCCGCGGCGCGTGTGGCCATCACCGCGATCGATCGGGACATCCTCATCACGGACGTCACCTCAGTGCGGAATGCCGTGGCGGAGGCGACCGCCGAGCCGCGCTACCGCGCCGGGCTGATGACGGCGTTCGGCGCCCTCGCCGCCATCCTCGCCGCTTCGGGACTTTTTGCCCTGCTGGCCGCAGGCGTGGCGCGCCGCCGGAGGGAGCTGGGCATCCGTCTGGCACTCGGCGCCGATCCCGGCGCCCTCATGCGGCTGGTCCTGCGGCAGGCGCTCAGAGTGCTGGTGCCGGCGATCCTGCTGGGGATCGCCGCCGCCTTCGCAAGCACCAGGCTCCTTGCGGCGCATTTGTTCGGCGTCTCCGCATGGGATCCCGTCTCCTTCGGCTGTGGCGCCGCGGGTCTGCTCACGATCGGTCTGATCGCGTCGTGGATCCCCGCCCGCCGCGCCGCCCGCGTCGACCCGCTCGTGGCGCTACGCGCAGAGTAGGCCCGACACCTCGTACAATCAGGGCATGTCCTCCCTCGCGCAACTGCTGGAGGCGCGAACCGCTGAGGCGGCGCCGGAACTGGTCGAGCCCATCGATCGCGGACGGCTGCGCTGCTACGCCTGCGGACACGAGTGCCCGATTCCCGACGGCGCGGTTGGCGTGTGCAAGGTGCGCTTCAATCGCGGCGGAAGGCTCTACGTGCCGTGGGGCTATGTGGGCGGCATCCAGTGCGATCCGATCGAAAAGAAGCCGTTCTTCCACGCCCGCCCCGGCGCGCTGGCGTTCAGCTTCGGCATGCTCGGCTGCGACCTGCACTGCTCGTACTGCCAGAACTGGGTGACGTCACAGGCCCTGCGCGATCCGCAGGCCATCGCGCCGCCGATGGATGCCGATCCGGCGCAGCTCGCCGAGGAGGCCACGCGTCTCAACGCGCGTGTCGTCGTGAGCACGTACAACGAGCCGCTGATCACGAGCGAGTGGGCCGTCGAAATCTTCAGGCACGCCCGCGCCGCGGGGCTCATGACCGGGTTTGTCTCCAACGGCAACGGCACCCGCCGCGTGCTCGACTTCATCCGGCCGCACATCGATCTCTACAAAGTGGATCTCAAGAGCTTCGACGACCGGCACTATCGCGAGCTCGGCGGACGGCTAGAGCCGGTCCTCCAGACGATCCGCGCGCTGCACGAGATGAACGTGTGGGTCGAGATCGTCACCCTCCTGATCCCCGGCTTCAACAACTCAGCGGACGAGATCGATCGTCTGACGGCGTTCATCGCCGGGGTCTCGGTGGACATTCCCTGGCATGTCACCGCGTTCCACAAGGACTACCGGATGCAGGATCCGGAGAACACGACACCTGAAATGTTGATGGCGGCGGCCGACACCGCGCGCCGTAATGGCTTGCGTTACGTCTACGCCGGCAACCTGCCCGGACGCGTCGGCGACCTCGAGCACACCCGCTGCCACAACTGCCGCGCGATGCTCGTGGAGCGGTACGGGTATTTCATCCAGGACTACCGCCTCACACCCGACGGCGCGTGCCCCGATTGCGGCACCGCCATCCCGGGACGCTGGGGACGGCAGTTCGAAGGGCAGGTGGCGTCAACGCCGTTCCTGCCAGGCCGGCGGTTGAGAGTTTTGTAACGCCCACGCTGTCACGCCCGACCTAAAGGTCGGGCCTACGCGCCCGACTGCGGGGATGTTGGAAGTTGGAGGTTGAGAAGTTGGGAGTTGACACGACTCAGTCCAAGACGGTGGCCGTAGTCGGGGCGTCGAGCAACCGGAACAAGTTCGGCAACAAGGCCCTGCGCGCGTTCGAGCGGCGCGGACACACCGTGATTCCCATCAATCCCAACGAGACCGAAGTCGAGGGGCACAAGACGTTTGCCACGGTGCTGGACGTGCCGGGTGACATCGACATGGCCACGGTCTATGTGCCCGCCGCCGCCGGCGTCACGGTCATGGAGCAGCTCGCGAAGAAAGGCGTGGGAGAGGTCTGGCTGAACCCGGGCGCCGACGAGCCGCCCGTCGTGGAGCGCGCCCGCGCCCTTGGGCTGAACATCGTTCAGGCGTGCAGCATCATCGGGATCGGGGAAAGCCCCTCGCGGTACTGACGGGGAGCGTACGGCGCACCAAGAGGCCCGCCCTGAACAATATGCTTGGTGTGCTTGGTGTGCTTGGTGCCTTTGTGAATGCCGTGGGCCCGTTCAGCCGGCACGCACGACACGCCTCACCGTACCGTCAGACTCAACTGCAGCGGCTGGCCTTCGCGCACCGTGACGGACGTCGCGCTGCTGCGAAGCCCTTCGAGGAACTCGGGGTCGCTCGCCTGCCACGACTCCAGGACCTCCAGCGCCACCGCGAGATAGTCTCCCGGACGAACGTTCTCGAACCGGAAGAGACCCGTCTGGTCGGGACGCGTGAGTCGCAGGACGCCGGGGTCGAACCACATCGCGGCATCGGTTGGGAAGAGGAGCACGCTTCCCGCAGACGGATTGGCTTTCTCGTCAACGACACGGCCGCTCACGATCGGAAACCGGTTCGTGATGACGATCCGCGCGTCCACGGTCTCGCCACCGCGAACCTCGAGCGGCGATTCCGCCAGGTCACGGTCGCCGGCGTCGATGCTCTTGACGACCCAGCCTCGCGGCAGCCCCTGCAGCCGAAGCACCGAGCGGCCCAGTGCACCCGTGAGCGTGAAGCGCCCGTCCGTGGTGGCCACACCGTTCTCGTCGCCAACCATGATTCCGTAGGGGCGCTGATCCGGGCCAATCGGTTCCGCGACCACCCGCATCCGCACCGGCGGCGTGGGCAGTGCCTCGCCCGTGTCGGTGACGATCTGCCCGGTAACCGTACCGCCTGTATCGGCGACGAGCGAGAGCCCTTCGATGTCGGCCCCCTGCACGAACAGCGTCATGGACGCGCGGGCCGGAGGACGGTCCCGCTCCTGCGACGAGACCGCGAGCTGGTACTCCCCGGGAGCGACGCCCCGCATGCGCCAGGATCCATCCGCCGCGACGGTCGCGCCTCCCGCGCTCATCGACATCCCGACGCCCGGCCCCATGATCTCGAGCGAGAGAGAGACCCGCGCGCCGGCCAGCGGTGTCCCGTCCGCACCGGTGGCGATGCCCGACACGACCGACGCGCGCTGGGCGACGAGGGCGAAGTCGATGTTGGCGGCCTCCTGTGCGATGCCCACTTTCACGCGGGAGGCGTCGGCAACACGTGCCATGCCGGGAAAGTAGGTCGGTGCGTAGCCGAAGGTCTGGCGCTCGGGGCCCGCGGTCCACGTTTCGCGGAGCAGCGCCATCAGGTAGTACTCGCCCGGGGGCACGTTCAGGATCCGGTACTGGCCCGTGTCGTCGGTGGTTCCGTCGGAACCGGCGGGGACGAGCCGCCGCCGGCCGCGGAAGTACTCCTGACGCATCGGCCAGACCCTGACGCCCGACACCGCCTCGCCGGTCTCGTCGACGACGCGGCCGCTGATGATGCCGGCGCGGGGCAGCGCCATATCCAGCTTGCCGAGCGCCTGCCCGTCTGCGAGATCCAGCGGTTGCGCGGCTTCACCGGGCCGGCGCTGGCCGTACTGCATCGGCAGATAGCCGCCGCGCTGCACGCGGAGGACGTAGCGGCCCGCCGGCAGATCCTTCAGCTCGTACTCGCCGCGAATGTTCGTACTCGTCGCCCGGGCCGCCGACAGCGGCTGTCCCGTCAGCGTGACCCGCGCCCGGCGGAGCGGACGGCCGGTGTCGGCCGCCGTCACGGTGCCTCTGATGACGGCCGTCCCGGCCGGGTCGGACGGTGCCGACCCGCCCGGGCGCTGCGGCATGCCAGGCGCCACCGCTTGCGCCAGCACCAGCGCACACACGAGAAAGGCGGGCGCCATCAGCGCACCACCTTCAGATCCAGTGGCGGAAGCTCCGCGTCGCCCACAGCGACCCGGAGCGCGCGCTTCTGCTGCTCGGTCAGGAACTCGGGATCGTTCATCTGCCACTGCTGCATCGAATCCACCGCGATCACGAAATACTCTCCCGGACGAACGGCGTCGAACCGATACGTCCCACTCGCGTCCGTCCGGGCCGTTCGCTGATTGCCGGCCGCTTCGATCCATCGCACAGGATCGGAGGGGAACAGCAGGACCGTTGCGTCGGTGGCCCTGCCATCAACGTCGGCAACCTTGCCCGTGACGGCCTTCAGCCCGTCGGAGATGACGATCGTCACGTTCGCCACCGGCTGTCCTGGACGGATCTCGATCGGGAGCCCGGCGAGATCCCGCCCGCCGACATCGATGCGCGTGACGGCCCAGCCTCGCGGCATCCCTACGACCCTCAGCGCCACCGGTCCACTCATGCTCCTACGGACGAACCCGCCGTCAGGCCCCACGACACCGTCGTCTACGCCGGGGCTCGGACGCAGGGTGCCCGTCTCCATCGACACCGGCGTGGTCGTGATGGTCAGCCGGCCGAGTGAGGAGGGAGGCGCCTCGCCCGCGGCCGTCGTGACGCGGCCCGAGACGAGCTCGCCCGCATCGGCCGCGACGATGAGGCCGGTGATGTCCGCGCCGTGAACCGTCAGGGGCAGCGTGGCGGACTCGTTGGGGCCGTCGCCCACGCGTCCGTTCGCGCGCAGCACGTAGTCGCCCGGCGCCACGTCCGTCAGCGTCCAGAGCCCCTGGTCGTCTGCCTGCGTCGTGCCGGCAAAACTCATCGTCCCGCCACCGGGCCCGATGATCTCCTGCGTCAGCATCAGCCGCGCACCGGCGAGCGGCGTCCCCTCGGCCGAGAGCGCCGTGCCCGACACCCTGGCGGCGCGGACGGCGACGAGCGCGAAGTCGATCGCGGGCGCCTCCTGTCCGCTGGCGATCTTCACGCGCCTCGCCTCGGCGGCGTCCGCCACGCCGGGGTAGTACGTCGGCGCGTAGGAGAGCATCTGCGGTTCTTTATCGTCGCTCATCCACGACTCCCGCAGGCGCCCGGTGACGAAGTAGTCTCCCGGCGGGAGCCCCGTGAGGCGGTACTGGCCGGTGTCATCGGTCGTGACGTGGAGCATCGAGGTGGCGACCGGGACGATGCGCTTGCGTCCCCGGTAGAACTGCCACTGCATCGCGCGGATGTCCACCCCCGCCACCGGATCTCCGGTCTCGTCGGTGACCCGGCCGCTGACGACGCCCGCGCGCGACAGCACGAAATTGATCTTCTCCACAGTCGCGCCGTTGGTAATCTCCACCGGCGTGCCGGCTTCCCCATACGCACGCTGGCCGTACGACGTGGGCAGGTACCCGCTGCGCGTGGCCTGGACGGTGTAGCGTCCGGCCGGAAGCTCGGGGACCTCGTATTCGCCTTCGAGGCCGGTCGTCGCCGTCGCACCCTCGCGCAGCGGTCCGCCGCTCACGCGGATCTGGACGCGCCGGAGCGGCCGCCCGTCCACCGTGACCACGTGCCCCTTGATAATCGCCGTGCCCGTCGGGTCGGGCGTGAGGTCCCGTGGCGCCCGCATCGGCGGCGGTGGGGGTGGCGGAGGAGGGGGTGGTCCCTGAAGCGACCCGCCGATCACGACGGCAACTATGAGGTGCAGCATCTATCGCACTCCGTCAGTGAGGGTGAGCGCAACCGGGGCAGGCGGCGTGCCCTCCTCGACGCGAACCCGTTTGGCCTGGCTGCGCAGGTCCTCGAGGAAGGCGGGATCGGCCCATTGATCCGACCGGACGTACTCGAGTGGCACGATGAAGTAGGTACCGGGAACGGTGTGGTTGAACTCGAATCGTCCGGTGTCATCCGGCCGTGTCGCGCGTGTCAGCCGCGCCTCTTCGGCCCACTTGGCCGGATCGTCCGGAAAGAGCAGGATGGTGCCGGCCACGGGCTGCCCCTTGTTATCGACCAGCGTGCCCGTCACCGTCGGCATCGATTTCGACAGCACGACCGTGATCCCGGTGATCGCCTGGCCACCCTGCACGTCCACGGGCGTGTCGGCGAGGTCCTTGCCGTCGTAGTCGATCGACTTCAGGGCCCAGCCATGCGGCGCCGGCATGACGCTCAGCCGGTTGGGACCAAACACGCCCGTGATCTCGAAGGTCATGTCGTCCTTGACGCGACCGTTCTCGAGCGGGCTGGCGCCGCCCGGGACCCGCAACGTCCGCTGCGGGTCCATCGGCCGCGCCATGACACGCATCCGCTGGTCCGCCGGCAACGGCTCGCCGGTATCGGACACGACGCGTCCCCGCAGGCTCCCGGCCGGACTGGTCACCAGCGACACGCCGCCAAGGTCGTCGCCCGAAAACACAAGGGTCATCGAAGCCCCTTCGGGCTGGCGATCGCCGCCTCCGGGCAGCGCGACCGAGATCTTGTATTCGCCCGGCGAGACGTTCCGGATCACGAAACTCCCGTCCGGCCCGACCTTCGTGCCGGCCGCGCCGAACGACGACATGCTGCCGGGGCCGCTGAACTCCTGCGACATGCTGACGCTCTCACCGGCCAGCGGCATCCCCGTGGACGACATCGCGGTCCCCGAAATCGTGCCGACGCGGCCGGGCGCCATCGCGAAGTCGGGGACGATGACTTCCTGGCCGAGGCCGACCTTCACGCGCTGCGCATTCGCCGGGTTCGGCGTGCCGCCGGAGAAGGTGGGCAGAAAGCCGATCCGCTCCTTCGGATTGGTTTCGTCGTTCCACGCGTCGCGGGTCGTCGCCATCACGAAGTACTCGCCGGGCTCGAGTCCGGTGATGCGGTATCCGCCGGTGTCGTCGGTTCGATTGAACGGACCGCCCCCCGGGACCGGCACCATACGGCGCTGGCCGCGGTAGAACTTGAACTGCATCGGAAACATGCTCGCGCCGGGAAGGGGATCGCCGACTTCGTCGGTGATGCGCCCGACCAGCGCGGACGCGCGCGGCAGCGCAAAGTCCGCGCTCGTGAACGTCTGGGCCTCGTTCAGGTGAATCGGACGGCCCGGCTCTCCGGGACGCCGCTGACCGTACTGGAGCCTCAAGTAACCGCCGCGAGAGGCCGTGAGCATGTACCGGCCGGCCGGCAGCTCGGTGAACTCGAAAACCCCCTGCGAGTTCGTGCTCATCGTCTTTCCCTCGCTCAGCGCGGGCGAGGAGAGACTCAACTGGACCCGCCGCATCGGGCGTCCGCCGTCGGCCGTCGTGACCTTGCCCTTGAGGACGCCGGTGCCCTTGGCGACGGGCGCCGTCGGGTCTCGCGGCTGGGCCGCCTGCTGCGGGGTCTGGATCGTGCTGGACGAAACGACCTGCCCGGGTGAAGCGGTTAACAACAGCGAAAGTACGGCGCCGGTCAGCATGGGCATATCTCGCCTCCGGGTAGCACGGGGTGTTTTGCGCCATTAGACACTGTTCCGCGCGTTTTGGCTCGTCCATTGTGGCGACCGCCGGGCGCGCGTGTATCGGCGTCGTCGTCGACCACAAGAAGAATGATGGGCGGCAGGGGCCGTGAGGTCAGGTTATTGGACCTTCGGCGGCTCGACGGGGGCCTCCATGATCGCCTTCAGCTCGTCAGCCTCGATGACCTCGATCTCCAGGAGCCGCTCGGACAAACGGTCCAGGACGTCCCGGCGGGCACGAAGTTCCCGTAACGCCACGTCATGCGCTTCCACCAGGATCCGCTTGACCTCGGCATCGATCTTCCGGGCCGTATCCTCCGCATAGTCCCCGCGGTCGGGTGCGAACGGGGAGTCGAGGAAGGCGGACCGCTTGTGTCCGGCGTAGTTCACGATACCCAGTTCATCACTCATGCCGAACTCGGTCACCATGGCGCGTGCGATGTCGGTGGCCCGCTGCAGGTCGTTCTGCGCGCCGGTGGAAATCTCGCCGAACGCGATCTCTTCCGCGCTGCGGCCGCCGAGCAGCACCGAGAGCTGGTTCATGAGGTCCGGCTTCTGCAGCAGGTACTTGTCTTCGAGCGGCAGCTGCATCGTGTACCCGAGCGCGCCGAACCCGCGCGCGACGATCGAAATCTTGTGGACCGGGTCGAGGCCCGGCAGCACACTGGCGACAATCGCGTGTCCCGACTCGTGATACGCCACGATCCGGCGCTCCTTGTCGTTCATCACGCGCTTCTTCTCGAGGCCGGCGACGATGCGGTCGATCGCGTCGTCGAAGTCTTTCATCTCGACCGCGGTCTTGTTCTTGCGTGCCGCGAGGAGCGCCGCCTCGTTGACGAGGTTGGCGAGATCGGCGCCGGCGAAGCCCGCGGTTCGCGCCGCGATCACCTTGAGATCGACGCCCTCGCTGATCTTCACGGTCTTCACGTGGATCCTGAGAATGTCCTCACGTCCGCGGATGTCCGGCTTGTCCACGAGGACCTGCCGGTCGAAGCGGCCTGGGCGGAGCAGGGCAGGATCGAGTACCTCAGGGCGATTGGTCGCGCCCATGATGATGACCCCTTTGCGCGCATCGAAGCCGTCCATCTCGGCGAGGAGCTGGTTGAGCGTCTGCTCCCGCTCCTCGTGCCCGCCCATCGGCGACTGCACGCGGACCTTGCCGAGGGCATCGAGCTCGTCGATGAAGACGATGCACGGCGCTTTCGCATCGGCCTGCGCGAACAGGTCGCGCACGCGTGACGCGCCGACGCCGACGAACATCTCGACGAATTCGGATCCGCTGAGGCTGAAGAAGGGGACCTTCGCTTCGCCGGCGACCGCGCGGGCCAGCAGCGTCTTGCCGGTGCCCGGGGGACCGACGAGAAGCACGCCTTTCGGAATGCGTCCGCCGATGTTCGTGTACTTCTTCGGGGTCTGGAGGAACTCGACGATCTCCTTGAGCTCCTCCTCGGCCTCGTCCACGCCTGCGACGTCCGCGAAGCGCACCTTCACGTCGTCGTCGGCGTAGACCTTGGCCTTGCTGCGCGCGAACGACATCACGCCTCCTTCCGCGCCGCCCATCCGCCGGAAGAAGAACGTCCAGAGCAGCACGAAGAACATGATGGGGATGACCCAGCCGAGCACTTCGCCCATCCACCGGCTCGCCACCTCGCCGCGATGGACGACGCCGTGCCGTTCGAGGTCCTCGAGCAGTTTCGGGTCCTCGATGCGGATGGTGTTGAACGGCCGCGGCTGAGCGCCCTGATCGGGCTTGAGCAGGCCGCGGACCGTCTCGGGCGAGACGGTGACTTCCTGCACCCGGCCGGAGCGCACGTGGTCCTTGAACACGCTGTAGCTGATCGTGTCGCCGGAGGCGGCCGAGAAGAACACGGCCTGGGCGACGGCGAGCAGGACAAAAAACCCGAGCACGTACCATATGGCGGTGGCCGGGGGGCGCGGTGTCATGCGCCGCTCGGGCCCATGGCGTTTGCCGCGCGGGTTGGGTGCTTTCGGTTCGTCAGCCACTGGAGCTCACCGCCGTCCTTTCGCGCACGGCCTCGAAATGAAGCTCGCCGCCGGGGGCGTCTATCCGCACGGTATCACCTTCACGGAAGTCGCCGTTGAGCACCCGCATCGCCAGCGGGTCGAGCACCGAGCGCTGCAGCGTGCGCTTGAGGGGCCGCGCGCCGTACGTCGGGTCGTATCCTTCCGCGATCAGCAGGTCCTTGGCCTGGTCGCTCAGCTCGATACGGATCTTGCGCTCCTCGAGGCGTTTGGCGAGCCCGCGCAGCTGGATGTCGATGATCGTCCGCATCTCTTCGCGGCTGAGGGCGTGGAAGAGGATGATCTCGTCGAGCCGGTTGAGGAACTCCGGCCGGAAGTGGCTGCGCAGCACGTCCATCACTTCACGGCGGACGCCTTCGCCGAGCGTCATGGTTCCCGCGCTGACCTCCTCGGCAATCAGGTGGCTGCCGACGTTCGACGTCATGATCACGACGGTGTTCTTGAAGTCCACCGTGCGTCCCTTGCCGTCGGTCAGCCGCCCGTCGTCGAGCAGCTGCAGCATTACGTTGAGCACTTCGGGATGCGCCTTCTCGATCTCGTCGAACAGGACGACCGAGTACGGCCGGCGGCGCACCGCTTCGGTCAGCTGCCCGGATTCCTCGTAGCCGACGTACCCGGGAGGCGCCCCGATCAGGCGCGACACGGTGTGCTTCTCCTGATACTCCGACATGTCGATCCGGATCATCGAGTGCTCGTCGTCGAACATGAATTCGGCGAGCGCCCGCGCCAGCTCGGTCTTGCCGACACCGGTCGGACCGAGAAAGACGAAGCTGCCGAGCGGACGATTCGGGTCCTGGAGCCCGGCGCGCGCGCGCCGGATCGCGTTCGCGACGGCGCGGATGGCCTCTTCCTGCCCGACGACGCGCTGGTGGAGCCGCTCTTCCATCTTCAGCAGCTTCTGCACTTCACCTTCCACGAGGCGGCTGACCGGGATGTGGGTCCAGCGCGAGACGACGTCGGCGATGTCCTCCTCGTCCACTTCCTCCTTGAGCATGCGCTGGCCCTGCTGAAGCGTGGCGAGCCGCGTCTCGTGCTCGTGGATCTCCGCCTCCATCTGCGGAATCCGGCCGTACTGGAGCTCCGAAGCCTTCGCATAGTCGCCGGCCTGCTGGGCGCGCTGCATCTCGAGGCGCACCTGTTCCAGCTCCTCCTTGACCTTCCGGCCGGCCTGGATCAGCTCCTTCTCCTGCTGCCAATGCGACGACAGGCGATGTTTCTCTTCCTTCAGGTCGGCCAGCTCCTTCTCGAGCTTCGTCAGGCGGTCCTTCGACGCGCGGTCGGATTCCTTGCGCAGGGCCTCGCGTTCGATTTCGAGCTGCATGATCCGGCGCGCCACCTCGTCGAGCTCCGCCGGCATCGAATCGATCTCCATGCGGAGGCGCGAGGCGGCCTCGTCCACGAGGTCGATCGCCTTGTCGGGGAGGAAGCGATCGGAGATGTACCGGTGCGACAGTACCGCCGCGGCCACCAGGGCGGCATCCTTGAACTTCACGCCGTGGTGAATCTCGTAGCGCTCACGCAGACCGCGGAGGATGCTGATCGTGTCTTCCACGGTCGGCTCGCCGACGATGACCGGCTGGAAGCGGCGTTCGAGGGCGGCATCCTTCTCGATGTGCTTGCGGTACTCGTCCAGGGTCGTGGCGCCCACCGTGTGCAGCTCGCCGCGCGCGAGCATCGGCTTGAGCATGTTCGAGGCGTCCATCGCTCCTTCGGCGGCGCCGGCCCCGACGACGGTGTGGAGCTCGTCGATGAAGAGGATGATCTGGCCCTCCGCGTCGGCGATCTCCTTCAGGACCGCTTTGAGGCGTTCCTCGAACTCGCCGCGGTACTTCGCGCCGGCGACGAGCGCGCCCATGTCGAGCGCGACGATCCGCTTCTTCTTCAGCCCCTCGGGTACGTCCTGCCGGATGATCCGCTGCGCGAGCCCCTCGACGACCGCAGTCTTGCCGACGCCGGGCTCGCCGATCAGCACGGGGTTGTTCTTCGTGCGCCGCGAGAGCACCTGGATGACGCGGCGGATCTCGTCGTCACGGCCGATGACCGGATCGAGCTTGCCCTTGCGCGCGAGCTCGGTGAGGTCCCGGCCGTACCGCTCGAGCGACTCGTACGTCGCTTCGGGATGCTGCGACGTGACGCGCTGCGATCCGCGGACGGCGGTGAGCGCCTGGAGGATCGTGTCGCGGGTGATGCGCTGCTGCCCGAGGATCCGCGCGGATGGGGAGGCGCCTCCTTCGGCCGCAATCGCCACGAAGAGGTGCTCGGTGCTGACGTACTCGTCCTTCAGACGCTCGGCCTCGGTCTCAGCCGCGGCCGTGACCTTGCGGAAACGCGCGGAGAGCGTCGGCTGCGAGCCGCCATGGGCGCGGGGCGCCCGGCCCAGCTCCGCACGCACGGCGGTCGCCAGCGCCGCCGGATCGGCGTTCATCTTGCGCACGATCGACGGCACGATCCCGTCGCGCTGCTCGAGCAGTGTCAGCAGCGCGTGTTCCGGCGTGATTTCAGGATGACCCTCGCCGTCCGCGAACTGCTGCGCGGCGACGATGGCTTCCTGGGCTTTCTCGGTGTACTTGTTGAGATTCATGATCTTGTCTGCATTTATCAATGCGCGTGGGGCCCCACCCCCACGCGCTCTCGCTCGGCGGTCGGCCTGCGGCCGACTTCCTTCCAGCGCCTCGCTCGAGCCGCAGGCGCCCGACCTGAAGGTCGGGCCTACGAGTCAGTGAACTTCCAGCGCCTCGCTCGGGCCGCAGGCGCTCGCTCGAGCTCCTAGCTCCTAGCT
>JBBECO010000125.1:15528-16968 GCA_040881785.1 Vicinamibacterales bacterium
GGGCTGCCGCCGGGATATCCCTGCTGCTGCGCCTGCTCGTACATCCGCCAGTTGGCGCCGAGCTCGTCGTACTTCCGGCGCTTCTGCGGATCCCCGAGCACTTCGTACGCCTCGTTGATCTCCTTGAACTTCCCTTCGGCAGCCTTGTCGCCCGGGTTCACGTCCGGATGATGCTTGCGCGCCAACTTCCGATAGGCCTGCTTGAGCTCCTTGTCGGATGCGTTCTTCGCGACGCCCAGGGTCTGGTAGTAGTCCTTGAATTCCATCAGAGCCCCGCCATCTCGCCGATGCGTTCGATCTCGTGCGCGATCCGGCGCCGGGACTCGGGTCGGCCCGCCTTGACGAGCGGACGAATGCGCTGCACGGCCTCGGCGATCTCGAGCAACCGCTGCACGCCGGCGAGGTTGACGCCGGCCTCGTCCACCAGGTGCTTGATCAGCCGGAGGCGGTCCAACTCATCATGCGTGTAGACGCGCATGCTGCCGACCGTCCGGGTCGGGCGCACCAAGCCCAGCCGCTCGTACTTGCGGAGCGTCTGCGGATGCATGTCCAGCAGCCGCGCAGCCATGCTGATAAAGTAGAGATCGTGCGCAATCATGCCTGTCGCTCCAGCACACTCACGGGCGCGAACCTTGCGTCACTTCAACGATAGATCTTGACACGTATCGTGTCAACTTCAGCCGTAGTCACTGCCTGCCCGCATGCACGTCGAAGCCGCTGACTTCATCACGATTGCCCTGCTGGTCGTCCTCGAAGGGCTGCTCAGCGCGGACAACGCCCTCGTCCTTGCGATCCTCGTCCTGGGCCTCCCGAAGCACCAGCAGCGCAACGCGCTGCGCTACGGCATCCTCGGCGCGTTCTTCTTCCGCATCCTCGCCATCCTCCTGGCGGTGCACCTGATTCAGGTCGGCTTCGTGAAGCTGATCGGGGCCGGCTACCTGCTGTGGCTGACCTACAACCACTTCTTCGGCCGCCATCAAGGAGAGGATCGCCGCGCCATCAAACCGGCCACGGGATTCATGGGGCTGTCGGCGTTCTGGGCGACGGTCGTGAAGGTGGAACTGACCGACATCGTGTTCGCCGTGGACTCGATTCTCGTGGCGGTGGCGATGTCGCCCAAGACCTGGGTGATCATCACCGGCGGCATCCTCGGGATCATCGCGATGCGCCTGGTGATCGGGCAGCTGCTGCGGATCGTGCGGCGCTACCCGGCGCTGGTGGACGGGGCCTTCGTGATCATCGGGTGGGTGGCGATCAAGCTCCTGGTCGAGTACCTCAATGGCGCCGGCTACATCCAGTTCCACATCAGCAAGTGGCTCTCATTCGGATTGATCGTGGTGATCTTCGTCATTGCGTACTGGTACGCGCGCCGGCAGGGACCGGTGGAGGAGGTCGAAGACCAAGCCGCAACGAGGCTGCTGGAGAAGGAAGGCAAGAAGT
>JBBECO010000125.1:17068-21725 GCA_040881785.1 Vicinamibacterales bacterium
GTCTCCAGCGTCAGCTCCAGCGTCTTCACATCCCCCTCATCGACCGTGAAGCGCGTGGCCTTGCTTTTCAGGCGGTCGAGCACATCGGGGTCGTTCCAGTCCCCCTGCGCGATGTAGTCCAGCGCCAGGGCGTAGTAGCTGCCCGCCGGCAGGTGCTTCACCACGAACCGTCCCTGCTGATTCGGCCGCGCGCTCGCGATGTGGCGCGTCATCGGCACCCGCCACTTCTCCGGGTCATCCGAGAACATGATCACGGTGTAGTCGGTGGCCGGGTCGTTGCCCGCCTTGACACTGCCGTTCACCTCTGTCGTTTTCGAGGTCAGGACCACTTCGAGCCCGGAGATCGGATCGCCGGACCGGATGTCGAGGCCGGCGTCCGTGATATCCGTCCCGTTCAGCGTCACGGCTTTCAGCACGAACCCCGCCGGGATATTGGCGGCCCGAAAAATCCGCCGGCCGGCCAGGCCCGTGAACTCGAAAGTGCCGTCGGCCGTCACCGACGCCGACCCCCCGAACAGACCCGCCGGACCATCCTGGTCGGGGGAGGGGGCGGTGACCCGCACGGTACTGACGGTCGGTTTCGAGCCCCCTTCGTACACGACGCGGCCGGTCGCCGTAGCGCCTTTCGTCGTGACGATGAGGACGTTCGACATGTCCTCGCTGGTCACGGTGAGCGGCACGGAGCCGAACTCCTGGGCGCTCTCGCCGCCGCCGGGGCCGATCGTGCGGGTCATCGCGAATACCTGCCTGCCACCGTCGCCGCTGTTCAGGATGACCTGCGTCATGCGGGCGTCCAGCGTGTAGTCGCCTGGCGCGACGCCGCTCATCGTGAAGTTGCCGCTCTTGTCGGTGCGGGCGGCATTGGCGCCGACGATCATGAACACGCCCTCGCCGGCGTTGCGGGGCGAGGCCGTCACCATCACACCTTCGGCCGGGCTCCCGTCGGCCTTGATGACCGTGCCGCTGACCTTCACGAGCCGCACCGGCACGAGCCCGAAATCCGCGTTCTGCACTTCCTGTCCGACCGCGAGTGTCAGCTTCTGCGCTTCGGCGCCGTTCGGTGTGCCGGGATAGTAGGTAGGTGCGTAGCCTGAAGTCGGCGCATCGGACGCCCCCCCGAGCGCAGACGTCCGCACCGCCGCCACGGCCATTTCCATCACCATCATTTCCTGGGCACCACGCAGCGTTGCGCTCACGAAGTATTCACCGGGGGGGAGTCCGTAGATCCGGTACTGCCCCAGGTCGTTGGTGGTCGCCGTACGGCCTGCGCTCTGCAGCCGGCGCTTGCCGTTGACCCACGTGGACCGCATCGCCGAGACCTGCGTGTCGGCGACCGGGTCGCCGAACTCGTCCATGATCCGGCCCGCGATCACCGACCCGCGCGGCATCGTGATGTCGGCGTTGTCGACCACCTGGCCGTCCACGATCTCGATCGGCTTGCCCGGTTCGAAGGGGCGCTTCTGCCCGTAGTTCACCGTCACGAAGCCGCTCTTCGACGCGCTGACACTGAAGGCGCCGGCAGGAAGGTCTTTGAATTCGAAGCGCCCCTCGTGATCGGTTGCCACGGATTTGGGCATGACGTCGGGCCCCGACAGCCGGATCTGTGCGCGCCGCACGGGTGCGCCGGTATCCGCGGTGACGAGCCGTCCCTTGATGCGACCGGTGCCGGTCTTGAACTCGCGCCCCTGCGGCGATATCCGCATCGGCTCGCCGCCACCCTGAATCACCGTCATCTGCGCGCCGGCCGATATGGACAGCACGCCGGTCAGCACGAGCACGGTCGCCAGTTTCGTCATTCGCATCTCTGATTCCTCGGTGTGGAGCATTCTACGCACGTACGCATGTTAAGGATGTAAAAGTGGAGCGCTGATCGCGCACGGAAGTAGACGCAGCGGCCCGCCGAAACGTTGTTCAGCGCGGAAGGATTCTCGAGGCCGCAAAACCGGCCGCGCTCGCGAGGATGCCCGCGAGCGCCGGCGTGACGACGCCGTAGCCACGGCCGTCGGTGAGGAGGTACACGGCGGCGAGTACCGGCAGGCCGAAGGCGACGGCCATCAAGCCGTCGCGCCCGCGCGTCTGCGTGTGCAGGGCGCCGATGACCGGCACGAACATCGTCACGGTCAGCAGGGCGTAGAACGCATCGAGCGCCGCCACCACCGACGCGAACACGAACGCGAGCGCGATGCCCGCGCCGGCGCCGACGACCGCGCCGAGACGGGCCACGCGCACCATCTGCGCGTCGGTCGCCGACCGGTTCATGAACCCGGCATACAGGTCGCGCGACATCGACGTGGCCAGCATGAAGAGGACGGCGTCGGCGGTACTGATCTCCGCGGAGAACACCGCCGCCAGCGCGAGCGCGCCGACGGCCGGTGGCAGCGCGCCGCTCATCAGCGCCGGCAGCGCCAGATCCGGCGCCGCCAGATCCGGATAGAGCAGCTTCGCCGCCATCCCGAGCAGCGCCGGCACGAACGCAAACACCAGCAGCACCACGCCGTTCACCGCGATGCCCGTTCGCACGGCCGACGCGTCGCGGCCGGCGAACGATCGCTGCAGCAGACCGGGGGAGACGATGAACGCCGGGGCGAGAATGAAGATGTAGCGCCAGCCCATGGCGCTCCCGCCCCCCAGAAAGCCCGCGTCCGGCACGGCCGCGACGGCCGACAGGCCGCCCGCCAGGCCCAGCGCCACCGGGGTCACGATCGCGAAGCCGATCAGGATGAACAGGAGCTGGACGCGGTTCACCCAGGACGAGCTGAGGAGCCCCCCCGCGACGAAATAGGCGACGGCCACGAGCGCGCCGGCAAAGTAGCCGTAGTGCGCCGGCACGCCCCCCGCAACGTGCAGCACCGCGGCGATCCCCTTCAACTGCCCGGCGAGGATCGAGAGGGTGCCGCACCAGATCAGCGCGCCGACGACCCCTCGCATCGTGCGGCCGTAGTGACGCTCGAGGAAGTCGCCGACGGTCAGGTCGCCGTGCGTCTTGGCTTCGCGCCAGATCAGGGGACCGATCCAGAACGCGAGCAGCAGCGACCCGATGCCCGCCGAGCCGTTCCGCCACCAGGCACTGAGACCGTCGCTGTAGCCGACGGCCGTGGCGCCGACGGTCGAGCCCGCGCCGATGTTCGCCGCGAGAAAGGCGGCGAAGATCAGCCCCGCCGACAGGCCGCGGCCGGCCACGAAAAAATCCCCGCCCGTCCGCACGCGCCGGCCGATCCACACGCCGAGGCCGACCTGGAGCGCCGAGTACAGCAGGAGGAGCGCGAGAGTGATCGTCACGCGCTATTTGATGTCGCGGACGGCGGGGTAACCCGGGATGGAGGTCGCGGCGCGGACGGCGCGCAGGATCGCCTCGGACACCATGTCGGCCGCGAGCGCCCCGATGACCGAGAGGTTCTGCTCGCCGGCGATCGCGCCGGTCGCGAGCGCGAAGATCGCATCGCCGTCCACCATGGTGTGCGACGGCACGACCGCGCGCGCGAGCCCCGCCTGCGCCATCGACGCGACGCGGTTGATCTGCGCATCGGTGAGCGTCGCGTTGGTGGCCACGATGCCGATCGTCGTGTTCTCACCCGGACGCGGGGGGGCGAACCGGCCGCTCCGCAGCGCCTTGCGCAGATCGACGAATCCCTTGCCGTCCGGCGTGCGCGCGCCGGCGACGACCTGTCCGGTGGCCGGATCGATCACGTCTCCCGCCGAATTCACCGCGACGAGCGCCGCGACGATCAGGCCGCCCGGCAGCGTAATCGACGCCGTGCCGATTCCGCCTTTCATCGGACGCCCGGCGCCGCCGAATTTGCCGACCGTCGCGCCTGCGCCCGCGCCGACGTTGCCTTCCGCGATCGTGCCGGTCGTGGCCGCCTGCGCCGCCTTGTACCCGCAGTCGGCTCCCGGGCGGACGAGCGGCTTGCCGCCGACCGGTAGATCGAACAGCACGGCCCCCGGGACGATCGGCACGTACGCGCCGCCGAATTCGAACCCGATCTTCTTTTCCTCGAGGTACTGCACGACCCCCGTCGCGCTGTCGAGTCCGTGGGCGCTGCCGCCCGACAGGACGATGGCGTGCACCTTGTCCACGAGGTTGCCGGGAGCCAGGAGGTCCGTTTCGCGCGTGCCCGGCGCCGGTCCGCGCACGTCGACGCCGGCGATCGCACCCGCCTCGGTGAGCACCACCGTGCACCCGGTCGGCCGCTCGGTGAGCGTGTGATGACCGACCTTGATGCCGGCAATCGCCGTCAGCCCCTCCGCCGCCCGGCCGGCAGGCTGCCCGGCCGCGGCCACGAGCGCAGCCGACGCGAGGACGAGAGCGATCGCACATGCTTTCATGCAGTCACCGGAACGAGCGGCAGGGCCCGGCCTTTCGCGTAGCGCTGAAACGTCGTGAGCACGGCGCCGGCCAGCGCCTCCACGAACCGCGGATGATCGTTGACGGCGGCGGCGCGCGCCAGCGGAAGTCCGAGCCGCTTCGCGGCGTCCCTGGCCTCGATGTCCAGATCGTAGAGCACTTCGACGTGGTCGCACACGAAGCCGATGGGACAGAGGACAACGGCGCGCGCGCCTGCCGCCGCGGTCTCGGCAAGGTAGTCGCAGACGTCCGGCTCCAGCCAGGGATCTCCCGGACGGCCGCTGCGGCTCTGGAAGACCAGGGCGGGGTGCG
>JBBECO010000125.1:21825-25795 GCA_040881785.1 Vicinamibacterales bacterium
GCGGGGTGCGAAATGCGGGGTGCGGGGTGCGGGGTGCGGGATGTGACCTCCGCCGCCACGGCCGCGCAGCTCTCCTCGAGCTGCCGCTGATAGGGGTACCGCTGCGCCATGCTGACGGGGATGCTGTGCGCGGTGAACACGAGCTGCGCGTCCCCGCGGACCTCCTCCGGCAGCGAGCCGACCGCGGCAAGGACATGGTCGGCGTTCGCCTCGATGAATCCCGGCGCCAGGTGCCAGTCATCCACGTAGGTGATCTCCACGTCGGCAAGCCCCGCCTCGCGCAGCGCGCGCCTGGCGTCGGCGACATTCTCGCGATACTGCGTGCAGCTCGAATAGCTCCGGTGCGCCGCGTCGATGACGCCGACGGCCCGCCGCACGCCGTCACGCGACATCTGCGCCAGCGTGTCACGCAGGTACGGGTGCCAGTTGCGCATGCCCACGTAGACGGGCACGCCCGCCCCCGCGGCCGCCAGTGCCTCGCGCAGTGCGCGTGCCTGGCGCATCGTCAGTTCGGTGATGGGGGAGACGCCGTCGAAGATCTCGTAGTGATGCACGACGTCTTCGACCCGCTCCGGCGCCACGCGCCGGCCGCGCAGAACGTTGGCGAGGAACGGCCGGATGTCGTCGCGGCCTCCGGGTCCGCCGAAGGCAATGAGGAGGACCGCGTCGAAGCTGGAAGGCACGGCTCGGATTATAGTGTGCGGCAGATGCAACCCGGGCAGCGGCTGCTGTCGCTCGACGTGTTCCGCGGGCTCACGATGGCCGCGATGGTCATCGTCAACAATCCGGGCGACTGGGGCAACGTCTACGGGCCGCTGCTCCACGCGGAGTGGCACGGCTGGACGCCGACCGATCTCATCTTTCCGTTCTTCCTCTTCATCGTGGGGGTCTCGATCACCCTCTCGAAGAAGTCGGCGGGGTGGGGATCGATCCTGCGGCGGGCCGTCATCATCTTCGGGCTCGGCCTGTTCCTCTCCGGCTACCCGCGATTCGACGTCGAACGCTGGCGCATCCCCGGCGTCCTCCAGCGGATTGCGCTGTGTTACCTGGCGGCGGCCGCGGCGTACCGGGTGACCACCGGCAATCGCCGGCGCCAGGCCGCGGTCATCGGCACGCTGGCGGCGATCCTGGCGCTCGGCTACTGGGCCGTCATGATGTTCGTGCCCCCGCCCGGCGGCGTGGCCGGGGATCTCACGCCCGAAGGCAACCTCGGCGCCTGGATCGATCGCGCGCTGCTCGAGGGGCATCTGTGGAAACCGCGATGGGATCCGGAGGGGCTGCTCAGCACCGTGCCGGCCATCGCGACCACGCTGCTCGGCGTCCTCGCGGGTCTCTGTCTGACCGGAACCAGCCCCGAGCGAGCCTCGAACAGCCGAGTCGAGGGGTGGACGGCCGAACGCAAGGCGGCGGCGCTCGCCGCGGGCGGCGCCGTCGCGGTGGTCGTCGGGCTCGCCTGGGGCCTCGTGTTCCCGATCAACAAGCCGATCTGGACGAGCTCCTACGCGGTCTTCACCGCCGGCGCCGCGTCGCTGCTGCTGGCCGCCTGCTACTGGATCCTCGACATCCGCGGCTGGCGCCGCTGGACGACGCCGCTCGTGATCCTCGGCGTGAATGCGATCACGCTCTTTCTGGCCTCGGGCCTGCTGGTCAAGACGCTGGCGCTCATCCGCGTCGCCGGTGCCGACGGCCGCGAGATCGCAGTGAGCCGCTGGGCCTATCTCCACGGGTTCGCGCCGTTCCTCGCCCCGAAGAACGCGTCGCTGTTGTACGCCGTCGCGAATCTCGTCGTCCTCTTCGCGCTGCTCTCGTGGATGTACCGCCGGCGGCTGTTCCTGCGCGTGTGACCACGACCCGCTTCACGCTGCCGCGCCCCGTCTGGCTCATCGGCTGGGTCAGCTTCTTCACCGATACGGCGTCGGAGATGGTCTATCCGCTCCTGCCGCTGTTCCTCACGCGCGTGCTGGGCGCCGGCGCGATGTCGCTCGGCGTCATCGAGGGGATCGCCGACGCGGCCAACAGCATCCTCAAGGTGATTTCCGGACGCGTGGCCGACAGGACCGGCCGTCCGAAGCGCCTGATGCTCTTCGGCTACGGCGTGTCGTCGGCCGCCCGTCCCCTGATCGCGGCCGCAACGTCCTGGGGCTTCGTGCTCGCGATCCGGTTCACGGACCGGCTCGGCAAGGGGATCCGCGGCGCGCCGCGCGATGCGATGCTGGCCGACTTCGCGCCCGACGGGCAGCGCGGCCGCGTCTACGGCTTCCACCGGGCGATGGACCACGCCGGCGCCGTCCTCGGTCCGCTGCTGGCGTCGCTGTTTCTGTATTTCTATCCCGGCGAATACCGCACGCTGTTCGCCCTCACGATCATCCCCGGGATCATCGTCATCGCGTTCATCTTTGCTATCCCGGAACCGCGAAGGCCCCCCGCACCCTCGTCGTCAGTTCCCGCACCCTCAACGTCAGTCCCCGCACCCTCAGCGAAGCCCCCCGCACCCTCGTTACGTCCCCTTGTCGCTCCTCTGTCGGTAATATTCCTGTTTGCCCTCGGGAACGCCTCCGACGCGTTCCTCCTGCTCCGCCTCAGCGACATCGGCGTGCCTGACTTCTGGATTCCGCTGCTCTGGTCCGCGCTGCACGTGGTCAAGGTCGGTTCGTCGATCCTCGGCGGGGAAGTCTCGGACCGGTTCGGCCGCATCCACACGATCGCGTTCGGCTGGCTCTTCTATGCCGCCGTCTACGCGGCCTTTGCGTTCGTCGAGGCCAGCGGCTGGCTGATCGCGATCTTCCTCGCCTACGGGATCTACTTCGGCTTCACCGAGGGCGTGGAGAAGGCGTGGATCGCGGACGTCGCGCCCGTGGCGCGGCGCGGCACCGCGTTCGGGTACTACAACGCCACGATCGGTGTGGGCGCGCTGCTGTCGAGCGTGATCTTCGGCCTCATCTGGACGCGCGTCTCGCCGGAAGCCGCGTTTTTCGCCGGTGCCGGGCTCGCGGTCGCTGCGACCCTGCTGCTATACTTTTTGTTTTCCAATGAAACAAATTCTCGTCACTAATGACGACGGTGTGCACTCGGATGGCATCCACGCGCTCGCGCGCGCGCTGGCGCGGCTTGGCGAGGTCATCGTCGTGGCGCCACACATCGAAGCGAGCGCGATCGGTCATGCGCTGACGCTTCGCCGTCCATTACGGATGGAGCAGCTCCGCGAGGGGGTCTACGAAGTCGACGGCACGCCGACCGACTGCGTCAACGTCGCGCTGACGCAGCTCTACACCGCGCCGCCGGACCTCATCGTCTCGGGCATCAACAAGGGCTACAACCTCGGCGACGACGTGACGTACTCGGGGACGGTGTCGGGCGCGCTCGAAGGGGCGCTGCTCGGGATTCCGAGCATCGCGGTGTCGCTGGAGCGGACGCCCGACTACGACTTCACCGGCGCGGCGGAGGCGGCGGCGTCGATTGCCGAGGCGGTGCTCGAGCGCGGGCTGCCGGGGCGGACGTTCATCAATATCAACGTGCCGTCCGGCGCGCCGCGTGGCGTGCGCGTGACCGTGCAGGCGAAGCGGAACCATCTGACGGTGGTGGCCGAGCGCAAGGACCCGCGCGGCCGGCCGTATTACTGGATCGAGGAAGGGCAGAACGACTGGGAGCCGCACGACCGATCGGATTATCAGGCGGTGAAGGAGGGCTTCATCTCGGTGACGCCGCTCCAGCCCGACCTGACGGCGCACGACATGCTGACGTTCGTGGAAGAGCAGCTCCTGCCGTCCGCACGCGTGTCATCAGGGGGCTGATTCGCTCCAAAGCGCCCGGAAAGGCGCGCTATTTTCGGCTCTGCCACGAAATTCGAGGCGGCGGCCGGACGTCGTGATGTAGAATGACAGCACGCTTTCAGTCGGGGCGTGGCTCAGCCTGGTAGAGCACTCGGTTCGGGACCGAGGGGTCGGTGGTTCGAATCCACTCGCCCCGACCA
>JBBECO010000126.1:0-25749 GCA_040881785.1 Vicinamibacterales bacterium
TCCCCATCGACGACGAACTCCGGGCGGGTCTTGCCGAGGTCCGGTACCTGGAAAAGGCCATCGGCCCCACGGGGCTCCTTGCCCTCACCCCTCTGCAGGTGTCATCGGACCGGGACGCCTGGCACAAGTTCCTGCTGCGCGAGCAGAGGTGACGTCCTATCATCAACGCATGGTGGTGATACGGGTCGTGGCGTGTGCTGGCCCTTCGACTCGCGTGATCAGGTGAGCTCGCTCAGGGCAGGCCCTTCGACTCGCGTGATCAGGTGAGCTCGCTCAGGGCAGGCCCTTTCGACTCGCGTGATCAGGTGAGCTCGCTCAGGGCAGGCAGCAGCTCGCTGATCGATCCCAGGAGCACGACGTCCGCGATCTCGTCGTAGGCCGTCGGCTGTGCATTGACGATGAGCAGCGTGGCGCCGGACGCTTTGGCCGCGGGCACCGCTGCGGCAATCGGGTAGACCTGGAGGCTCGTGCCGACCGCGACGAGACAGTCGGCCGCGCCGGCGGCGACCATTGCACGCTCGATGACGTGGGGGACGAGCGGCTGGCCGAACGACACGGTGTCGCTCTTCAGGATCCCGCCGCACCGCTCGCACGGCGGATCCTCCTCGCCGGCGCGCACGCGCTCGAGCACGTCCGGCATCGGGAGTCGCGCGGTGCACTGCAGGCACACCACGGTGTGAATGGTCCCGTGGACTTCGATGACGAGGTCGGGGCTGGTGCCGGCCCGCTGGTGGAGCCCGTCGATGTTCTGCGTGATGAGCGCGTGGAGTTTGCCGCGCCGCTCGAGCGCGGTGACGGCGTGATGTCCGGCGTTGGGCTGCGCGGTCCACACCGGGTGCGCGAGGCGGCTCTGCCAGGAGAGGCGGCGGACCTCCGGGTCCGCGACGTAGTAGCGGATGTCGGACATCCGCTCCGCCTTGGGATTCAGCGTCCAGACCCCGAGCGGTCCGCGGAAATCCGGGACGCCCGAATCGGTCGAGATGCCGGCGCCCGTCAGGACGACCACGCGCCGAGCCTCGTCGATGTGGCGGCGCGCAACATCCAGCGACATCGTCATGCGACCACGCTACTATATGTCTCCTTTCATGGAGGTCTCTCGAATGGCTGACGCAAACGTGCGGTTGGTTGAATCGATGTATGAAGCGTTCGGGCGCGGTGATGCCGCCACGGTCCTGAGCGCCCTGGATCCGGGCATCGTGTGGCACGAGGCGGAGAACATCGCGTACGCGGACCGCAACCCGTATGTCGGCCCGCAGCAGGTCGCCGAGGGGGTCTTCGGCCGGATCATGACCGAGTGGGACGGCTTCACGGTGACGCCGGAACAGTACATCGCCGCCGGCGAGCACGTCGTCGCGACCGGCCGGTACCGCGGCACCTACAAGGCCACGGGCGTGCCCCTCGATGCGCAGTTCGTCCACGTTTGGACGCTCCGGGGCGGGCGCGCCGTCGCGTTCCAGCAGTACGCCGACACCCTGCAGTTTGCCCGGGCCGTGCACGGTTCGGCGGCCGGAGGGTAACGCAGCGAACGCCCAGGGAGTCCGGTGCCGGTTGACGGCCATGCCGTAGCCATATACGATGTGCCCACATATGGGTATAGACGCACTGGCTCGCGAGTTGAAGCGGGGAAGCACCGAAATCCTGCTGCTTTCACTGCTCGAAGAGGCCGAGCGCCACGGGTACGACCTGGCGCGGCTGATAGGTGAACGCTCCCGCGGGGCGATCAATTTTCACGTGGCCTCCCTCTATCCCACGCTCTACCGCATGGAAGAGAAGGGGCTCATCGAAGGGCGGTGGGTCGAGAAGGCGGGGCAGCGTCGCCGCCGCTATTACCGTCTGACACCAGAAGGACAGAAGACGCTCGCCAGTCAGCGCAGCGTCTGGGAATCGTTCTTCGAGGGCCTCAACCGCGTCGCGCGGTTTACGAACGCGTAGCAACGGCGATGGACTGGAAACAGCGCATCCGTCTCGAGCTTTCGCGTACGGGGACGGTCCCGGACGAGGGGATCCTCGACGAGCTCGCGCAGCACGCGCGAGCGATGTACGACAGTGCGCGGGCCGACGGCGCCTCGCGCGAAGAAGCCGAGCACCGCGTGGACCTGCAGATTGCCGTCTGGGCCGGCGATGCACCCCTTCTCAAGCGTCCAGCGCGCGGCCACTCCGGAGGAATCCGAAGGGCCTGCCCTGAGCGAGCTCACCTGAGCACGCGAGTCGAAGGGCTCACCGGTATCGCATACGACATCCGCTACGCGCTGCGCCTCTTCCGCCGGCAGGCGAGCTTCTCGCTGCTCGTCATCGTCATCATGGCGCTCGGCATCGGGGCGACGACGACGCTGTTCAGCGTGACCTACGGCGTCCTGATGAAGCCGCTTCCGTGGCCGCAGGCCGACCGCCTGGTCGTGGTGAAGGAGACGCGCGGCGGCAACCGGCCGCGCTTCGGATCGTTCAGCAACGCCGCCTACCTGGCGTGGCGCGAGCAGGCCTCCACGATCGACGGTCTCGCCGCCTGGTCATCGTCTATGGCGACGCTGACCGGCGTCGGCGAGGTCGAGCGGATTCGTGTGGCGACCGCGACGGCCAGTCTGTTCCCCGTCCTGGGCGCCCGGCCGCTGCTCGGGAGCTTCTTCACGGACGAGGACGAACGCGCGCAGCCGTCCGCTGTTGTGGTGCTGTCGGAGCGGCTCTGGCGTCAGCGCTTCTCGGCGGATCCCACCGTCGTCGGCCGGTCCATCCAGCTCGACGGTCGACCGCGTACGGTCGTTGGCGTCCTTCCCGACCACCTGGCCTATCCGGACCGCGAGACGCTGGCGTGGGTGCCGTTCCATGTGCGTCCGGCGACCGGCAATTTTCTGTCGATGTTCGAGGCGATCGCCAGACTGCGCCCTGGAGCGGCGCCGTCGCAGGCGGTAGCCGAGGGCAGCGCGCGCGGTCGCGATGTGCCGGACACGGGCATGACGACGATGGCGATTTTCGGCGGCAACGGCCCGGTGGAAATCTCTGCCGTACCCCTGCACGAAGCGCTCACCACCGACGTTCGCCGGCCTCTCGTCGTGCTGCTCGCCGCGGTGGTCCTGCTGCTGGTGACCGCGGTCGCGAACATCGCGAGCCTCCAGCTCGCGCGGGCAACCGCGCGGCGCCGTGAGATGGCCATCCGTGCCGCGCTCGGCGCCGGCGCCGCACGCGTCACGCGCCAGCTCGTGATCGAGAGTCTGCTCCTCGGCCTCACCGGTGGGGCCGCGGGAGTTGCGCTGGCGGTCCTGCTGCACCGGGTGCTTCCGTCGATGCTGCCGGCGGACTTCCCGCGAGTGACGGACGTGGGCCTCGGTGTTCCGGTGATCGCCTTCTCGTTCGCACTGTGCGTGCTCGCGAGCGTGGCGTTCGGTGCGGCGCCGGCGCTGCGCGCGCGCCGCCTGAATCTCGTCGAGTCGCTGAGCGACGACGGCGCCGCGCCGGCCGGCGCGCGGACGCGCACCGCGCGCGTGCGGCTGCTGATCATGGCGGGACAGGTGGCCATCGCCTGCGTCCTGCTCGTCGGCGCGTCGCTCTTCGGGCGGAGCTTCGTCGAGCTGCTGCACGCCGATCGCGGCTTCGATCCGTCCAGCGTGCTGACCGCGCGTCTGCAGCTTCCGAATTTTGCCTTCACCGCGGAGCGGCGCAGCGAGCTCGTGGCCGCGGTCGTCGAGCGGTTGCGGGCGGTGCCGTCGGTCACCTTCGTCACCTACTCGAACGGCCCGCCGCTCGGCATCTTCGGCGGGTCTGCGTTCACCATGGATGCGCGGCAGGTGCAGGCCTCCTCGCGCGACGTCGATCCGGGCTACTTCGCCGCCATGGGCATGCGTATCCTCTCGGGACGGGACTTCAGCGACGAGGATGTGGCAAGCGGCCGGCCGGTCTTCGTGGTCAACCGCACGTTCGCGCGACAGTACCTGAGCGACCGCCCCGTGGGACAGCACGTACGGGTATCGTTTCGCGAGGGTGGACCTGAACCCTGGGAGATCATCGGCATCGTGGACGACGTGTTGCATCGGGGTGTGACGGAGCCGGGCGAGCCGGAGATCTACCTGTACCGCGAACGGCACGAGAGCCGGGTCGCCTTCGCCCCGACGCTGATCGTCCGCACGAGCGGGGACCCGGCATCACTGGCCCCGACGCTCCGTGCGATCGTCCGCCAGCAGGACCCGTCCGTCGTGGTCGATTCGGTGATGACGATGGAGGAGCGGCTGATGACCGGGCTTGCGCGTCCGCGGCTCTATGCCGTGCTGCTCGCGGGGTTTGCCGGCCTTGCCCTCGTCATCGCGGCCGTCGGGCTCTTCGGTGTGATGTCGTACACCGTCGCGCAGCGCTCACGCGAGCTCGCGGTGCGTTCGGCGCTTGGCGCCCGGCGGTCGGACATCGTCCGGCTCGTGCTGCGTGAAGGGCTCACCCTGACGGCCGTGGGGCTCGCCGCCGGTCTGCTGCTCTCCGCCTGGTTGACGCGCACGATCGCGGCCCTGCTGTACGGGGTCTCGGAGCACGATCCGCTGACCTACGCGGCCGTTCCGATCGTGTTGCTGCTCGCCGCCGCGCTTGCCTGTATCGTGCCCGCGCGCCGCGCGTCGCGCCTGGACCCGCTGCAGGTCCTCAAGGCGCAATAGGGCAGCCCATAAAGGGCTGCGCTACACGTCATCGATTTGATACCTGCCATCGATGTACGGGCTGCCAACCCGAGGGCGTGTAGGGCAGCCCTTTATGGGCTGCCAAACCCGAGGGCTCGTGCGGCGCGCTCTTAGCGTTGACCCTTCGACTCGCTTCCTCGGGTGCGCTCGCTCAGGGCTGGACGGCTTCCATCACCAGGCCGAGCGCGGCGTTGGTCGCGCGCCGCGCGGGGCCCTGTCCTCGCATATGGCCCATGCGGACGATGACGAGGTCGTGCGCGGGGACGATCCACGTGTTCTGCCCGCCGGCGCCGGCCGCAAAGTAGGTTTCAGGCGGCAGGTTCCACGTCCCGATCCGGTTCAGCCAGAACAGACCGCCGTACTCGGGACGCTTCCACGCGGGGGCCGGCGTGCTCACGAACTTCGACCATCCTTCCGGCAGGATGCGCTGTCCCTGCCACATGCCGTCCTGGAGGTAGAGCAGTCCGATGCGCGCCCAGTTGCGGGCGGTGCCGTAGTCGTAGCCCGTGATGAGGAAGTTGCCGTACGGGTCGGTCTCGAGTACCTGGCGCCGGATTCCGATCTTGTCGAACAGCGTGCGCTGGGGCCAGGTGAGAAAGTTCTCATTGCGCTTCGTCACGGCCAGCTTCGCGAGATACGTGATCGTGAGCGGATCGCTATTGCGGTAGCGGCCGTCGGTGTTCGGCGGATACTCCTGCGGGCGCGTGATGGAGTAGTCGAACGCATCGATCGCCCCGGTGTAGATGTAGTAGTGGTCCGGATAGGTTTGCGTCGAGCCGGGCTCCTGGTTGCCGAGGAACTTCAGCCCCGCGCTCATGCGGAGCAGATCGATGTTCCGGATCGCCGCGCGCGGATCACCGGGCTTCTGCCACAGCGGCACCGGCGCGGGCTGTTCGAGCGTGTAGGTGCCGTCCTTCACGAGCAGTCCGAACAGCGTGGCCGCGAGACTCTTGCCCATCGACCAGCTCTCGAGCTGCGTGTCTTTCGTGATGCCCGGCGCATACCGCTCCGCGATGATCCGGCCCTTGTGCACGACGAGGAAGGCGGCCGTCATCGCGGGATCCGCGAAGGCCGCATCGAGCGCCGCGTCGAGTTTCGCGCGATCCAGACCGTCCGGTGCAACGGCGCTGTCGACGCCGTCGCCCATCGGCCATGGCTGCGTGGCGGCATCCGGAAGGGTGGTCTTCACCGCGACCGGCGTGAAGTGGATGCCGGGCCTGGACGGATGCTGGATGATGCAGCCCTGATCGCCGTAGTAGCGCGCTTCGCGCGTGATGGCGCCGAGCGATGCGCGCGCCAGGCGTGCCGCGCGGTCCACCGTCCATTTGACCTGCGCCTGCTCGGCGCGCGGCATGAAGAAGTAGGCGCTGCCGTGCACGACGTCCTCGGGGGCGCGCCCCGAGACGAAGACGCCCGAGCAGAGGATCTTCGCGTAGCCCGCCAGGCCGTTCTCGGTATGCGTGCCCTGGGGGGCCGGGATCGGAGCTGGCTGTGACTGCCGGGCGTGGAGCGCCGAGGCGAACAGCAGGGCGAGCAGCGCCGGTAGCACACGGCCACGGATGACACGTTCCATGAGTCCCCCTCCGTGGGCGTCATTGTGCCACGGTGCGCTCCGGATATACTGGCGGCCACCCTTCCTTCAACTTCCATGCAGTGCCCGAAGTGCCTGACGACGTGTGCTGACGATGCGGCCGAGTGCCCGCGCTGTCGCGTCGTGTTCGCGAAGATCGCGCAGCGGTCGTCCGTGGTTCAGGGTGATCCCCGGCCGGCGGTTGCGGATCCTCCCCGCGTCGCCCCGCCAGCGGCGGATCCCCTGCGCGGAATCGCGCGCTCCGGCCGCATCGCGCTTCTTGCTCTGCTCGTGTGGTGGACGTGGCAGTTCGCCCGCGCGCCGATGGGCGCCGTGGCGATGGAATCCGTTCTGCACCTGCCGAACCTCGTCTTCCATGAGGCGGGCCATGTGATCCTCGGCCTGTTCGGACGCTTCATGAGCGTCCTGGGCGGCAGCCTCTTCCAGCTGATCGTGCCAGCCGTGCTCGCCGGGGCGTTCATCCGGCAGCGGGAGTGGTTCGGCGCCGCCGTCTGCGTGTGGTGGGCGGGTCAGAACCTGGTGGACCTGGCGCCGTACATCGCCGACGCGCGCGCCCTGCGGCTCGTGCTGCTCGGCGGCAAGACCGGCGCCGAAGTGGAGGGCCACGACTGGGAGTACCTGCTGTCAGCCATGGGCTGGATGCATCTCGATCGGACGCTGGGCCTCGCGGCGCATCGGCTCGGCCTGGCCGTTATGATCGCCTCGCTCGTCTGGGGTGTCATGGCCCTGCGGCGGGGTGCCCGTTGGGAACCGCGCCGAGAGTAACCAGCGGCGCCGACGTCACCCGGTGCAGCACGCGCGCGTGCCAGACGAACACGAAGATGTGTACGACTGCCAGCAGCACGCTCGTGTCGATCACCGTGAGCGTCCGAGGTGGCGGGGGGAGATCCCGGCCGATGCCGTAGAAGAGCAGCAGGTTCACGGTCATGACGGCGCTGATCGAGACGGCCACGGCCCGGTAGCGCGCGTCGATGGCTGCGGCCGCGGCGAGCAGCGGCAGGGCGAGATAGAGGTGGTTTTCATGCACCTGCACCGCCAGCATGAAGTACGCGTGGATGACGAACGCGCCGGCGCCGAGCAGCACGACCGGTGAGGCGCCGTGCCTCATGGCACGGTGCGCCCGGTGGAGCGCCCAGGCGGACGCCGCGATGACCAGTGCCGCTCCGATCGGCCGCGGATTCGGGTAGCCCAGCTCCATGAACCGGCGCACGCCCAGAATGCGTGTCGTCATCGTCCATGATGCCCAGGCACCGATGTCCGGGATCGCGTACTGCACGCGCAATGCCCACGTGATGATCCACCACAGATTGGCGGCGGTGCCCGACAACATGTCCTGCCGGAACAGCGCGCCCACACCCTGGACGACATTCGACAGCGCGCCCTGGATCGCGAAGGGCAGCAGTGCCAGCGCCATGACGGCGGCGCCCGAGGCCGTCGCGGCCCCGACGGCGCGGAAAGGACGTGCGGACATGTGCCAGAGCAGCAGCGCGCCGGCCGGCAGCACGAAGAGGGCCTGCAGCTTCAGCATGCACGCGAGACCAAACGCAGCGCCACACCAGGCGCCGGCGCCGGCGCGCGCGGCGACGAGCGCCGCGAGCACCGGGACGGCCAGCCATGGATCCAGGTATCCGAGCACGGCTCCGTCGAGGATCGCCGCGGGGTTGAGCCAGTAGAATAACGCGGCGGCGCGGCCGGCCTCTGCGCCGGCGATGCGGCGGACGAGATGCCACAGCAGCGCGCACGCGATCAGGTCCATCACGAGGATCGAAAGCTTGAGGGCGCCGATGAGCCGGCGGGAGTCTTCGTAGCCCGGATCGACGAGCCGGTAGGCGTGGCCGATGACCGCGAGCAGGTAGAGTGTGGCGGGCGGATAGTCCACCGTGGTGTGGATCTCACCCCAGCTCACGACCCCACGTTCCGGAGGGCTGCCGCCGACGCCGTACATCGTGAGGACGCCGTTGGTGGCGGCGTAACTCCACGTTTGCCAGACGCGCATGTCCTCCGTCCCCCACAGCGGCAGGGCGGCGGCCCGCACCAGCAGCCCGGCGAGGAGCAGGATCCGAAACGTGCGACCGCGATGCGCGGCTGCGCGCGCTGGTGTGCTGGCGGATGAGGCCATCGCAGCGCCCATCATCACCCAATCGCGGCCGGCCGGTCACGCCTCGTCGGGATGGTGTTTTCCCCGGTGG
Source organism: Vicinamibacterales bacterium (assembly GCA_040881785.1). Taxonomy (GTDB): domain Bacteria; phylum Acidobacteriota; class Vicinamibacteria; order Vicinamibacterales; family 2-12-FULL-66-21; genus JACDCA01. The sequence goes on from JBBECO010000126.1 coordinate 8,433, forward strand.
CGCATAATTGCCGGAGTGCTGAGCTTGCTCATGGGCCTCCTCTTTGTCGCGGTGCTCGTGCTCCTGGTGGTGCTGCCGATTCTGTCGTTCGTGCGGGCCAGCGAGGCCCGCCGGATCGCCTCTGAGCTGAGGCAGCGCCTGGAACGGCTCGAGTTGCAGCTGGTTCGGTCGTCCGTCGAGGCGCGGCCCGTTCCGCCGCCGGCCGCCGCCGAGGTTGCCCCGCCGGGGCCGGCTGCTCTTCGCCTTCCGCGCCCTGAGCTGCCGCCGCCTCCGACGCTCCCTCCACTCACGATCCGGGAGCCTTCCGCGCAGCCCGACACCGAGGATCTCGAACAGCGGATCGGCAGCCGCTGGCTGCTGTACGCGGGCATCGCGGCGGTCGTGCTCGGGATGAGCTATTTCGTGAAGTTCGCCTTCGACAACGGCTGGATCAGCGAGCCGCTGCGTGTCGTGGCCGGCGTCCTCGCGGGCGTCGGACTGCTCGGGGCCGGGACGGCGTTCTGGTCCCGGGGCCTGGGATTGTTTGGCCAGGCGCTCGCCGGCGGCGGCATCGTGGTGCTGTACGTCTCGATCTACGCGGCGCTGCACTTCTATCAGCTGATCGCGCCCGCGCCCGCGTTCGGGCTCATGGTCGTCGTCACCACCGTGGCCGCCTGGCTGGCGGATCGCCAGCGCTCGCAGCCGCTGGCGGCCCTGGCGCTCGTTGGGGGCTTTGCGACGCCGCTGCTGGTCGGTGGCGAGCGCGGCGCGCAGGTCGTCCTCTTCACCTACATGGCCATCCTCATTGCGGGTGCGGCCGTCCTCGCTCGCCGGCACGCGTGGCCGCTGCTGAGCGCGGCGAGCTACGCGTGCACGTTCCTGCTGGTCGTCAGCTGGTTCTTCTCCTCGTACGAGGCGCACCACTGGCTGCGGACGCAGCTGTTCCTCACGCTGTACGTCGGGTTGTTCGGATATCTGCTGTGGGCCCTGCTCTCATCGCCTGACCGGTCGCCCCAGGCGCAGCTTGCCGCGGCGGCCCTCGCGACCGCGCCGCTCGCGTATCACCTCGCGTCGATCGTCCTGCTCAACGAACATCCGGCGGCATGGCTGGTCTACCTGATCCTCGTCACGGTGGCGGGGTTGATCGTCAGTCAGCGTCTGAGAAGCGCCTGGCTGCGGGTCCTGGTGCTGCTGCTCGTAGGGTTCCCCGCGATGGTCTGGCTCAACGACCTGCGCTATCCGGGCTGGTATGCGGCCGCGCTCGGCACCGCCGTCGTGCTGTACGGGCTGCACCTCGTCGCGCAATGGGAGGCGGCGGACGACCCGGCGGGCGGCGAGCTGCCGGTGATGGAGATGGCGCACGCGCAATTGAACGGGCTGCTGCTGCCGCTCTCCTTGTATTTGTTTCTCGACACCCGGATGGCGGTGTGGAACCCGTGGATGATGGCCGCGCTCTCGCTGTGGAATGGTGGTCTGGCGCTGGCGGCTCGCTCCCGCGCGCCCCATATGAGTCTGCAGTTCGTCGCCCTCAGCGCCACACTCGCCGCGGCGGCGATCGTGCTCGCGTTCGATGGGCCGGCGGTGGCGGTGGGATGGGCGGCCGAGGGGGTTCTTCTCGGGTGGCTTGCGGTCCGCGAGCGCAGCCGGTGGCTGGCGGCTGGGAGTGGCGTGCTCATCGCGCTTGGGAGCATGCAGCTCGGCTCGCACCTCGTCGCCGCTCTTCCGGTCGGCGACGTGCCGGTCTTCAATCCGCGGGCGCTGGCTGCATTGATCGTGATCGGGCTGCTTGGCTGGCTCGCATGGCGGACGCGGAACGATCCAGCCGAAACCGTCCGGTTGGAGGCGCGCCACGCCACGATCATCCTCGCGAACGCGCTGGCGGTCCTGTTGCTGTCGGTCGAGATCCACGCGTACTTCGACCAGCGCGCGCTGGACGGGAGTCCCATGGGTGTCGCGGATGCGGGCCTTGCCGAGCAGTTGACGCTATCGGTGACGTGGGCGCTCTACGCCGTGGTCCTGATCGCGATCGGCATCCGCCGGCAGTACGCGCCGGCGCGGTACTTCGCGATCCTGCTCTTCGGGGTGACGATCGCCAAGGTCCTGCTGCACGACATCGCGGGGCTGGACCGCTTCTATCGGATGCTCACCGTCCTCGGCGTCGGCGTCCTGCTGCTGGTCGCCTCGTACTTGTATCAGCGACGGAGCGCGGAGGATCGTCACCCTTCCGCCTTCAGGCGGAAGAGGACTTGACCTTCCGTCAGCGCCGGCGCAGATCGACGCGGAACTCGCAGGCTCGCGGCGCGGCGAGGGCCAGCGCGCCGGTCGGGCACGCCTCCGCGCACTCGCGCGCCGCGGTCGTCAGGCCCTCGAGCAGGGGCCGCTCGAAAGGCACGCCGACGCTGACATCGAAGCCGCGGCCCACCGTGGCGAGGCCGATCGGCTCGCCGGCGCGGGTGGCGATGCGGACGCAGGCGTCACACATGATGCACTTGCCCGGCTCGTAGACGACCTCCGGGTGCGTGCGGTCCTGCGCGAACCGGCGGCGCGCGCCGAGGTAGCGGTAAGGGTCGGCGCCGAATTCATTCGCCAGGCGCCGCAGGTCGCAGCAGTCGGCCTTCGCACAGCCGCACGTCAGGCAGCGCAGGGCCTCGCGGCGCGCGGCGTCAGGCGACAGGCCGGCATGCACCTCGTCGAAGCTGGACGCCCGCCCGGCAGGCGGCAGCTCGGGCGCGGGCACCCTCGGGCTCCGCTCGATCTCCCGGAACATCGCGGCCCGCTCGAGATCGTCGATCGGCCGCAGCGCGATGCCGGGCATGAGGGGCTCGCCGGTCGGCTCGTCGCCGCGGAGGTGCTGATCGATCGAGACGGCGGCCATGCGCCCGGCGGCGACCGCACGGACGGCCAGGTCGGCGCCGAGCACGGCGTCCCCGCCGGCGAAGACGCCCGGCAGGTTGGTCGCGAGCGTCCGCTCGTCGGCCGCGATTCCCCAGCCGCTCACGCGCAGCCCCTCGGCCTCGGCGACCGACCGCTCGACGGTCTGGCCGACCGCCGCGATCACGGTCGCGCACTCGACGGCGAACTCCGAGCCGGCGATCGGCACCGGCTCGCGCCGCCCGGACGCGTCCGGCGCGCCGAGCTCCATCCGCTGGCAGGTGACGACCAGCCGGTGATCGCCGGCGCGCTCGATACGGATCGGCGACGCCAGGAGCTCGACGCGAACCCCCTCGGCCTCGGCCGCCTCGACCTCGTCCATCAGACACGGCATCTCGGCGCGCGTCCGCCGGTACACGATGGTGACCTGCTGCGCGTCGAGCCTGATGGCCGAGCGGGCGCAGTCCACGGCCGTGTTGCCGCCGCCCAGCACGAGGATGTCCGCGCCGACCGACGGGGAGGTGCCCTGCGCGATGGCCTCGAGGAACTCGAGGCCCGACAGCGCCAGCTCCTCCCCCTCGCATCGCAGCGACTGCGCACGCTGCGCGCCGATGGCCAGGAACACCGCGTCGAACCAGCTCCGCAGGCCGTCGAGCGTGAAGTGCTCGCCCCACCGCTCCCCCATCCGGAAGAGGGCGCCGAGCCGGCGAATCACGTCGATCTCGGCGTCGAGCGCATCTTTGGGCAGCCGGTACGCCGGGATGCCGTAGCGCAGCATGCCGCCGGGCGCCTGCGCGGCATCGAAGATCGTGCAGCGATGGCCTTTCTGGAGCAAGAAGTAGGCGGCGGCCAGCCCCGCGGGGCCGGCGCCGACGATGGCGACGGACCGGCCGGTGTCGGGCGCCACCGCCGGCACGCGGGGGGCTCTCAGCCGGGCATCTTCATCGGCGACATACCGGTGCAGCGCGCCGATGGCGAGCCCCTCGTCGTGATCGCTGCGGCGGCAGCGTTCCTCGCACAGGCGCGGGCACACCCGGCCGAGTGCGCCTGGCAGCGCGAGCCGCTCGGTGACGATCTGCATCGAGCGCGTCGTATCGCCGGCGGCGATCTCGCGCACGAACCCGGGGATATCGAGCAGCGCGGGGCACGTGGCGGCACACGGGGCCACGCACTCGCCGGCGTGGTCCGACAGCAGCAACTCGACGGCCATGCGCCGTGCCGCCGCGAGGTCCTCGGTATCGGTCCGGACGACCATGCCGTCGGCCGCCGGCAGCGCGCACGACGAGGCCAGCGTGCGCCGCCCATCCACCTCCACGAGGCAGAGCGAGCAGGACGCGGCGGGCTCGAACCCGTCGAGGTGGCACAGCGTCGGGATGCGGATCCCCGCCCCCCGCGCCGCCTGGAGGACGGTCGTCCCGGCGTCCACGCGCACCGTCCGTCCGTCGATCGTCAGCTCGATCATGCGCACCTACACGATCTCGATCGCCGCGTCCTTGCAGGCCTGGAGGCACATGTCGCACCGCGTGCACAGATCGTCGTTCACCTCGTGCCGCTCGTACGGGCGCGGCACGATGGCGCCCACCGGGCAGACCTGCGCGCAGAGCGTGCAGCCCGTGCAGTTCTCGCGGACACGGTACCGGATGAGCGCGACGCACCGGCCCGCCGGGCAGCGCTTCCCGTGGAGGTGCGCCTCGTATTCGTCGCGGAAGTACTTCAGCGTGGTCAGGATCGGGTTCGGCGCGGTCTGGCCGAGGCCGCACAGGCTGCCCCGGCCGACGTAGTCGGCGAGCGAGGCGAGCGACTCGAGATCGTCCGGGCGCCCGCGCCCCTCGCACAGCCGATCGAGGATCTCGAGCATGCGCTTGGTGCCGATCCGGCAGAAGGTGCACTTGCCGCACGACTCGGCCTGCGTGAACCGCAGGAAGAAGCGCGCCATGTCCACCATGCAGTCGCGATCGTCGAGCACGACAAGGCCGCCGGAGCCCATGATGGCGCCGGTGGCGGCGAGGGCTTCGTAATCGACGGGCGTGTCGGCGAGCGACGCCGGCAGGCAGCCGCCTGAGGGGCCGCCGATCTGGACGGCCTTGAAGGTGCGGCCCTCGTGCACGCCGCCGGCGATCTCCTCGACGATCTCGCGCAGCGTGATCCCCATCGGCACCTCGATGAGACCGCCGCGCCGGATCTTGCCGGCCAGCGCGAACACCTTCGTCCCTCTGCTCGCGCCGTGGCCGAGGGCCGCGAACGCGTCGGCGCCGTGGCGCACGATCCAGGGGACGCATGCCAGCGTCTCGACGTTGTTGATGACCGTGGGCCTGCCGTGGAGGCCGCGCTCGACCGGGTACGGCGGGCGCGGCTTCGGCATCCCCCGCTGCCCTTCGAGCGACAGGATGAGCGCAGTTTCCTCGCCGCATACGAACGCGCCGGCCCCCTCGCGCACCGCGAGCCGCAGCGAGAATCCCGACCCGAGGATGCGGTCGCCCAGAAACCCCCGCGCGTCCGCCTGCTGAATGGCCGCGCGCATCCGTTCCACCGCCAGCGGATACTCCGCGCGGACGTACACGAACCCTTCCGTCGCGCCGACGGCGTACGCGGCGATGGCGAGACCCTCGATCACGCGGTGCGGATCCGCCTCGAGGACCAGGCGATCCATGAAGGCGCCCGGATCCCCCTCATCGCCGTTGCAGATCACGTATTTCACGGGCGAGGCCTGGGCCAGCGCCAGGGCCCACTTCCGGCCCGTGGGAAACCCCGCGCCGCCGCGGCCGCGAAGACCCGATGCCGTCATGGCCGCGACAACCTCCTCCGGCGTCAGTCCGGTGAGGCAGGTGGCGAGCGCGGAGTAGCCGCCGCGCGCGCAGTACTCGTCGATGCGGCCGGGGTCGATCTCGCCGCAGTTCTCGAGCACGATGCGCCGCTGGCGGCCGAGAAAGGCCGCGGCGGCGCCAGTGCGTCGATCGATCCGGAACCGCTCCGGTGCGTGCTCGTCGCCGGCGCGGGCCGCGTCACCGGCGCGCGCGCGGGCCTGCGCCGCGAGGCCCCGCGGACGGATGTGGCGGCGGGCAATCCGCCGGGCCGCGTTCGGCGTGACATGGCCGTACAACTCGGTGCGGCCGTCCGGCTCGACCACTTCCACCATCGGCGAGCAGTGGCACATGCCGTTGCACCCGACCGGCTTGAGCACGTCCGCCGCGCCGCCGCTGCGGAGCTCGTCCGCCAGTGCCTCGCGCACCGCCTCGGCGCCGGCGGCGACGCCGCAGGTCCCGAGACCGACGCGGATCTCGACATGGGCCGTCATCGCCCTCCCGCCGGCTGTGCGACGACGTGCAGCGCGGTGCAGACGGTGTCGGGTGTCAGCCGGCCGGTGGTGTGCTCGTCAACCATGACGACCGGCGCCAGGCTGCAGCAGCCGACGCAGGCGACCTCGTCCACGGTGAAATGCCCGCCCGTGTCGGTGTCGGCGCCATCCGGGATCCGGAGCTGGCGGCGCAACTCGTCGGTGAGCTGGCGCGCGCCGGACACGTGGCACGCCGTGCCGTGGCAGACGCGGATGACGTGCTCCCCAACCGGCGAGCGCCGGAAGCGGGCATAGAACGAGGACGTGCCCGCGATCTGTGCCGGCGTCACCTCCGTGAGCTCGCACACCCGGGCGAGCGCCGCGTCGGGCAGGTAGCGGTAATGCGCCTGGATGGCTTGCAGGATCGCGATGGCCGACTCGCGATGGGTGCCTTCGCGGGCGATCAGGCGGTCCACGAACTCGAGGTCGATTTCGGGCGCCGGAGCAACGGCGGTTGGGGCAGCCGACGAGGCGACCGGAGGCGGCGCGGCTCGGGGGGCGACCCTGACCTTGATCAGTTGCGGCGGCGGTGGCGGACGGCGTGGCCCCTGGGCGACCTGCCACTTGGCCGCGCCGATGAACATCGTCGAGGCGACGAGCAGGACGGCCGAGAGGACGCTCGTGCGCGCGTTGCGCGCCAGCTTCGCGCGGGTGATCCGATCGTGTTCGGCCTCCAGCAGCCGGGCGGCCTCCGGGTCGTTCCTCGCGTCGATCTGGAGCGCCTCGAGGCGGGCGGTGTCGCGGCCGGCGCGGACGCGGGCAGACGCGTAATCGGCCGTCAGGACGACGCCGCTCAGCACGATGACGACACCGGAGGCGAGCGCCGCCCCGCGGGCGAGCCGGCGCCGGGGCGTCATACGCGGACCTCGACGCGCGTCTCGCACGGACACGACGCGTAGCAGCGAGCGCAGTAGAGGCAGTCCTTTCCGACGGCTCGGTTCTGCTCGATGGCGCCGTACGGGCAGGCGTCGGCGCACAATCCGCAGTCGAGCTCCCGATCGGGGGTGATCGAGACGCCGCGGCCGGCCAGGCGCGAGCACCACGCCAGCAGGGCGCCGTAGGGACACAGGTACCGGCAGTACGGCCGGCCGACGACCGTGCCGAGCACGAGGAAGCCGGCGCCGATGGCCATCATGTGCGCGAACCCGTCGCGGCGGAAGAAGCCGACGAACGGGTCGAATCGACAGATGACGAAGTCGCGCGCGACGGCCGGCTGCACCGCGATGAGGATCGCCAGGCCGAGGTAGACGTACTTGAGCAGCCCCAGCCACCAGTCGAGCCGCCGCGGGACCTGCACGGGCTTCAGCAGGACGAGCTCCTGGATCGCTCCAAGGGGGCAGACGCCGCCGCAGAACGCGCGGCCGACGAAGAGCGCGAAGACCAGCGGCAGGAAGAAGACCGCGGTCACGACGATCGGGATCGAGTAGCCCGGGTCCGTGAGCGCGACCGCCACGTTCTGGATCGCCCCGATCGGGCAGATACAACCCTCCCGGTAGAAGCCGAAGTAGGCCAGCGCGCCGACCGACAGCGAGAGGGCCAGCACCCGGCTGCGGCGCGCGACGACGAACCAGACGGCCAGGCTCAGCGCCCCGGCGAGGAGGACGACGTCCGCGATCTCGAGCCAGTACGCGCGCGGCCGCGGCTTCTGGACCGGCGGCGTGACGTAGCCGCCGCCGATCGACTCCTGCTGCGGCGCGACCTCCACGGGCCGCTCGTACTGCACCCCCTGGGCCGCCAGGGCCTGAGGCCACAGGACGAGGACGAGGATCCCCGCGGCCAGCACGGCGTGCGCGGGGCGGAGGATCATGACCGCGGGTGCACGGGCCAGTCGATCGACAGCGCGTCGGCGGCCAGCTGCTGGACCACCGCCCCGGTCGGGCACGTGCGGGCAATCGCGCAGCGGTTGCAGTCGACGCACAGGTCGTAGCGGACCTTCAGCACGATCGACCCCAGCCCCAGCGGCTCCATGCAGCCCTTGGCGCAGAGGCCGCAGCCGTCGCACTTCACCTCGTCGATCGTGTACTCGTAGAAGTTGTTGGCCGGGTCGTCGGGATCGACCCAGCCGATCGGCGTCCGCGCGATGGCGTCGCGCGGGCAGAGCTTCTCGCTCGGCAGGCCGCGCTCGTCCACCGCGCTCCTGATGTTGTAGTAGGCCGGGCAGATGTAACAGCGGCCGCACTTCTCGAAGTGGTTCACCGCGCGCACGGCCGAATGCGAGACCACGCACTCGGTCGTGCAGCGATTGCAGACCGGCGTGCCCGACTCGCCCAGACGGCTGTTCACGCACTGGTTCGCATCGACCTGCCAGACGACCTGCCCGTCTGCCTTCCGGACGAGGAACCCGGCCGTACTCCCGAGCGCGACGAGCGCCGCGCCGCGCGCGACCTTGCCGAGCGCATCCCGCCTGCTGATGCCGTCGCTCATGCCGCCCCCTCCGGTTCGAAGATCTCGATCGAGAGCCGCACCGTATCGGCCACGTAGACGGTGCCCCGGGCATCGACCGCGACGTCCATGTTCTTGCAGCCCGGGTCGAAGCTGCCGGTCGCCACGATCGAGTCGAGCCCGCCGTCCATGGCGTAGACCTTCACGCGCGGGGGCGCCTTCTCGGTGACGTAGACGAGGCCCCGGCCGAGCGTCACGTTCGTCGGATTGCAGCAGCCCGAGAAGCCGGCGGGATCGGGACCGCCGAACCGGCCGAAGTGCCCGAGCAGCCGGCCGTCCGGCGTGTACCGCTCGACGCGGTGCTTCCCGGGGTTGGCTGCGTGGATGATGCCCTCGGCGTCGACGTCGAAGTCGAGCACGCCGTTCGGGATGCGAAAGTCCTGTCTGGGGTTCTGGAGGCCGATGTCGTTCAGGAACCGCCCGCCGGCCTCGAACCGGCGGATGGCGCGGCCCCGGCTGTCGGCTGCCAGCACGTCGCCGTTCGAGAATCCGATCGCCGAGACGAGGCCCAGGCGCTCGGGATCGCGCCAGGCGGCGAGCGGCACGCCGTCCCCGTCGAAGATCTCGATCTGCCCCGGCCCGCCCGCGAACACGCGGCCGTCGGGCGCGATCCCGACGGCGTGGACCGGACCCGCGGCCGGCCATCGATGCTCGAGCGCGCCGCTCGCGGCGAAGACCTTCACTTCGGCGTCGCCCGCCGCATGCAGCCGTCCGCGGGCATCGAACGCGAGGGCGCGCAGGCCCTCGCGGAAATGCGCGTCGCCGCTGCCGCGGCCCGCCAGGGTGCCCGTATGACGGTAGCGCATCGTCATTTGCCCCGCAGGTCGAGCGCGATCATCTTCGTCAGGTCGCGGATGACGAGCGTGCCGTCCGAGAGCGCCATCGGCGCCCAGACGTCCGGGCCGCTGAGGACCTGCGCGCTCGCCAGCTCCTTGTAGCCCTTCGTGTTCGCGTCGATCATCCGGAGAATGCCGGTGCGCCCCTCGAGCACGAAGAACCGGCCGTCGGCCAGCAGGAAGCTCCCCAGCTCGAAGGCCGCCTGGCCGTCGCTCGACCAGACCTCCTTGCCGTCGAGCGAGAGGCACGTGAACAGCCCGCGCTTCTTCTTGCCGACCGCGAACAGGTGCCCTTGCGCGAGGATCGGCGTGTGCACCTCCGAGTTCCACTCGTTGTGTGCCATGTCCCACTCGGCCTCGGCGCGGAAGGTGCGGCCCTCTTTGCGGACGCGCACCATGACGCTCCCGGCGTCGTAGCTGGCCGTCATGAACACCCGCTCGTTGTCGATCGGCAGCACCGACGGCGCGACCGCCACGTTGAAGCGGCGCGGGAACTCCCAGAGCAGCTCGCCCGTCTCGGCCGACACGCCGACCGGGCCGTTCAGCGTGCCGAAGACGTACTGCCTGACGCCGCCGAGCGTCGCGGGCATGACCGACGCGTGCGTGAGCACGTACTTCTTCGGGTTGGGCGTGCGCCAGATCTCCTTCCCCGTGGCCTTGTCGAGGGCCACGAGGATGGCGGCGCCGCCGGTGGCGATGATGATGCGATCGGGCTCGAGCAGCGGGTTCTGGCCGTTGTACCAGGGGGGGATCATGGCCTTGTACTCGGCGACGAGGTTCTTCTGCCAGAGCCTGGCGCCGGTCTTCGCGTCGAGCGCGTGCAGCCCCAGCTTCGGATCGAGCGAGAAGACGTGGCGCCCGTCCACGGCCGGCACCGTCCGCGTGATCGCGTGGTTGGGCCGGATCGGCTTCGTCTCCTTGTACTGCCAGAGTGCCTTGCCGTCGGCCAGCGACCGCGCGTTGACGCTCCACTCGTTCGTCTTCTCGTTGTAGTCGTGGTGATAGACGCGGCCGGCGACGATGGCGGCGCCGGCGTAGCCCTGGCCGACCGGCACGCTCCAGCGGACCTTCGGTCCGCCGGCGGGCCACGTCCGGAGCAGCCCGGTTTCCTTCGAGATCCCGTCGCGGGCCGGGCCGCGGAACTGCGGCCAGTCGGCGCCGAAGAGGACCGTGGAGGCCAGCAGCAGGCAGCCGGCCAGCGAGCCGAACGTCTTGAGGGACATGCCGAGCCGGCTGCAAATTCGCGGCCCGCCGGTCGAGTCTGTCCACGCCGAGGGACGGGCGGTTCGCGCTGGTTGCCAGCGGAAACCCGGCAGCCCGTGACGGATATCCGGCGTGGGCGACCTGTCCGCACCCTCTGGGAATGCGGGGCGTGGGGCAGAAGAAGACTTGACATACTGTATATATTCAATATATACAGTAACCTGTGATGCCGAAGAAGCTGCTCCTGCCGCAGATCTCCGCCGCGGCTCCCGGCACGCTCTACCAGCAGATCGTGGACGGCTTGAGGCGCGAGATCGCCGAAGGACGCCTGTGCCCCGGCACGGCGCTGCCCTCGTTCCGCGGCCTGGCGGAGGATCTGCTCGTCAGCGTCATCACCGTGAAACGTGCGTACGAGGAGCTGGAGCGGGAGGGGATGATCTATCGCCGCCAGGGACTCGGCACCTTCGTCGCCGATACGGGCGCCGATCGAGGCCGCGAGCTGCAGCAGTTGCGTGCACGCAACCTCCTCGAGGAAGCCGTTCGCGAAGCCATCGAGGCCGGCATGACGCCGAAAGACCTCCTGCAACTGGTGCAGTCACTGATAAAGAAACAAGGAGCACGACATGTCGCCGCACGCGCTTGAAATTCGCGGCCTGGAGAAGTCGTTCCAGCGGTTCCGCCTCGGTCCGCTGGACGTCACCGTCCCCCGCGGTGCGATCTATGGCTTCGTCGGCCCCAATGGCGCCGGCAAGACGACGACGATCGATCTGATCCTCGGGATGGGCGGGAAGGACGCCGGTTCGATCCGCGTGCTCGGGCTCGATCACCTGGCCGACGAGCTGAAGGTCCACCAGCAGGTGGGCTATGTCAGCCCGGACCTCGACTACCAGCGGTGGGGCCGTGTCTCTCGCGCCATCCAGTTCGTCAAGGGCTTCTATCCGTCCTGGGACGATCAGTACTGCGAGCGGCTGTTGACGACGTTTCATCTCGGGCGGGACGAGAAGATCGCGCAGTTGTCGTTTGGTGCGCGCATCAAGCTCTCACTCGTGCTCGCACTCTCGTGGCGCCCGACGCTGCTGCTGCTCGACGAGCCGACCGTGGGGCTGGACGCGATCGCGAAGCAGCAGGTCTTCGCGGAGCTGCTCTCGGCGGTGGGGGAGGGGGACCGGACGGTCTTCATCTCGTCGCACGCGATCTCGGATCTCGAGCGCTTTGCCGATCATGTCGGGATGATCAAGGACGGCCGGATGCTGTTCGAAGGGCCCACCGACACCGTGACGGCCGCCTACCGGATGGTGGACTTCGTCACGCATCGTCCGCTGGACTTCACCGACGCGCCCGGTGTCTTTGTGCAGCGCCAGGAGGATGAGCGGTGGCGCGTGCTGGTGGACAGCCGGCAGGTGTCGCTCGAACTTCTGGAGCAGCGCGGCGCCAGTCACATCTCCGACGTGCCGGTCTCGCTCGAGGAACTGTTCGTGGCGCTCGGGAGCCGCTGACATGCTGCGCCACCTGGTTCTGGATCTCTTCCGCCGGCTGTGGACGGTGTATGCCGGGACGTGCGGCCTCCTCGCACTCTTCTGGGCAACGGCCGGTTTGTCTTCCCTTGGTCCCGGCTTCTTCTTTGCGCTGTCGATGGCGGCCACCTTCGTGCTCGGGCCGCTCATCGCCCTCACGCAAATTTCTCCGAAGGAAATTGTGCTACTCCCCTTGCCGCGAAGGGAGATCTGGAGAGCCACGTGGTTTGTCGGCACCGTATCGGCCGGCGGAGTAACGCTTCTCGCCAAACTCGCCGGCATCGCAGCCGCGGCCGTGTCCTCGAGTGGGGGACCGCTGGGAGCGTCCCAGGCCGTCATTTCCTTGCTGATCGATGTTGCATACGCGGGCACGTTGCTCGGCGGGCTGCTGCTCCTGCGCGCCGGCACCGGTTCGCGCGGTCCGATCGGTCGCGCGGTATCGGCCATCGGCATCACGCTCGCGGTCGTGACGTTTGCCGGGGGCGTCCTCTGGGGTTTTCTGCTCCAATCGTATCTGCCGATCGAATGGGAACAGCTGACGGGCCCTGCCGCTTCGCTGCTCGTCGCCGGGCTAGGCGTGGCCCTCGCCGCGTTCTTCCACGTGCCGCCCCCGGGCAGCCGCGTGTTCAGTCGCCGTGTCGAGACGCGTTCTCAACGGATCACCATCGCCCACTATGGTGCGCTGCTCGCCGGATTGACCGGCTCCCGCCTGATGCTCGTCCACGAGACCCTCGTGACCGCGGGCGGCGTTTTCACGATGATTGTGGTGCTGGCTGTGCTCGGCACGTTCATCGATCCGCAGCCCGGGCTCGCCGAGACTCTGCGCGCCTGGAGGCTGATGCCGTTCGCGCCAGGTGACCCCACGGCCGCCATCTTCTCTCTTGTGATCTACGGCTCCGTGATGCTCAACGCATTCGCGCCTGGCAGGGATCCCGGGGGCTCGTCTCCGTGGCGGCAGCTGCGTGTGCTGCCCATGACGACGGCGGGCCTGGTTCGCCTGCTCCTCGTGCGGAGAGGGCGCGGCTGGCTGACGATCTGGGCGGCGCTGCTGATCCTGCACGTCAGCGTGACCCGGTCTCTGCCGGCCACATTGCGTCCGGAGCTCTTTGTGCTCGCGGTGGGCGCGGACGCGCTCATCTACGCGGTGCAAGTGCGATGGCAGCAACACCCGATCAGCATCGCGTACCTGGGCGTGTACGGCGCGATGATGCTTGTCTTCGGTCTGGTCCTCGTGCTCCCGCTGCGTCTGCTGTCGGAAACGTGGGCCGAGACGCTCCTGCTGCCGGTGGGGCTGGGCGCCCTCGCCGCAGCCGCCTGGATCCTGCGCCGGACGCTGCAGCGCTCCTCGAAGCTCTACGCGCCGGCGCCCAAGGTCGCGCCCGCCGGCCTGCTCTGAGGCCGGTCCACTCGCCATTCCCGTTGTTGTGCGGGCGGACGCCGTGATCTCAGTGGCGGCCTCGGCGCGGCGGCCGCTCGCGCGCGGCACGGACCTCGGCGTGTGCGATGGCCAGCGGTTCGTCGTCGCGCAGAACGCGGAGCCCTTCGCCACGGAGCCTCGGCGCGGCGTCGCCGTCGAGCCGCCAGTGCTCCGCGACACCGCCGCCGTCCTCGGCATACGGGCCGCGCGCGACACGATGCACCCGCGGGCCGTCACACAGATACACGTCCATCGAGGGGTCTCCGAAGCGCTTGGTCTGGTTCACGACGCGCGTGCCGATCTCCGGTGAGGCGTTCTACCTCAAGGTGATCGCCCGTCATCCCCGCATGACGCCGGGGCTGGTGTCGTACTGCGCGGGTCCGCTACAATCGGAGCGTGGCTACAAGGGGTCCAGCGCTCGACCGCACCGCTTTCCGGGTCGTCGATTGGGACGAGCATGCCGCCGGGCACGACGAGCGGTGGCTGGACTACTGGCTGAGCCAACCCATCGCCGCCCGGCTGGCCGGCGCGAGGCGTTGCCGGTGGCGTGTCCAGGGCCGGCTGCCGCGGCTGGATCGCTCGTGCTTCCGCGTGATCGACCTTGCCGAACTCACCGACTGAAGGCAGCGGGCGTGAGGCCGAACCCGATTTCGAGGCGTTCTGCGCCTGCTTGAATCGCCACCAGGTGGACTTCGTGATCGTCGGCAGCGAGGCCGTGGCGGTTCACGGTGTGCCGCGCTACAGCCAGGACTTCGACACGTTCATCAGGGCCACACGGGAGAACGCCGAGCGGCTGATCGCCGCGCTCGACGCGTTCGGCTTCGGCGCTCCTGCGAAGCAGCTTGATGTCGACGCCTGGCTCGCCCGGGGGCGAACGTTGGAGCTCGGGCGGCCCCCGAATCAGATCCACGTCCTGACCCGAATCAGCGGTGTGACGTTCGACGAGGCCCTCGAGGAACATGTCGCCAGCGTTTATGGGACGGTTCCGGTACGGTATATGGGCCTGGACGCCCTAATTCGCAACAAGCGGGCGGCCGCTCGCCCGAAGGATCTCGCCGACGTGGCCGCGCTTCAGAGGCGGCGGCACGTGCCATAGCGGCGCACCATCGGCTTCTGCCGGAGGGTCCCGTTGCTGTTGTCCTCCCACATCCTCTCGCGCGACAGGCGCTGGGCCTCGCCCTTCCCGTTGTTGTGCGGGCGGACGCCGTGATCTCAGTGGCGGCCTCGGCGCGGCGGCCGCTCGCGCGCGGCACGGACCTCGGCGTGTGCGATGGCCAGCGGTTCGTCGTCGCGCAGCACGCGGAGCCCTTCGCCACGGAGCTCGGCCGCGAGGTCGTCGCGCGTGCCTGACGTGCGCTCGATGCGCCGCGTGTCGCCGAAGGTGGCGCGGAACTCGACCCAGAGCGGCCGTCCGTCGACGAGGTCGCCCCACGCGTGCAGCCGGTCGCACCGGACGAGCACCGGAGGGCACGCCTCGCAGGACGTGTAGAACACCAGCTCGCGCGGCGGGACGACCGACTCCAGCGCATGACGGCGCTGGAACACCGCGGCGTCGCCGTCGAGCCGCCAGTGCTCCGCGACACCGCCGCCGTCCTCGGCATACCGGCCGCGCGCGACACGGTGCACCCGCGGGCCGTCACACAGATACACGTCCATCGAGGGGTCTTCGAAGCTCTTGGTCTGGAAGTCCCCTACGCGATGACCGTGCGGGCAGCGCAGGACTTCGTCGAGGACTACGACCGTGTCGAACAGACCCATGGCCCCTCCAGCCGCGATGTGCATCGGCGCGGCGACGGCCGCGCGACGACGACGATGCCATCGTCGTCGGCAGGAAATCAAGAGGAGGGCGGCTTATCGTGTCCTCGCGGGCTTCCTTCTTCCGGCCACGCTCGCCGTTGGCCGGCGAACGGCTGTGCGACGCCGCCTGGGAACCGGTACATCGGCGCGCCGGTCGGCCCCCCGCACGACGCGCATCTCGAGGCGGTGATCCAACGCTGCCAACGCGGATTCAAGATGCTCGAGGCGAGAACCGTGGCGGAGACTCAGCAACCGGTCGACCTGGGGCATGTGCCACCGCAGCCGACGCGCCAATTCTGCCTTGCGGACCCCGGCATTCCGCATCGCTTCATACAGCTCAATTTTTGCGACCGCCAGCGGCGGTAGCCGCACGGCTCGTCCTGGAAGCTCGCGGGACGGCGGCGGAATCGGGCGACGGTCCTTCATGTATCCTTCGAGTGCCGTCAATACACAGTCTGTGGCACGCGCGGCGATCTCATCCTCGTCGTCCGCGAACGTGTGGGCTTCTGGAACATCCGCAAACGACACCAGGAAGGTGCCGTTATCGTCAGGTTCGACTGTAAGTGGATAGGCCCACATCGATGTCTCCTTCGCTCGGCCCTGGCTACTTCAGCCCCAGGTCCTTCTTGATGGCGTTCACGAGTCCGGTGCCCAACTCCTTCTGCTTGCCGTGCATCGGCAGAACCGACATCTTGTCGCCGAGCCGTACGATCAGATGTCCACCTTTGCCGGGTTCGAACGTGCAGCCGTGTTTCTGGAGCCAGCGTTTGAACTCGGCGCTCGTCATCCGAACGAAGGATACAACAAATTAGTTGTATTATGCAACATATCTGTTGTGAGGCTGTGCGCGCCGCAGCGGCCGCGACCACTGATACGACGCGGCCGCTCTGTCACCGGCGGAGCGCGGACGATCGCCGCGATCCTTCCGCCTGAAGGCGGAAGCCACCAGGCACGCTCTTCTACGCGCCGGCGCCCAAGGTCGCGCCCGCCGGCCTGCTCTGAGCCGCCGGGCGGAGAAGACATGACTCGTTGACCGCGTCCATGCTGCTCAGACCGAGCAGCGCGAGCGTGCGGTCCACCTCGTCGCGCAGGATCCCGAGCGCGAGATCCACGCCGCGCTCGCCGTACGCCCCGACGCCGTAGACGAACGGACGGCCCGCCATGCACGCCGTCGCGCCGAGCGCGCGGGCGATCACGATGTCGCGCCCGCGGCGGATCCCGCCGTCCAGGATCACATCCGCCAGGCCCCCGACCGCATCGACGACGGCCGGTAGCGCCTCGATCGCACCTGCGGCGCCATCGAGCTGCCGTCCGCCGTGATTCGACACGACCACGGCATCCGCGCCATGCGCGACGGCCCGCCGTGCATCGTCTGCGCTGAGGATGCCTTTCAGGACGAGTGGACCGTCCCAGACGGAGCGGAACCACTCCAGGTCTGCCCAGGTGACGGACGGATCCAGTTGATCGGTCGCGAAGGCGCCGAGCGACTGCGGGGTCGTGCCGGCGCCCGGCACCCCCTTGAAGTTGCCGAACGTCGGGTAGGGGCCGCGCGCGAGGGTCGCGAGCCACCTGGGGCTGAGCAGTCCCTCCATGACGGACCGGGCCGTCACGCGCGAGGGGACGGTGAAGAATCCATTGTGGTGGTCGCGGTCGCGTGTCGCCAGCACCTGGACGTCCAGGGTGAGGCACAGCGCCTGACAGCCGGCGGCGCTGGCGCGCGCGGCGAACTCTCGCGTGAGGCCGCGATCGCGCCAGATGTACATCTGGAACCAGAGCGGGGGACTGGCGTCGCGCGCGATCTCCTCGAGCGCGCAGGTGGACATCGAGCTGACGGTGAACGGCACGCCGTGCCGCGCGGCCGCGCGCGCGGCCGCGACCGCGGCGCGCGGGCGGATCATACCGCGCAGGCCCCTGGGGGCGCTCA
>JBBECO010000127.1:0-3954 GCA_040881785.1 Vicinamibacterales bacterium
ATCGATCCATCGACTCCCGACGGCCGACCACCGATCGACGGGCGGGCGTGCACGTTCCCCGCGCGAGTGGAGACATGAGCACGGCGACGGTCTGTCCCCTCGCGCTCTGAGAGCAAGCCTCCCCGTGCGTGTTCCGGCGGTGTTTGCGCTATCGTGAGGTCTGTCTGTGGACAGTCCCAGGCGGACCCGGCCGCAGGCGCTCATGGAACCGCGCGAAAGAAGCTGAGGAACTGGACGTCCAGCTGGATCGCGCAAAGACCCGAAGAATTGGACGTGTATCGTGCGCACCCGCGGGGGGCCGTTCGACGTCAGCACCGCGGCGTTCTCTCCAGCGCGGGTGCTGGATCGGCACCCCGTCATCGTAGTCCTCTGTCTGCTGGCGATCTACGTGGCGGTGACCTTGCCGCACGCCCTGGCCAAGCCGTTCTGGCACGACGAGATCGTCACCATTCTCATCTCGCGACTACCGTCCTGGGGCGCCATGTGGGCGGCGGCGCTGGATGGCGCCGACCTGTCACCGCCCTTGTCGGTGTGGTTGACGCGCATCGCGCACGAGATTGCCGGCGTGGGACCGGTTTCCACCCGGCTTCCCGCCCTGTGCGGCTTCTATCTGAGTGTCGTCGCCGTGTTCCTGTTGCTCCGCCGGCGTGTCGGATCGTGCGGCGCGGTCTCCGGCGCCCTGCTCCTGCTGTTCACCGCCGCGCCGCGGTTTGCCGCCGAGGCACGCGCCTATGGCGTGATGATCGGCCTGTTCGCCAGTGTGCTGTTCCTCTGGATGGAGGCGTCGGCGGGCCGAAGACGGCGCCTGTACATCCCCCTGCTCGCGGTCACGCTTGCAGCGTCGATCTGGAATCACTACTACGGTGTGCTCGCGTTTGCGCCGGTTGCGGGGGGTGAGCTCGCGCGGTTCTTCCGCCGCGGCCGTCCGGATCTCCCAATCCTGGCGGCGGTTGGCACGGCGCTGCTGTCGGCCGTCCCGCTGTGGCCGCTCATGCGCGTGGCCTCCGCGCAACGCGCAACGTTCTGGACCGCGGCGACGAGCGGGCCGCCGGTGATCGAGCTGTATCAGTTTCTCATTCAGCCGATGCTCGACGCGCCCTTCGTGCTCGCAGGCATTGCCGTGGCGCTCGTCATCGCGTGGCTGCCGGGATCGACACGCGCCGCGTCGGCACCTCACCTGCCGTTCCATGAACGGGTCGCGATCGGCGTGGCGCTCACGATCCCGCTCCTGGGCTTCGTCCTCGGACGCGTCACCACCGGGGGACTCCCGCCCCGGTACATCCTGAGCGGCGCCATCGCGTTCGGCATCGCCGTGCCGGTCGCCATCCACCGCCGCAACAACCGCACGCCGATCGCGCAGTGCCTCCTGCTGGCGGTGCTGACGATCGGTGCCGTGACGTCGGCGGTGCGGGCCTGGTACCCCGCGCGCGTTCCGTTCATCGACCCGGCCGTCTCGCGACCGTTGCTGATCGACAGTCTGCGGCGGCCAGGTCCGACAGTCGTTTCCAGCAGTCTTCAGTTCTTGCAGTTGTGGTACTACACGCCGCCGGCGTTGAAGCCCAAGTTGTCGTATCTCGCGAACCCAGAGCGAGCCCTCCGGTGGACCGGCTCCGACACGATCGACCGCGGTTACCAGGCCGTGGCTCGCCGCGCTGCGGTACCGGTTGTCGACTATGAGACGTTCATCAGCAGGTACACGGAGTTCCGTGTCTATGAAGCCGGATCCGGGTGGCTGCTCGACGCCCTGCGCGATGCCGGAGCCACGATAGAACTGACCGCGAGCGAGCCGGCTGGCCGTCTGTATGTCGTCACGATGCCCGACTGAGAGTCTCTCCAATTCTGAGGGCTGAAGGCTTGAAGTAGCGGGGCATACCAGGCGTCCAAAATGCGACCGGAGGGGTCTAAAGACATCAGAGCGGGGACGGACTGCCCGCCTCCTGCTCTGAAAGGAAGCCTTCCATGCGCGTTCTGACGGCGTTGGTCCTGTTTGTGGGCCTGTTTGTGGCCGGTCCCGTGGGGCTGCGCTCCGAGCGGACGGTCCCGGCGCAGGGCCGCACCATCTCCGGAACGGTCCTTGATCCTGCCGGTGGCGCGTTGCCGGGGGTCACCGTCGAGCTTCGGCAGGGAGAACGAGTCCTGCAACGGACGACCAGCGACGCTACGGGCGCCTGGACGTTCGCCAACGTGCAGGCCGGGGACGTTCGGGTCAGGCTGGCTCTCGCCGGCTTCGTGACGACGGAAGTCGTCCTGAAGGTGGGTGAGTCCGACCCGGCGCCGCTGCGCGTCGTGCTGAAGGTCGGCGTGGCATCAGAGGTCGTGACCGTGACGGCGGGTATGGAGGTTGTCGACACGCAAGCGACCCGGATCGGCGGGGTTCCCGGTGGGGTCCTGGGCGGGGTTGTAGGAGGTCTTCCCAACGCCCCACCGCCGCCGGGCAGCGCCGCCGCCAAGAGTGTAGGCACGGGGCAGGGCGGCGGGCGCGGCGGTGGCTATTACCCGCCCCGGTACATGATGGAGGTCCAGCGCGACACCGCTTCGTACGCGGAGATCGTCGAAAGCCGGTTCCGCTCCGTCACCGATCATCCCCTCTCGACCTTCTCGGTGGACGTGGACACCGCGTCGTACGCCAACGTCCGCCGGTTCCTGAACGAAGGCCGGATCCCGCCGCCAGATGCGGTCCGCATCGAGGAACTGATCAACTACTTCAAGTACGACTATCCCGCGCCGCGCGGTGACGCGCCCGTGTCGATCACGACCGAGGTCGCCGCCTGTCCGTGGAACCCGAAGCACAGGCTGGCGCTCGTCGGCCTGCGCGCGAAGCCGATCGACACGGGCAAGACACCGCCGCGCAATCTCACCTTCCTGCTCGACGTCTCGGGTTCGATGGCGCCGCCCAACCGTCTGCCTCTCGTCAAGACGGCCATGCAGATGCTCGTCGACACCCTGCGCCCCGAAGACCGCGTCGGGATCGTCGTCTACTCCGGCAACAGCGGATTGGCGCTGAAGCCGACGTCCGGCGACAAGAAGGCGATCATCAACCACGCGATCGAAGAGCTGCGTGCGGGCGGTTCGACCAACGGCGCCTCCGGCATCCAGCTCGCCTACGATCTCGCCACCGAGAATTTCGTGAAGGGGGGCGTCAACCGCGTGATCCTGGCAACCGACGGCGACTTCAACGTCGGCGTGACCAGCCACGCGGACCTGATGCGGATGATCGAGGCGAAGCGCGAGCGCGGGATCTTCCTGTCGGTGCTCGGTGTCGGCGAAAGCAATCTGAAGGACTCGACGATGGAGATGCTGGCCGACAAGGGGAACGGCAACTACTCGTACCTGGATTCGATCCAGGAGGCGCGGCGCGTCCTGATCGCCGAGGCCGGTTCGACGCTCGTCACGGTGGCGAAGGATGTCAAGCTGCAGATCGAATTCAACCCGCGCTTCGCGGCGGCCTATCGACTGATCGGCTACGAGAACCGGATCCTGCGGAAAGAAGACTTCAACAACGACCGCAAGGATGCGGGAGAGATGGGCGCCGGCCATACGGTCACCGCGCTCTACGAGATCGTGCCGGCAGGTCAGGAGATTCCTGACGGCGGTGTCGATCCCCTCAAATATCAGCAGCCCGTGGATCCGCCCGCGCGCACCATTGCGGCGAACTCCACCGAGCTGATGAACATCAAGGTGCGCTACAAGGCTCCCGACGGTGATGCGAGCAAGCTGCTGGAGTTCCCGGTCCGCGAGCACGGCCAGCGGATGACCGCGAATCTGGGCTTCGCGGCGGCGGTGGCGGAGTTCGGCCTGCTGATCCGCCGGTCTGATTTCCGCGGGGACGCGACATGGGAGCAGGTGCTGTCGCTGGCACGCGCGCATCGCGGCAAGGATCCGGACGGCTATCGCGCGGAGTTCGCGCGCCTCGCGGATCTCGCCGCGGCGCTCGACAGGCGGCGCACGACGACG
>JBBECO010000128.1:0-25140 GCA_040881785.1 Vicinamibacterales bacterium
CGGGCGCCCAAAAGCGGCGCTTCCCTCCGGCCGCTCGCTCGGGCCGCAGGCGCTGTGCACGCCCTCTTACGCTCCACCGGCTCCTGGCTTCGTTTTGACCAGCTGGCGCAGCACGTAGCGCAGGATGCCGCCGTGACGGAACGCCTCGAGCTCTTCGGGTGTGTCGATTCTGGCGATGGCCAGGAACTCCGTGACGGTCCCGTCAGGGGCGGTCGCCCTCACGCGGACGTCCGCCGCCGGCGCCAGTGTGGCCCCCATCCCGATGATGTCGAAGACCTCACGTCCCGTCAGCTTGAGGGAGGCGGCGTTGTGCCCGTCCTTGAACCTGAGCGGCAGGATACCCATGTTCACGAGATTGCTGCGGTGAATCCGCTCGAAGCTCTCCGCGATCACCGCCTTGACACCCAGCAGCAGCGTGCCCTTCGCCGCCCAGTCGCGCGACGACCCTGAGCCGTACTCCGCGCCGGCGAGCACGATCAGCGGCACACCCCGCTCGCCGTAGGCGACCGAGGCGTCATAGATGGTGGTGACCTGGTCGTCGGGAAGCAGCGTCGTCCAGCCGCCTTCCGTGCCTGGGGCGAGCTGATTGCGCAGCCGGATGTTCGCGAAGGTGCCGCGCATCATGACTTCGTGGTTCCCGCGGCGTGCCCCGTACGAGTTGAAGTCGCCGGGCGGTACGCCTTTCGAGATCAGATACGTCCCCGCGGGGCTGTCGGCCGGTATCGAACCGGCCGGCGAGATGTGGTCGGTCGTCACACTGTCGCCCAGCATCGCCAGTACGCGTGCGCCCGTGATGTCGGACGGCGGCGTCGGCTCGAGCGTCAGCCCTTCGAAGAACGGTGGATTCCGGATGTACGTCGACTCCTCGTCCCAGGCGAAACGGTCGCCCGTCGGCACCGGCAGCGTCCGCCAGCGCTCGTCTCCATCGAACACGACGGCGTACTTCGACCGGAACATCTCCGACTTCACGGCCTTGAGCATCGTCTCCTGGATCTCGCGCTCGGTCGGCCAGATATCCTTGAGATAGACGGGTGTACCGTCAGAGCCGGTCCCGAGCGGCTCCGACGTCATGTCGATCTGCATCTTCCCCGCGATGGCATACGCGACGACGAGCGGCGGCGACGCGAGGTAGTTCGCGCGCACCTGGGACTGGATGCGCCCTTCGAAGTTTCGGTTGCCGCTCAGGACGGACGCAACCACGAGATTCTTTTCCTTCACCACGGCGGACACGTACTCCGGCAGCGGACCGCTGTTGCCGATACACGTCGTGCAGCCGTACCCGACGATGTTGAATCCGAGCTCCGCGAGATATTCGAGCAGACCGGCCGCCTTGTAGTACTCGGTCACGATCAGCGATCCGGGCGCGAGGCTCGTCTTGACCCACGGCTTGACCGTCAGGCCGCGCTGGACGGCGTTGCGCGCGAGCAGCCCGGCGCCGATCATCACGCTCGGATTCGAGGTATTCGTGCAGCTCGTAATCGCCGCGACGACGACCGACCCGTGATCGAGGTCGTCGATGCCAGGTGTCAGCTCGAGCGCGACGGCGGTGGCCGAGGTGCTCTCGGCCGGCGAGCTCGTCTCGCCGGGCTTCGGTGCGGCCGGTGTTCCCTTGGGCTTGCGCTCGGCCAGCATCGTTTCGAGCGCCTGGGCGAACCGCATCTTCGAATTGCGCAGCGAGATGCGGTCCTGCGGACGCTTCGGCCCCGCCAGACTCGGTTCGACGGTCGAGAGGTCGAGCTCCAGCGTCGTGGTGTAGACCGGATCCGGCGCACCCTCGATCCGGAAGAGCCCCTGCTCCTTCGCATAGGCTTCGACCAGTTCGACGTGCGATTCTTCGCGTGCGGTCAGCCGCAGGTAGTCGAGGGTCATCTCGTCGATCGGGCAGATCGCGATCGTCGCCCCGTACTCAGGGGACATGTTGCCGAGCGTCGCGCGATCCGCGATGGTCAGCGACGCGAGCCCGGGACCGAAGAACTCGACGAACTTCCCGACGACGCCGAACTTGCGCAGGCGCTCGGTGATCGTCAGCACCAGGTCCGTCGCCGTGGCCCCTTCGGGCAGGCGGTCTTTCAAGCGGAACCCGACGACCTCGGGAATCAGCATCGAGATCGGCTGCCCAAGCATGGCGGCCTCCGCCTCGATGCCGCCGACGCCCCACCCGACGACACCGAGCCCGTTGACCATCGTCGTGTGGGAGTCCGTGCCGACCAGCGTGTCGGGGTACGCGAGCACACCGCCGCCGGTCTGCTCCTGGAAGACCACCCGCGCCAGATACTCGAGATTGACCTGGTGGACGATGCCGGTGTCGGGGGGGACGACGCGGAAATTGTCGAAGGCCTCCTGCCCCCAGCGCAGGAAGGTATAGCGCTCCTTGTTGCGCGTGAACTCGAGGGCCGCGTTCAGGTCGGCGGCGTTGGACTCCGCGTAGTGGTCCACTTGAACGGAGTGGTCGATGACGAGCTCGACCGGCTGGAGCGGGTTGACCTTCGAGGGATCCCCGCCGAGTCTGACGATACCGTCGCGCATCGCCGCAAGATCGACGACCGCGGGCACGCCGGTGAAGTCCTGCAGCAGCACGCGCGCGGGGGTGAACGCGATTTCCTTCTGGGTCCCGGAGGTGACGTCCCAGCGGGCCAGCGCGCGGATGTCCTCGGCGTCCACGAACCGTCCGTCCTCGCGCCGCAGCAGATTCTCGAGCAGGATCTTCAGCGAGTACGGAAGCCGGGCGATCTCGGGGAACCCGGCACGCTCGAGCGCCGCCAGGCTGAACAGGTCCACGGTCGTGCCGCCGGCGGTGAGGCGTGTGCGCGTATTGAAGGAATTGATGGAGGCCATCCTTAGATCATTTCCCAGTATGCCCGTGTATTCAAGGACGACCGGGACATCCAACGTGTAGCGCAGCCCTTTATGGGCTGCCAACGCTTGCGCCGTCTGAACGGTAACGCACGGTACGCGCCTTGCGAACGCGGACTGTGGAGGTGGGCATGGCAGATCAGGATCGTCCGAATCAGAGCGCGAACACGGACAAGGCGGAGGGAGAACGCTGGAGTTCCGAGGAAAACACTGTCCGGGACGCGGACCGCGACGAGAACCCCGAAGAGCTGTACGACGCGGAGGATGCCGGTGACTCCGGCGGCATCACGAATCGTCCGCTCGCCGAGGAGATCGGCAACCAGGAGGAGATTCCGGCGCGCGGCACGAGCCGCGACAGCAGCGGCGACCCCGACGCCACGCGGCGCGAGGGTGACGACGGAGACAGCGAGCGATGAGCGGCGCACGCATCATGGGCCACAGACGTCGCGATTGAACGCCGCGTCAGTGAGTTCCGTGATATCCGTGAAATCCGTGTTGGGGCATCTGTCCGATCTTCACCTCCGCGACGACAGCGATGTCGCCGCGTTCGACCGCCAGCTGGACCGGATCGTGGCCCGGAAGCTGGAGCACGTGGTCATCACCGGGGACCTGCTCGACCGCTGGGACCCTGCGCTCCTCGAACGCGCGCTCGACGTACTCGGCGCGCATCACCTGCTCGACGGCTCGAGGCTGACCCTCCTGCACGGCAATCACGACCTGGCGTCGAGCGGCGGCCATCCCCGCCGCTCAGCCGACCTGTGGCGGCTGGCCGTTCGCTTCTGGGATCCGCCCCCGGTCGTGAGGAAGCGGCGCAGGCGCTTCTACGCGGCGATCGAGCGCCGCGCGCCGGGCGTGGCGGCCGCGTCCCCCTTCCTGAAGACCTTGCCTTCAGGCATCCGGATCGCCGTGCTCGATACGGTGCCGGTTCCGTGGCGGCCGCTGCAGTTCGCGCGCGGCGCCATCATCGTGAGACACGCGATCGGCGGCGCGCACGAGCACGAACTGGCGTGGTTGAGCGCTCTGACGGGGACCACTCCACTGGTGCTGCTCGTGCACCATTACCCGCTCGACGGTCCTGAGCACCGGTGGGTGCCGGACGCGCGGCTGCATCGGATCCTGCGCGAAGTGCGGGTGCCGACGGCCGTTCCCCCCGACCAGCGGGACCGATTCTGGGCCGCCGCCTCCGCCGCGCGCGTCCGGCTCGTGCTCTGCGGCCACCTGCATCGCTGCCGGCTCGAGTGGCACGATGGGATCGCCGTCGGCCTCAATGGCCAGTCGGGCGCCGACTGGGCGGGGCGAACGATCGCCTACTACGATCTTGCCGACGAGCCGCTAAAACAGGTATGCGAGTGAGACGGCGGCGGTCGGGACGACGCGGCGGTCCTCGTCGAAGTTGAATCCGCCGTTCCGCACCGACAGGCCCCCCTCGGCCCGGATGCCGAAGCGCCGGCGCCCCTCGCCCGTCCAGATTTTGACCCCCAACTTGCCGTGGTACTCGGTGCCGGTCTCGACCAGCTCGTTGCCGAAGTGGACGTCACGCAGATGGCCCGCGCCCGCGGCCATGAAGGGCGCGACCCGCCCCGGCCGGCCAATGTGGTACAGCACCGAGCCGGTGAACAGGTACTGGGTGATGTCGGTCGTCGCCGTGACGTCCGGCGCGTCCTCGAAGTCGTCGCCGAGCCGCACCGACAGCGTGGGGCGCGAGAACTGCACGCCTCCCTCGATGGCGAGCGCGCGCGTGACATACACACCCACCAGCGCCTGGGCCCCGATCACCGGATCGAGGGAGGGTTCACTGCGGAACAGATCGACGGTACCCAATCCGGCGCCCGGATTGCCCGTCAACACGGCGTCGCGCGACGCCAGGTCCTGCCCCGCGTTCCACATCCCGCCACCGCTGATCTCGACCGCGCCGCGCCGCGGGCCACCGCTGCCCACGTAAACCTGCGCCACCGCGTCGGACGTGCCGCCAAACAGCAGCGTCGCCACCAGTATCCCGAGAACACTGGTTTTAAACAGTGTTGAACCCGCCTTCGCCAAGGCTTCCACCTCCGCCAAGGCTTCGGCGGACAGGTCGGCGGGCAAGCCGTGTTGAACCGTGGCCAGTGTTGACAGTGGCCTCACTTGGGCTCCACCGTGATCTCCACGTTGTCGGTGCCTCCGCCGCGCGGGACGACGATGATGCGGTCGTGGAACTTCGCGCGGAAGTCCGCGTCGATGTTCAGTGTCAGGTCGAAGAAGCTCTCGACGTCCCCGTCGTCCAGCGGCTCCACCCGTAACGCATGAGGGCCTGGCTCGAGCCCGCCGATGACGAAGCGGCCGTCCTCGTTCAGCGAGAACCCGCCCACCAGTTTTCCCGTCTGCAGATTGAACGCGACCACGTGAGCGCCGAGCACACCTTGCGCGTTCCGGGTCACGCGGCCGCTGAGACTGCCTCGGTCGCGGCGATAGCTGGCCGACGGATACGTGTCCGAGATGCCGGCGATGTCGTCGGCGCGCAGGGTGCGGCCCTGGATCGTCCCGGCCGAGAAGGCCACCGGGAACATGACGGCCTCGGCCGCCAGCACGCGCCGGCCGCCGTTCCGCAGCTCCGTCTCGCCGAGCGCCGAGTGGCCCAGGCCGAACAGGTGCCCGATCTCGTGGAGCGCAATCGACTCGACGTCGAAGCGGTCCGCCTGTCCATTGGGAGCCACCGACCAGGCGAACGCCGAGTTGAGGAAGATCTCCGCTTCCACGATCTCACCCGTCAGGGTGTCGATGAGAAAGGAGGTGGCGCCGAGCGTCCGATCCTGATCGCGCCGCTCCGCGAATCCAATGACCGTCATGCCGTCCTCGTCATTGGGCCGCGCGGCCGTCATCCCGGCGAACTCCGCCGTAATCGTGGCCGTCTCGACCGACGTCCACGTCGTGAACGCCCGGTTGACGGCGTCCCGAAGCTCGATCGCCGACACGCCGCCGCCGGCAATGTTACTGACGAAGTAGCGGACGGGAAAGTCCTCCCAGCGGAGCGTGACGGTGCGGGTGTCCACGCGCGTGCCGAGCTTGAGATACGCCGCGGCCGGCTCGCTCGACACCGCCACACACGTGAGCGTGACAAGCAGGGTGAGGAGCCGTGTCATCGAAGGCCTCCCTTCCGGTCGGGCAGGGCGGCTCCCCGGTTGCGCTCGGGCCGAGGCGGGCGGCCGGGATCGGTCAAGACCGTGCGGATCTGCGCCGCGAACTGGTCGAGTGCCATGGGCGCGCGTCCCGGCGCGCCGCGCCGCACGGCCTCCGGGGCGTCGCCGGTGGCCATGACGACGGGCTGCGTGACCAGCCGCCGGCCGCTGCGCTCGTCCACCCGCACGCGGAACACCCCTTGATTCAAGCCGAAGACCTGGGGCACCGACGGTCCCTGCGCTTTCAGAAACAGGACCACTTCGTCGCCGGTCCGGAACTCCGGTGCGCCGACAGTCACGCTCTTGTAGCGCCCGATCCGGCCGCCGGGGACGCGGAACGTCACGGCCCGCGCCGGCGTGCCTCGATAGAAGGACGAGGGCTGGAGCGTGACGACGCTCTCGATCCGGCGCCGGCCCTCGACCCAATCGGCGCGTACGTCGGTCACGCGGCCGTGGACGATGATCTGGGAGCCGGACACGATCTCCCGGAAGTCGGCGGGGATGAGCACGGTGGCGGAGAGCGCGGGGACACCACCGAGGAGCAGGGCAAGCAACGCGAGAAAACGCATCACCCAGTGTAGCGCGCAGCGGCGGCCGCCAGCACGGCCTGCGCCGCCCTGCGGCTCGCCCCCGGACCGCCAAGCGCGTCGCGGACCTCGCGAAGATCCCTCTTCATCTGACCTGCATACGCAGGGTCGAGGAACAGACGCACGGCCTCTCCGGCAACGACCTCCGGTTTGAAATCGTCCTGTATCAGCTCGCGGACGACGCGCCGGCCCGCGACGAGATTCACCATGGCAAACGTGTCCACTCGCACGAACGGCCTCCCGACCCTGTACGTCAGCGGCGAGAGGCGATAGACGACGACCATCGGGCACTCGTGGAGCGCCGCCTGCACGGTGACGGTTCCGGAGGCGACGATCGCCGCATCGGCCGCACTGAGCACGTCGTCGGTCTGCCCTTCAACCGTGCGCACCCCCTCGAGCGGCGCCAGCGGCGCGAAGAGCGCGTCGTCGAGGTGCGGGGCGCGGGCGACGAGGAACTGGACGCCCGGAACCCCGTCGCGCACCAGCGGCACGGTTTGCGCCAGCAGGGGCAGGATCTCGCGGAGCTCGTTGGCGCGGCTGCCCGGAAGGAGCGCCAGCACGGGACGCGAGGGGTCCAGGCCCTGCCGCCGCAAAAACACCTCGCGAGACGACACCGCCGGCCGGACGTCGAAGAGCGGGTGCCCCACCCACTCGACCGGCACGCCGGCTTCGCGATAGATCCGCTCCTCGAACGGAAAGATGACGAGGACGCGATCCGCGAGCCGGCGCATGGTGTTCATCCGCCCGGCGCGCCACGCCCACAGCTGCGGACTGATGTAGTACACGATCGGGATCCCGCGCTTCTTCAGCGCGCGGGCGAGGATGAAGTTGAAGTCGGGAAAATCGATCGCGACGAACACGTCGGGAGGCGTGGCCTCGGCGTCCGCCACCAGGCGGCGATAGGTGGCGTACGTCCGCGGGAGCAGGCGCACGACTTCGAGCAGGCCGGTCACCGACAGCCCGCTGAAATTCTCGACCAGCGTGGCGCCGGCGGCTGCGAGGCGGTCGCCGCCGAATCCCGTGATCGTGGCCGACGGATCGAGGCGCAGGATCTCGGTCGCGAGCGCCGCGGCGTACAGATCGCCCGAGGGCTCGCCGCACGAAATCATCACCCGCATGCGAAGCGATTGTATCGGTAGATCGGTAGATCGGTGGATCGGCTACCGGGCTTGCGGCGCCGAAGCGAAGTCGAAGGCGTGCCCAAGGCGGACGGGTTTCTTGAACAGGCCGGGCTCCAGCGGCACATTCAGCTCGAACGTGCGGACGATGCGCTGGATGGGGGGCTGGCCTTCGCGTTTGACAGACGCATGATGGGCGATCTGCAGGCCTTGCACCTCCCGGTAGTCCGAGAAGGTCTCTTCGGTCGCCGCGTCACCGTCCGCGCCGCCGTACCGCTGATACATCATCAGGCCCGTGACGGGGTCGAACGCCACGACGACGCGGCCGGCCGGCGCCAGGTCCGCCTCGATGGCCGGCATCGCGCGGCCGCCGACCGTCACGTCCGCCACGCGCCGCCCGCGGACGCGCGCGTCGGTGAGCGCCAGGAGCAGCCCGATGCCGTCGCGCTGCACGCCGGCCTGCAGCGAGCTCCGGAAATGCGCCGGCGCCTCTTCGACGGTCTCGCCATCGCTGATCCAGGCGGTACCGGCGTCGAAGGTCTGGATCCGCATGCCGTCCGGACCCAGCGCGTCCACGCGAAACTGCCCGGGATAGCGGACGTACGACGTCACCGTGATCTTCACGTTCCCCTCCGGGGTCGTCACGATCATGTCCGACTCGGACTTCACCGTCCGGATCGACCGCAGCAGCGCCAGCCCGCCCTTGGCCTCGATGGCCCGCGCCACCAGCGGGGCGATGTCTCCCGGCTGCGGGCCGGCCGCAGGCGCCGGCTGCACGTAGGCCACGGGCGTCAGGGCGAGTGGTGCGCGGCCGGGGGGCCTCGGCCGGCGAAGATCCGGCGCCGTGAGATCGAGCTGGTTCAGCGGAATCCGCTCGACCTTGTCGAACCCGATGGCCGGCAGCTGCTTCGCAAAGACGTTGGCGTCCCCCACGAGGACGATCGACAGCCGATCCGGATGGAGAAACTGCTGCGCCACACGCTGGATGTCGTCCGGCGTGATGCGGATCACCCGCTCGCGATAGTTCTGCAGCTCCTGCAGGTCGAGTCCGTAGACGACGGCGTTGAGCACCTGGAGGGCGATCGCCCCCGGCGTCTCGATCGTCAACGGAAAGCTGCCCGTCAGGTACGCCTGCGCATCGGCCAGCTCCCTCGGGTTGACCCGCTCGCGGCGCAGCCTGGCGATTTCGTCCACCATCAGGCGCAACGCTTCGACGGTCGTGTCGGAGCGTGTGTCGGTGTTCGCGACGATCTCGCCGGAGTCCTTGAACGCGGTGATGGTGGCTTCGGCGCCGTACGTCAGGCCGCGCTCCGATCGCAGCACGCGGTGGAGCCGGTTCCCCCCTTCGCCGCCGAGGATCTTCAGCGCGATATCGAGCGCCAGGTAGTCCGGATGCTTGCGGGGCACGCCGATGTGGCCGACGCGAATCTCGGTCTGCACGGCGCCCGGGCGATCGATGACGACGACGCGCCGCGTCGGCGGCGGCACGTCGGAGGTGACGGGCGCCGGCACGTCCGCACGCGTCCAGTTCCCGAACGCGCGCTCGGCTCCCGCAAACGCTTCCTCGGCTGTGACGTCCCCGACGATCGCGAGGATCGCGTTGTTCGGCACGAACCAGCGTTTGTGGAAGGCCTGCAGATCGGCGCGCGTGATCGCGCTCAGCGATTCCGGCGTGCCCGCATCCGGCTTGCCATACGGGTGGAAGCCGTAGACGAGCCGGTCGAAGACGGTATCCGCGATGAAGTCGGGGTCCTCGTAGCTGACCTTCATCGCCGACACCATCTGCTGCCGCTGCCGTTCGATCTCCTCGGGCGCGAAGGCGGGATTCCGGACGACGTCGGCGACGAGGTCGAGTCCGACGTTCAGACTGTCCTTCATGACCGCGGCAAACACCGACGACAGATCCAGGCCGGCGCCCACGCCCATCGCGCCGCCGATCGAATCGATCGCCTGCGCCACCTGCTCGGCAGACTTCGTCGTCGTGCCCTGGTCGAGCAGCGTGCCTGCGAGCGTCGCGAGGCCCGGGCGGTCGTCAGGATCCTGCGCGCCGCCGGCCCGTACGATGAGCCGCAGACTGACAGCCGGCTGCTCGTGGTGCGACACCGCGATCACCTGCAGGCCGTTCGGCAGCGTGCGGATCTGGTACGGCGGAAACTTGACGTCCCTGGACCGCAGGGCTTCGGGCGGGCGCTCGCTCGGCCAGGTGGCCACCTGTGCCGAGGCCGGCGCCGCGATCAGTGCCGCGAGCGTGACAAGGCTGGCGCGGACCAGCGCCTTCACTGCTGCCCTCCGCCCGTGGCCCCTTTGGGCATGATCGTGAGCACGAGGCGGTTCTCCGGCGTGAAATAGGTCTGCGCGACGCGCTGCACGTCGGCCTGGGTGATCTTCATGAAGATGTCGAACTCACCGTCGGCGGTCGTCACGTCGTCGTGAATCACCGCCGCGTGGGCGAGGATGTTGGCCTTGTCCTTGTTCGACTCGCGGCTGAAGATGTAATCGCGGGCGAACTGGTTCTTCGCCTGTTGCAGTTCAGCAGCCGTGATCGGCTCCTTCCGCAGCTTGTCGAGCTCGGCGATGAGCGCGTCGGCGGCTTCCTCGGGTGTCTTGCCGGGCTGCACGATGGCCACCGCGAAGAACAGGTTGGGGTGCTCGATGATGTTGCCGCCGCCGAAGGCTGCAAGCGCCACCTGCTGTTCGTACACCAGCTTGCGGTAGATCCTCGAGCTCTGGCCGTCCGAGAGCACCTTCGAGGCGATGTGCAGCGGATAGGAATCGGGATGCCCGTCGAAGGTGATGTGGTGCGCCACGACGACCGCCGGCAGCGGCCAGTTCTCTTCGAGACGGACACGCCGCTCCTTGGTCTGCGCCGGTTCCTTTGGAATGTCGCGCGGCACGGCTTTGTCGGACTTCGGTACCCGTCCGAGATAGCGTTCCACCATCGCGAGCGCTTCCTTGGAATTGAAGTCCCCGGCCAGCACCAGCGTCGCGTTGTTCGGCACGTAGAAGGTCCGGAAGAAGTCGCGGACGTCGTCGATCGACGCGGCCTCGAGGTCCTCCATACTGCCGATGGTCGGATGCTTGTAGGGGTGGACCGTGAAAGCCTGGTCGTAGACGATCTCGTTCAGCCGGCCGTAGGGCTGGTTGTCTACCCGCATCCGCCGCTCTTCCTTCACGACCTCGCGTTCGTTCTTGAATACGGATTCGTCGATGCGGAGCGTCGCCATGCGATCGGCTTCGAGCCACAGGACGAGCGGCAGGTACTGCGCGGGAAAGGTCTGCCAGTAGATCGTCGCGTCTTCGTTCGTGGTGGCGTTGCTCTGCCCCCCCACACTCGAGATCCACGACGGATGCCCTTCCGGCTCGACGTTCTTCGATCCCTTGAACATCATGTGCTCGAACAGATGCGCGAAGCCGGTCCGGCCGGGCTTCTCGTTCTTCGAACCCACGTGATACCAGAGCTCGGCGTGGACGATCGGCGTCGAGTGATCCTCGTGGAGCACCACCCGCAGACCGTTGGCCAGCGTCGTCGTCGTGTATTCGATCTTGTTCGGGCGGTTCGCGGCCGTTGCCCCTGGATCGAGCAGGAGCAGCACGGCCAGCGCCGCGAGGACGCTGCAACAGCGGCGGATAGTCGTCTTCGGCATGGGTGTTTCAATTATACGGGGGCGCTGCGGTGGGAGCCGTATTCCGGGACGGGCGCGCCTGCGGGATCATTCGCGGTCGTGCGAGCTCAGCTTCGCTTCCAGCTCCGCGATTCGCGCTTCGAGCTCGTGCATCGTCCTGCGTAATTCGGGCAGTTTGCGGAAAATCGCCGATGCTTTGAGCCAGTCCCGGTTCGGGATGGCCGGATAGCCGGACACCAGCGAGCCGGACGGCACCGAGTTGGGGATTCCGGTCTGCGCCGTCGCGACCGCCCCCTTGCCGATGGTCAGATGGCCGGCGACACCGACCTGCCCCGCGAGCGTCACGGAATCCTCGAGCACCGTGCTTCCGGCGATCCCGACCTGCGCGGCGAGGAGCACGTTGCGGCCGATCGTGACCCCGTGCGCCACCTGGACGAGATTGTCGATTTTCGTGCCGGCCCGGATCCGGGTCTCGCCGACCGCCGGCCGGTCGATCGTCGAGTTGGCGCCGATCTCCACATCGTCTTCGAGCACGACGCCGCCGACCTGCGGGATCTTGACGTGGGTGCCGTCGGCCGCGTGGGCGAATCCGAAGCCGTCGCTGCCGACGACCGCCCCGTCCTGGATGACCACCCGGTGCCCGAGCGACACGCGCTCGCGGATCGACACGCGGGGATGCAGCACGCAGTCGTCGCCGATCGACGCATCCCGACCGATCGTCACATGCGCGTGCACGATCGTGCGCGCGCCGACGGATGCCCCTTCGCTGACCACGGCGAAGGGGCCGATCGACGCGTCAGCCGCCACGCGGGCCTCCTCGGACACGAAGGCCCGGGGATGGATCCCCGGCGCGGGTTTCCAGTTGCCGGCGAAGAGGCCGACCGCCCGTGCAAACGCCAGGTACGGATTCTTCGTCCGGAGCATGGCGCAGGGGGCGCCCGCCGCCTGTTCGCCCAGGATGACGGCCGAGGCGCGAGTGCCCTTCAGCGCGGCGGCGTACTTGGGGTTGGAGAAGAACGTGAGCTCGCCGGGGCCGGCGGCTTCGATGCCGGCCACCCGCTGGATGTCGAGGTCGCCGTCCCCGTCGAGACGGCACTCCAGCCGTGCGGCAAGGTCACTGAGCTTCAAGAGAGGAAGTATAGCTGACAGCTGACAGCTGACAGCTCTCAGCTAGGAGACGGCCGTGCGCTGGAAGAATGTCGCCAGGTGGTCGAGGCGGAGGCGAGAGGCGATCTCTTCGGCCTGGCGGAGGCGGCCGGCGGGATCGAGGGTGAGGGCGTCGCGCAGCTCCGTGAGGGCCGGGCTGGCTTCCGACGTCCACACCACGGCGCTCAGCCCGCGCAGGGCACCGCGCACCGAGAAGAAGTGCCCGACAACCCGAAAGGCGAAGTAATAGCCGATCAGATTCGGCCCCGGCACCAGGATCAGCAGCCCTGACACGACCATCAGGACCGAATCGATCGCCAGCCAGAATCGGTGCTTGTCAAAGTCGCGGCCGAGCTGCCGTCGCATGACCTCGCCGGCCGCGTCCGACGGCATGTCGTCGGGGAAGAGCAGCGTCGCGGTTTCGTGGCGCCGCAGGTTCCACAAGAGCCGCTGTTCGGCGACGCTCTCGGCGACCCATCGCATCGTGCGACGGTTCACACGGGTCACCCAGCCGGCGTCATGCGCCACGACGGCCCCACGGCGCCGGTCGCGCTCGGCTTCCAGCAACACCAGGTGAAACCGCGCCTTCAGGCGCGCAAACAGCCTGACGGGATTGAGGCGGTGTTTCACGCGCGCGAAGAAACCGGCCGGCAGGTCCCCCGCATCGGCGTCCGGCGCGACATGCGCATCCGGTTCGTCCACGTGCTCGCAGTACAGCTCATAGGCGTCGGGGCCGACCGGTACCAGGAAGACGTCCATCAGAGTGATCTACGATAGCAGCGGGGGGGGATCCCTAATCACTAATCTCTAATCACTAATCTCTAATCGCTAATCGCTAATCGCTCAAATCGCGGATCCAGAATCCGGGATTCGGGATCCGGGATTGAGAGATTAGGGATTAGCGATTAGCGATTAGCGATTCTTTGGCCTCTAGATCCGCCGGCCGGCGAGCAGGCGCACCACGATGACCACGAGGGCCACGACCAGGAGAAGATGAATCAGCCCCCCGGCCACCTTCATCGAGAATCCCAGCAGCCACAGAATGATCAGCACGACGACGATGGTCCAGAGCATGCAGTTCGTCCTCCACCCGCCTGAACTGGCGGCCGAGCTATCAAAGCAAGCGATGTGCCACGCAGCAGAGCCGCGACCATGACGGATTTCGAACTGATTCAACGATTGCTCCTGTCGGCGGGGCTCGGCGCCGTCCTCGGTGTGGAGCGCGAGTGGCGCCAGAAGTACGCCGGTCTGCGGACGAACATCCTCATTGCGCTCGGCTCGACGCTGTTCACGGTGATGTCGATCGAACTCTCGGTGTCGTCAGGGGGCGATCCGACGCGCGTGGCCGCGCAGATCGTCACGGGGATTGGCTTCCTCGGCGCCGGTGCGATCATGCGCACGGGTTCCGGCATCCGGGGGCTGACGACGGCGGCGATGATCTGGGTGAATGCGGCGATTGGCGTGGCCGTGGGCGGTGGAGAATATCGCCTGGCCGTGATCGCCACGTCGGTGACCCTGCTGGTGCTGATCCTGCTGAACCCGGTGGAACGCTGGATCGATCGCCTCGGTCCAAGACGGCCGGATGTGGAGGAGCCTACCGGCGGATCTTCACCGGCGGCGTCCGCGGGGCCTGCGGGGGAAGCGCCGGCCGTCCGGCCTCGACCCACGCCGCGGTGATCATCGACGCGACCCCGGTGATCGAGTCCGAGAGGCGGCGCTCGAGGAGCGGACGTCCTTTTCCGAAGAACATCGCGTAGTAGCCGTCGTCGTAGAGCTGACGGCCGGCGGCGGCCCCCTTGTCGGCCTCGAGCAGCGGCTGGGTGAGCACGAAGCTTTCGGTCAGCGTGTCGAAGAGGAACACGCGCGGATCCGGGATGCTGAAGACCGGCCGCGGCGAGATGCGCATCCACGTGCGATAGCGTTCGAACAGTTCCTTCTCGAAACGCGAATGGATCCCCCACTGCTGCGTCAGCTGACCATCGTGGTTGAGCGTGGCGTGAAACGGCACGTGGGCGTCCGAGACGTAGTGCCCGATGACCGAGGAAAAGAACGAGATGTTCTCGCGCGCGTAGGGCTGTTTCTGCCGGAAGGCCTCGACCAGCAGCCCGTGTACCTCGAGGGTCCGCCAGGGAAGCGTGCCGTTCTTGGTCACGAACTCGATGCCATGCTTTTTGACCGCCTCGTCCATATCGCGCGGCACCTCCGTAAAGGGATGTGCGCCGTAGGCGTCCATGTCGAGGAAATGCCGGGGGTACTCGTCGGCCCACCCAGCCGTGCGCCACAGGTCGGGATCGATCGAGTGCTCGACCACCTCCACACGCACCGCTTCGAAGAACGGCCGGATCTGCGCCGGCAGCAGCGCGATCGCACGCTCCATGATGAATTTGTGGGCTTCGAATCCCCAGGCGCTGGCAGGCTGGGGCGCGAGGACCACGGCGGCGGCGAGCAGGCAGGCGGCTCGTCGTGTCATGGCGTAACTATACCTTCGCGATCAGCCGCCGCAGCGTCCGGAGATTCCGGGCGTCCCAGGGATCCAGATCGCTGCGCCGTTTGCTCTCCGGAGTCTCGAGCTTGGGCGTCTCGAGGAGCATCGCGTGCCCGGCAAACCGGGGATCGTTGAGCAGCATGCGGAAGGGTTCGAGCCCGAGACAGCCCTTGCCGATGTGCTCGTGCCGGTCGACCCGGCTGCCGCACGGCTTCTTGGAGTCGTTCAGGTGAAACGCCCGGATGCGCGCCATTCCCACGATCCGGTCGAACGCGTCGAAGGTCGCCGCATAACCCTCGGGGCTGCAGATGTCATAGCCGGCCGCCAGCAGATGGCAGGTGTCGAGGCAGACGCCGACACGAGGCGTCCCGGCGAGCCGGTCGATGATCTCGGCCAGGTGCTCGAAGCGATGCCCGAGGTTGGTGCCCTGCCCGGCGGTGTGTTCCAGCAGGATACGCGTCTTCGCGTGCGGCCGCTCGTCGAGCAGCCGCTCCAGGGCTTCGGCAATCAGCCTGAGGCCATCGGCCTCGGTGCCGCTGGTATGCGAGCCGGGGTGCATCACCAGGCCGTCGAGACCGAGGGCTTCGGCGCGATCGAGCTCTTCGCCGAGCGCGGCGACCGACTGCGCGCGCAGCTCGGGCTGCGCGGTGGCCAGGTTGATCAGATAGCTGTTGTGCGCGACGACGGGCCGGATGCCTGTTTCGGCAACACGCCGGCGGAAGCGCTCGATCTCGTCCGGCGGCAGCGCGCGCGCCCGCCACTGGCCCGCCGATTTCGTGAAAATCTGCAGCGCCTCGCAGCGCGAGGCCACCGCGCGGTCCACGGCCCGCGGCAGTCCGCCCGCAATCGACAGATGCGCACCGAGCCGAGGCATCAGAGTGTTGCGTGCACGTCTTCGCCGAAGACTTCGGCGGCGAACCGGAAGACCACGGCGTCGCCCCGCCACGCATCGGGCGGCAGGCCGGCCTTCTGACAGGTGTGGCGCAGGAACTGCTCGCACGTCCAGCCCCATTCGACCGCCACTTGCGGGAGCAGCAGCCCCCGCCGCGCGCCCTGCTCGACCACCAGGCCGTGACGGCCGATCTCAATCGCCCGGTCGTCAGCGGGATCGATCAGCTCGAGCGGCCCCAGCACGGAGATCTCGATCCGCACCTCCGGCAGCTCGTCGGCCACCATCGGCGGGAACCGGGGATCGCGTGTGGCCGAGTCCTGCGCACACCGGGCCACCTCGGACGGCAGCGGGCCATGCATCTCGAGTGTGCCCAGACAACCGCGCAGCTCACCGCGCCGCTTCAGGGTCACGAACACACCGGACGCGTCGGGCATCGGTTCGGACGCCTCAACGGCACACCGCTCACCGGCGAAATACCCCCGGATGGACTCGCGCGCAAGGGCCAGCAGCGCCTGTTTGTGGGTGTCAGCGAGCATCGAACGTGGCCGCAAGGTAGCCGACGACTCCGTCGTAGTCGCCCGAGACTTCGCCGGAGTGCGCGTACTTGAGCACGCGCCCGGCCGTCGCCCCGAGGCGCCGGGCGGCCATCATCACGGCGATCGCCGCCCCGCCGCCGCAGGCCACGTACCGGCCACGCTCGCCCTCGGGGTAGGTCTCGAACAGCTCGAGGAAGCCGTCGGCATCGAACCCTTCGACGCGCGCCTGGACGCGGCCGTCGAGCGCGGCGGCCGTCTGTGCATCGAAGTAGTGCGAAAGATCGGTGCTGGCGATGAGCAGCGCCCGGCGGCTCCCGGCCGCCGCAACGAGCAGCTCCGCGAGGGCCTCGATCGTCGCGCGGCGCTGAAAGCCGACGAGGACCGGGACGATCGGCACGTCCGGCAGCAGACGCCGCAGAAATGGAAGCTGCATTTCCAGGGAGTGCTCGCGCTGATGCGCTTTCGGCAGGTCGCGGGCGACCGGCGAGCGCAGCAGCACGGCGGCTGCCGCCGCGTCCACCTGCGCCGGACCGAGCGGCGTGTCGAAGGCCCCCTCGGGCCACACCGACACACCATCGAACGCGGCGAAGTGGGAAGGCCCGACGACAAACGCGACGTCATAGGCTCCGCGCGATGCGGCCTTGTAGGCGTACGCGCCGACCGGGCCGGAGAACATCAAGCCGGCATGCGGTGCAAGGATCGCCCGGACGTCGTCTCTGGGCTCGACCTCCGCCGCTGCCACGTAGCCATCGACCTCACGTGTGAGGGCCCCGGCCGTTCCGGGATACCACGTGCCCGCCACCGCCGCAGGTCTTATCCGCATGAGGTTCTTGATACCATCGATCCCGTGTCCACCCTCACCCGCCGTGACGTCGAGCATCTCGCCAGTCTCGCCCGGCTGGAGCTGACCGACCACGAGACGGAGCTGTTCACCCGCCAGCTGGGCGACATTCTCGCGTTCGTCCGTGAGATCCAGGCGGTCGAGACCTCGACGCTCGAGCTGACGTTGGACGCCGGGGCGCGCGCGCTCGGATTGCGCGACGATGCCGTGCAGCCGTCGCTCGATCGGAGCGAAGTGCTCGCCGCCTCGCCGGAGGCCGACACGGCCTCGGGCCTGTTCAAGGTACCACGGGTCCTCAACGGATGACGACGCGTCCAGCCCTCGAGTTGCGCGACGCGATCGCACGGGGTGACCGGGCCGCGGCCGCGGTATGTCTCGACACGCTGGACCGGATCGATGCCGCGCCACAGGCCTGGAACGCGATCATCACGGTCGCCCGCGAGCGCGCCCTGGCGAGGGCCGCCGCACTCGACGCCCGCGAAGATGCGCGCTCCCTGCCGCTGCTCGGCGTGCCGGTCGCCGTCAAAGACAATATCTGCACGCGCGGCATCCGCACCACGGCCGGCTCCAGACTGCTCGACAGCTACGTCCCCCCGTACGACGCCGCGGTCGTCGAGCGGCTCGAGGCCGCCGGGGCCGTGGTCGTCGCCAAGACGAACTGCGACGAGTTCGCCATGGGCTCGTCCACCGAGCATTCGGCGTTCGGCGCCGCGCGCAATCCCTGGGACCTCGAGCGGACGGCCGGCGGCTCGAGCGGCGGGTCGGCGATCGCGGTGGCCACAAGGCTGGTGCCGCTGGCGCTCGGCTCCGAGACCGGGGGGTCGGTCCGGCAGCCGGCCGCCCTCTGCGGTGTCGTCGGCCTGAAGCCGACCTACGGGCGGATCTCGCGGTACGGGCTCATCGCCTTCGCGTCGTCGCTCGACCAGGTGGGCGCGTTCGGCGCGAGCGTAAGCGATGTGGCAGCCTGTCTCTCGGTGCTCGCCGGACCGGATCCGCGCGACGCGACGTCGGCACCCGCGCCGGTGGACGACTACCTCGCCGCCACCACGCAGGACGTCGGCGGTCTCCGGGTCGGCGTGCCCCGCGCGATCATGGTCGACGGCGTGGACGACGGCGTGCGCCGGGCGTTCGAGGCCGCGGTGGATGTGCTGCGCAGCGCCGGCGCCGTGATCGAGGACGTCGAGCTGCCCCACAGCCGCTACGCCACGGCCACCTACGCGGTCATCGTCATGGCGGAAGCCAGCTCGAATCTGAGCCGCTTCGACGGGGTCCGCTATGGCACGCGTGTCGAGGGAGACACGCTGGCGGAGATGTATGCGCGGACGCGCGCGCGGTTCGGACAGGAAGTGAAGCGCCGCATCATGCTCGGGACGTATGTGCTGAGCGCGGGTTACTACGACGCGTATTACCGGAAGGCGCAGCAGGTGCGGGCGCTGATCCGCCGCGACTTCGCCCGCGCGTTCGAGCGCGTGGACGTCATCGCCACGCCGACCACCCCCACGCCGGCGTTCCGCCTGGGGGCGCGACTGCAGGATCCGGTACAGATGTACCTCGCGGACGTGTTCACCGTCAGCGCGAATCTCGCAGGGATTCCGGCGATCAGCGTGCCGTGTGGATGGGTCGAGGGATTGCCGGTGGGCCTGCAGTTGACCGGCCCGGCGTTCGGGGAAGCCACGATCCTGAGAGCGGCGGCGGCGTACGAACGAAAGTCCGAGGGGACCTTCGGACCCTCGGACCATTCGGACTTTCGGACCCGTTAGGTCCTGGTTCGATCCTGATATTCGGCGCGGACGGCGGCCGACTCGAGCCCTGGCGGGAGGGAGTACTCGATGAGGCCCGTGCGAACCTCTTCCATGGCCACCCGCTCGAGCTTGTGAGGCCCGCCGGTGCCCTCGAGCCGCGAGAGCGCCCCGCGACGGAGCTGCTTCGCGCGCTGCGCGGCCACGTCAACGAACAGGAAGCGACTGGTGATGGGAGCGGCCCGTTCAGGCTGCTCGTCGCCTGCCTTGTCGATGAGTGGAGTTGTTGCCATGCATCAGACTACCACGTTGGGGTGCTGAGTGCCGGTGCGCTGTGCGCCGTGCCGTGCTGAGTGCCTGTGCGCTGTCCGCCGTGCCGTGGAGTGCACTGAAGCTGCCTTCAAGTATGTTATATGAGCATCTTACACTCATGGCACCCGAGCACTGAGCACCCGGCACCGCGCACGGCGCACCGCGCACGAGCACCCAGCACTGAGCACCGAGCACCGAAGTACAATTTCCTCGTCATGCCCCGCCTCTATCTCGAACGTCGCGACATGAGCGACGAGCTCCGCCACCTGCTGGACCTTTTGGAGACGAAAGCGCAGGCGGCCGGCATCGCCGGTGAGTGCACGCCGCCGTTCGACGTGCTGGAGTCCCCCACCGAGGTCGAAATCGTGGTGGATCTGCCGGGCGTGGATCGTGAGAGTCTTCAGGTCGTGTACTCGCGCGGCACCGTCCTCATCGCCGGCACCAAGCGCGCGTCGGTGTGCAGCCACTCGGATGCGGCCTTTCATCTCGCCGAGCGCGCCTTCGGCCGCTTTGCCCGTGCGGTGCGGATCAGCGGCGCGGTGGATGCCGGCCGCGCGAAGGCGACGCTCGCCGCCGGCGAGCTGCGGATCGTGCTTCCCCGCATCGCCGATCGCCGCGGCGGCCAGCTGGCTATTCCGGTCGAGACCACCTGAGTGCGCATCCTCTTCATCGGCGATATCTTCGGCAAGCCGGGACGCGAGATCACGCAGCGCGCGATCCCGGCCCTCGTCACCATCCACGGCCTCGATCTCGTGATCGCCAACGTCGAAAACTCCGCGGCCGGCTTCGGCGTCACCGGCGACATTGCCGAGACGATCCTCGGCTTCGGCGTGGACGTCATGACCAGTGGCAACCACGTCTGGGACAAGAAGGAAATCCTCGAGTACATCCCGCGGCAGCCGAAGCTGCTGCGTCCGGCCAACTTCCCCGCCGGCGTGCCGGGCCGCGGCACCTGGGTCGGCCGCACCCGCACCGGCGAGCCGGTGGCGGTCATCAACGTGATGGGACGGGTCTTCATGGCGCCGCTCGACGATCCCTTCGCGGTCGTCCTGCGAGAA
Source organism: Vicinamibacterales bacterium (assembly GCA_040881785.1). GTDB lineage: Bacteria > Acidobacteriota > Vicinamibacteria > Vicinamibacterales > 2-12-FULL-66-21 > JACDCA01. The sequence goes on from JBBECO010000128.1 coordinate 20,346, forward strand.
ATCGAGGCGGTCCGCGCCAAAGCTCGCGTCATCCTCGTGGACTTCCACGCCGAAGCCACGTCGGAGAAGGCCGCGATGGGATGGCATCTCGACGGCCGCGTGACGGCGATCTTCGGCACCCACACCCACGTGCAGACCGCCGATGAACGCCTGCTGCCGAAGGGGACGGCGTACCTCACCGACGTCGGCATGACCGGTCCGCACGACTCGATCATCGGCGTCACCGTCGAGGCCGCGCTCAGCCGGTTCGTCAACGGCATGCCGGCGAAGTTCGAAGCGGCGACCGGCGCCGCGCGCCTGAATGCGATCATCATTACGGCCGACCCGTCCACCGGCAAGGCGCTCGGCATCGAGCGGTTGAACCTGTCCGCGCAGGAGGTCGCTGCCCTGGCGCACCATGGCTGATCTTTTCTCCGATCCCTTCGAGGAGGCACCGCCCGACCCGGCCGTGCCGCCGGCGCCCGCGCGCCCGGCCCGCCGCGTCCTGACGGTGTCGCAGTTGAACGCCTCGATCCGGGGTTTGCTCGAAGGCCATCTCGCCGACGTCTGGGTCGAGGGAGAACTCTCGAACTGCAAGGTCTGGAACACCGGCCACATGTACTTCACGCTCAAGGACGGCGCCTCGCAGGTGCGCGGCGTGATGTTCCGGATGGCGCTGCGCTACCTGCGGTTCAAGCCCGCTGACGGCCTGCGCGTCATCGCGCGCGGCCAGATCAGCTGCTACGAGCCCAAAGGCGAGTACCAGATCATCTGCGAGCACATGGAGCCGCACGGGCTCGGCGCGCTCCAGCTCGCCTTCGATCAGCTCAAGAAGAAGCTGCACGCCGAAGGGCTCTTCGACCCGGGGCGCAAGCGTCCGCTCCCGGCGCTCCCGCGCAAGATCGGCATCGTCACCTCGCTCGAGGGGGCTGCGATCCGCGACATCCTCAAAGTGCTGCGCCGACGGCATCCAAACGCGCACGTCGTGATCCGGCCGGCACGGGTCCAGGGGGAAGGGGCCGCCGCCGATATCGCCCGCGGCCTGCAGGCGCTCGGACGCGTGGCGGGCGTGGACGTCATCATTGTCGGGCGCGGCGGCGGGTCGGCCGAGGATCTCTGGGCCTTCAACGAAGAGGTCGTCGCGCGGGCCATCGCGCGCTCGCCGGTGCCGGTCATCTCGGCGGTCGGGCATGAAGTGGACGTCACGATCGCGGACTTCGTCGCGGATCTGCGCGCGCCCACGCCGTCGGCCGCCGCCGAACTGGTCGTCGCGGCGAAGGATGATTTCTGCAATCGCATCGATCGGCTCCAGCAGCGGCTGCACGCCGCCGCCAGGCATGGCATCCAGCAGCGGCGCGCCGCGGTGCAGACGCTCGCGGGGCGCCGGGCGCTCGCCGGCTGGCACGGCCAGCTCGCGCTGCGCGGACGTCATGCCGCGGAGCTCACGCACCAGTTGACGCGCGCCGTCCTCGCGCGCCTCGCGCGACAGGGACGCGCGTACCGGGACCTGCGACAGCGGCTCGAGGCGCACGACCTCCGCCGGCGCTTTGCCGCCAGCCGCGGCCGGTTGACGACGGCCGACGAGCGGCTGCGCGCGGCGGCCGTGCGCGGCCGCGAGCGCGCCGACTCACGCTTTCGCGTCCTCGCGGGACGGCTCAACACGCTCAGCCCGCTCGCCGTGCTCGCCCGCGGCTATGCCGTCTGTTGGAACGCCGATCGCACGGCCATCATCCGCAGCGCGGCCTCGGTCGGTGGCGGCGAGCGCGTCCGGGTGACGCTGCACGAGGGCGAGCTGGCCTGCGATGTGGTGAAGGAAACTCAGTAATGGATCCCACAATCAAGGACTTCGAATCCGCCCTCGCCGAGCTCGACACCATCGTCCGCAAGATGGAAGAGGGGGATCTGTCCCTCGAGACGTCGATGGAGCTCTACGAGCGCGGCCTGCAGCTGTCGCGGTTCTGCCATTCGACGCTCGAGGCCGCCGAACGGCGCGTCGAGCTCCTGAACGAACGGGGCGAGGCGAAACCGGCGCCCGCGTCGCTCGGCCTGGACGAGGACGAGCGGCGGCGGTGAGCACGACGGCGGCAGCGCTTCATGCGTGGCTCGCGGTGCAGCGCCAGGCCATCGACGAGGCGCTCGAGCGCGCCGTGCCGGCGGGCGGAGAACCCCCGCTCGTCTGGGAGGCCATGCGCTACAGCCTCTTCGCCGGCGGCAAGCGCCTCCGGCCGGTGCTGGCGCTGGCGGCCGCCGAGGCGGTGGCCGAACGCCTGGGAGGTCGCCTCGACCAGGCGCACGCCCTCGCACGTCCCTGCGCCTGTGCGCTGGAGCTGATTCACACCTATTCTCTCGTCCACGACGACCTGCCCGCGATGGACAACGACGTGCTCCGGCGCGGACGGCCGACCGCGCATGTCGTGTATGGGGAAGGGCTCGCGATCCTCGCCGGCGACGCGCTGCTGACGGAAGCGTTCGCGCTGCTCGCCACCGAACCCGGTCACGTGGACGGCGTGGACGACACGGAGCTCGCGCGCCGCAAGATCGCCGCCATGCGCCTGATCGCCGACGCCGCGGGCCCCTCCGGGATGGTGGGCGGCCAGGCGCTGGACCTGCGCGCCGCCGCCGGCGGGCCGCCGCTCGACGCCGCTGCGCTGCGCGACATGCACGCGCGAAAAACCGGCGCCCTGATCCGCGCCGCGGGACTGGCCGGGGCGTCCATGGCCGGCGCCGACACGGGTCTCTGTTCAGCCATCGACGAATACGCCTCGCAGGTGGGGCTCGCGTTCCAGATCGTGGACGACATTCTTGACGTGGAGGGGGCCTCCGCCGATCTCGGCAAGACCGCAGGCAAGGATGCCGCGGCCGGCAAGCCGACCTATCCCGCGCTCTACGGCCTCGACGCCTCCCGCCGTCTGGCCGCCGAGTGCGTCGATCGCGCCCTCGCCGCGCTGGACCGCGCGGGTCTCGCCGGCCACTTGCCTGCCCTTGCGCACTGGGTGGTCGGACGCCACAGTTAATAGTGTTGAACCGTGTTGAACCGTGGCCGTCTTGACTTGTGTTGAACCGTGGCCCGTGTGAAGAAGCGGCTCGATACGCTGCTCGTCGACCGCGGCCTCGTGGCAACGCGCGAGCGGGCCCGCGCGCTGATCCTCGCCGGCGACGTGCGGGTGAACGGCCAGGTGGCGACCAAGGCAGGAACGGCGGTCCCCGAGGACGCGGACGTGAGCCTGACGGCGCCCGACCACCCTTACGTCGGCCGCGGCGGACTCAAGCTCGCGCATGCGCTGGACGTATTCGGCATCGACGTGTCGGGACGCCGGGGCCTCGACATCGGCGCCTCGACCGGCGGCTTCACCGACGTCCTCCTCAGGCGCGGCGCCGCCCGCGTCGTCGCCCTTGACGTGGGGCACGGGCAGCTCGATTGGAAGATTCGCAGCGATCCGCGTGTCGTCACGCTGGAGCGCGTCAACGCGCGGACGCTGACGCCGGCGGACCTCCCCGAAGACCTGCGCGCCTTCGGGATCGTGACGATCGACGTCTCGTTCATTTCGATCCGGCACATCCTCCCGATCGTGCCGCCGCTGCTCGAACCGGGGGCCGACGTCATCGCGCTGGTCAAGCCGCAGTTCGAGGCGCGGCGCGAGGAGGTCGGCAAGGGGGGGATCATCCGCGACGACGCCGTCCATACCCGTGTGGTGGCGGAAGTGACCGCTGCCGCCGATACGCTAGGATTGAGGCGCGCCGGACTGACCGACTCCCCCATCACGGGCATGGAAGGTAACCGAGAATTTCTGCTGCACCTGCGCTCGACGCCCGACCTGCCAGGCCGCTGAGACGTGACGGCCTGGATGGAAAATGGAAGATGGCCGTCGGGCCTACCGACGAAAGCTGACATGCTGAACGAGATCACACGGGTCGGGATCGTCGCGAAGACACGGCTGGCCGAAGCGGCGGGCGTCGTCGCGGAGCTTGCCGGCTGGCTCGACGCCCGCGACGTGCGCGCCGTGTTCGACACCGAAACGGCCGCCCTGGTCGGCCTGCCGCCCGACCGCCCCACCTCGACGCGCGACGAATTGCCGCACCAGTGTGACCTGCTCGTCGTGCTCGGCGGCGACGGCACGCTGATCGGCATGGCCGGCCGGATCGCGGCGGCCGGCACGGGGATCCCGATTCTGGGCGTGAACTTCGGCAGCCTCGGCTTCCTGACGGAGATCACGCTGCCCGAGCTGTACGAGTCGCTCGAGTCGGTGCTCGAGGGGCGCGCGCAGATCGATCCGCGGATGATGCTGCGGTCGCGCACGCTGCGCGCGGGCTCGGTGTTCGCGGACCAGCTCGCGCTCAACGACATCGTGATCACCAAGGGGGCGCTGTCCCGGATCATCGACCTGTCCGTGGCGATCGGCGACCAGCCCGTCATGCGCGTCCGCGCGGACGGCCTCATCATCGCGAGCCCGACCGGCTCCACCGCCTACAACCTGGCGGCGGGCGGTCCGATCGTCCACCCGGCGGTGGACGCGCTGCTGCTCACGCCGATCGCGCCGCACATGCTCACCAACCGTCCCATCGTGGTGCCGGCCTCCTCCGAGATCCGCGTGCAGCCGGCCGCCGGCGCGTCCAACGATGAGCTCTACGTGACCTTCGACGGCCAGTCAGGCCATCCCATGCAGGCCGACGATGTGGTGGTGATCGAGCGGGCCGCGGAGCCCGTCCGCCTCGTGCGCGCCTCGACGCGCACGTACTTCGACGTGCTTCGCGAGAAGCTGAAGTGGAGCGAGCGGTAAAGCTGCCCCGATGAACCGTCGTGTAGCGCAGCCCTTTA
>JBBECO010000129.1:0-3045 GCA_040881785.1 Vicinamibacterales bacterium
CACGCGGAGGCGTTTGTGTTTCTACTGAATCGCAGTCCGTGATGAATTATTCAGGCTAGGGGCTAGGGCGAGATTACCGGAGTGAAGATTACCGGTCAGACGTTTCCGAACCGTGTTGCCGCTTGCCTAGTGGCGAGCCAGGAAGCCCGTCGAAGCAGAAGAAGACAATTGGTTGTCTCCTCCGTTCGTCTCTCCGTTGTCTCCGTTCCTCCGTTGTAAGCCGTCTCCGTTGCCTCCGTCCCCTCCGCCTCACCAGAAACGCACGCGCCCCGTATCGACATGGACGAAATTCGAGGACGGATAGAACCCCACCCCACCGAGCTTCAGCGACCGGGCCGCGCCCCGCAGGTGATCGAGTTTCACACCCGGCACCCGGATGTCGATCGCCTTCCCGACCATGTGCAGGCTCTGCGACGCCACGCCCGTGTGCGCGCCCCCTTTGGTGCGCAGCGTCGCGTTGGTGTCGGGCGAACGGTACCCCGAGATGATGTGGTACGGCGAGTCGGTCTCGAGCGTGCCACTGAGCTCGTGCAGCAGGTCGAGGAGCTTCGGATCGATCGGCTTTACTTTGTCCACGCGCCAATCACGCAGGATGTGATTGATCTGTTTCAGCGCCTCCGGCTCGTACGCCCCGTCGCAGCAGTAGGTGGTCTTCAGGCGCTCTCCGGTATGCGTGTTGAAGAACGACAGCGAGCGTACGGGGGCCTTCTTCGCGACAGGCGCGGCCTGCGCGCGCAGCGGCGTCAAGGCAGCGGCCGCCGCCACAGCGCCGAAACCAATGAACGAGCGCCTGTTGAGGCCCGTGCGGGTCACTTCGTCCTGGTGCATGCGTCTCTCTCCTGAACAGCGGGAATACACCGCCTGCCGGTCCGCCGCCTGTTTGTAAAGGTTCCTTTATTTGAGCATGCGATCACCCGTCCATCAAGCTGGGCGTTATCGCTGAACTCGTCTGTGGCTGAGGCTTACAAGCTACCTGATCTGTACGGCTGATATAATTGCCGTTAATTTATGGCTAACCTCGCATCATTCGACATCACCTCTGGTGTGGACCTCCAGGAAGTCGACAACGCCGTCAACCAGGCGAACAAGGAAGTCGCGCAGCGCTACGACTTCAAGGGCTCGAAAGCCTCGATCGACTTCAACAAGGCCGAAAACAGCCTGACGCTGGTCGCAGACAACGATTTCAAGATGACCGCGCTGTGGGAGATCCTGCAGACCCGGCTCGTCCGTCGCGGCGTGCCGACGAAGAACCTGAAGCCGGGCGACCTCGAGCGTGCCGCCAACGACACGGTACGCCGTGTGATAGCACTGCAGCAGGGGATCCCGACGGAGGCCGCCAAGGACATCGTCAAGTTCCTCAAGGAGCGCAAGCTCAAGAAGGTCCAGGCCGCGATCCAGGCTGACCAGGTTCGCGTCTCCGCCGTGTCGAAGGACGATCTCCAGGAGGCCATGCGGCTCCTGCGAGAGCACGACTTCGGCGTGGCGTTGCAGTTCGGCAATTACAGGGGGTGAGGATGAAGGGCTTGTGCGCAGTGCTCGCGGCGTCGATTCTGACAGTGGCCGGCTGCGCTCACGCCGACAAGCCGGATCCTGCGGCGGTGCAACCGGCCACCAACATCGCCCGCCCGCAGTCGGAAGTTGACTCCCAGGGGCTGGCCGAGTTCAACCAGCGCGTGACCGCGTACGCCGAGCTGCACAAGAAGCTGGAGGCGACCCTCCCGGGCATGCCCAAGGAGACGACTCCCGAGATCATCGACACACATCAGCGCGCCCTCGAACAGCTCGTGAGGGGGGCGCGCAAGGACGCCAGGCCGGGTGACCTTCTCACGCCCGCGACACAGAAGGTCTTCCGGCAGTTGCTGGCCCGCGTCTTTCAGGGCCAGCAGGGACGGGAGCTGAAGGGAATGATCCTCGACGAGAACCCGGGGAACATCGGCCTGGCGGTCAACGCCCGCTATCCGGATACGATTCCCATGTCCACCGTGCCGCCGCAGGTGCTCTCCGCCTTCCCCAAGCTGCCGGCAGAGCTCGAATACCGGTTCATTGGCGATCGGCTGATCCTGCTCGACAAGCACGCGCACACGATCGCCGATTACATGACCAAGGTCTTCCCCGTCTAGCCAGTCTCATGCGTATGCAGCCGATCACCGCTCGCTTCACCACCATCCTGTTCCTCACCGCGGCCGCCGCCGGCTGCGTCCAGCCCCAGCGCGGGCCCGTGCAGGTCGAGGGTCCACAGACGACGCAGCAGCGGGCGGTGACGCCGGTCACGCCCATGCCGAACCGCGAGGGTTCGGTGAAGTTCGCGGTGCTCGGTGACTTCGGCGACGGGTCGAGCGGCCAGATGGCGATGGCGGCCGAGATGATCCGCACCCACGAGCGGTTTCCGTACGAGTTCGTCATCACGGTCGGCGACAACATCTACGGTGCCGAGCGCCCGCAGGACATGGAAGGCAAGTTCGCGCGTCCCTACAAGACGCTGCTCGACAAGGACGTCAAGTTCTACGCGTCACTGGGCAACCACGACTCCCCGGAACAGGCTTTCTACAAGCTGTTCAACATGGGGGGCAAGGTCTATTACTCGTTCACGAAGGCGAACGTGAAGTTCATCGCCCTGCAGAGCGACTACCTCGAACCCGAACAGGTCGCCTGGCTGCAGAAGGAGCTGGAGGGATCGAGGGAGGACTGGAAGATCCCCTACTTTCATCACCCGCCGTATTCGTCCGGTGGCCGCCACGGCTCGCACGTGCGCCATCGTGAAGTGCTCGAACCGCTGTTCGTCAAACACAACGTCAGCGTCGTCTTCACCGGGCACGACCACATCTACGAGCGCGTCAAGCCGCAGCAGGGAATCGTGTACTTCGTGGCGGGATCCGGCGGAAAGCTCCGGGGCGGCGACATCGACCGCACCACGGGCATCACCGCCGTGGCGAACGCGCGGGAACGCGTCTTCGTGATCTGCGAGATCAGCGGCGACGAGCTCGTCTTCAACGCTATCTCCCAGAGCGGCGCCGTCATCGACTCCGGGGTGATCACCAGGCGGAA
>JBBECO010000129.1:3145-9574 GCA_040881785.1 Vicinamibacterales bacterium
CTTCCTTCCAGTCCGCCTCGAACGTCGCCTGGATCTTCCGGGCCACACGCACGTCGGCGAGGATGACGCCCACCTCGCGCCGGCCGTCCAGCTCCAGCTTCCGCAGGCTCTGGCTGCCGACGAAGACCGCGCTCCCGTCGCGCACGATCGCGCGGACGTGGAGGCGCAGGCCCTTCAGCTTGCGCGTCTCGATGCCCTCGAGCCCCTTTTCGAGCTTGCCGATCACGCGAATCTCGACGCCGGCCTTCGAGCGTTCCTGCAACAGCCGCTGAATCGGGTTGTCGCTCACTTTCTCGTCATAGATGAGGAGCTCCTTTTTCGCCGCTTTGATGAACGACGTCAGGCGGGCGCGCGACGTCTCCGGGCTCACCACGAAGCGCTCGTGCGACGGCGCATACGTCTGGCGGGTGCTGTCGGCGTCGAACAGCGCCGCCGCGTCCTTCACCAGCCTGGCGTCTTTCGTGACGACCCCGAAGCTCCGGCTCTTGCTGATGTCGAGTTTCGTGTAGTTGAAACCCATCACGTAGAGCGTGCCGTCGACGATCATCATCTTCGCGTGGTATCGCGGAAGGTCGTCGGCCGTGCGGGCCACGAGAATCCCGCGCGCGAGCATGCGCGTCTCGAGCTTGCGCAGGGTCTTCTCCCCTCCCCGGTTCGTGTGCGCGATCAGCGCGCGGACCACGACCCCGCGCGCGGCGGCGGCCGCGAGCGCTTCCTCCAGCTCGAGCCGGTCGAGGCGGAAGATCACGATGTCGATGCTCTTTTTCGCCGCCCGGACGGCGCGCAGCAGGGGGGTGATGCCGGCGTCCGGCTGGATGATGAGTTTCACAGCTGCGAAGTTATTTCGTCTTTTTCTTCTTGTCGGACCACTCGACCGACGCGTGTCCCTCGGGATCCAGCTTCAGGATCGCATTGGTCACGCGGTCGGTCTTGAAATCGAGCGGCATTTCGATGTCGTAGGACAGCTCCTCGTCGGAGGTCGTCCGGATTTCGAACTTGAGCTTGTATCGCCGCAGCAGCGCCTCGACCTCGGACCGGCGCTCGTCGGTCTGCTCGCCGAGCTTCACCAGCAGGTTGAAGGGCTTCCCGGTCTTCGGCTCGAACGATTCGATGACCCAGAGCGCCGCCACGATGAACACCGTCGAGAAGACGCCCAGCGCATACAGGCCGACGCCGGAGGCGAGGCCCACCGCCAGCGCGCACAGCATGACGACGGCGTCTTTCGGGTCTTCGATTTTCGAGCGATAGCGTATCAGGTTGGCCGCGCCCACGATCCCGAACGCCCGGGCCAGGCTCGCGCCGACCACCAGCATGATGACGGCCCCGACGACCGCCAGGATGATCTGGGTCTGGACGACCGGCGTGGTCCGCGGCGGCGTGCCGCGGCGCTTGGGCCGCAGCGCCAGCGCCGCTCCCAGCAGCGCCGCCAGCGGCAGCCGCACCAGCGCGTCGTCGATCTCATGGAGCGGGTGCGGACCGTGGTCGGCGGTATCGGCCTGCGCCGCCGGCGCCTGCTCCGGCGGGAACGGCGACGCCTGCGCGAGCAGGGGCGGGGCGACCGACGCGCAGACAACGAGTACGAGAACACAGGCGTGCAGCAGGCGTGACATCTATTGATCCTTCAGGGCGAGGCCCTCGGCAATCTTCTGCTTCATCCGGCGGATGAAGCGCGCGGCGTCGGCTTCGGCGAAGCCGCCGGCGCGGAAAGCGTCCTGCCACTGCCGATCGCTCAGGCGGTTCAGCCGCTCACAGAGCCAGCGGACATCGGCCGGCGTGATGTTCTCGAACAACGCCTTGTGGCGGCCGCGATAGTCGAAGCGCACCGTGCCGTTCTCGACCCCGCGGATGTAGGGCGTCTCTTCGAACACCTCGATGTCACCGCGCGGCGCCTCGAGCACGCCGGTCCGCCCGAAGGTCTGGCCGAGGTCCCGGGCAACGTACCACGTACTCGCCCCTTCGAAGGGCGTGTCGAGTTTGTAGAGGACGTTCTGCGCGTCCTTCAGGTCGGAATTACCGAGCATCGCCTGCAGCGCCAGCAGGCCGTTCAACTGCCGGGTGCCGACGAAGGGATTCTGGTAGTAGGACCACGGATCCTTCGCGTCGAGGCCGTGCAGCGCCGGCTTCTTCTCGCGGAAGCGCGCCGGCAGCTGCGGGTTCGGGGACGTGGCTTTCTCGGCCGTCCAGTTGCTCAGGAGGTAGATCGGCGGCTGGTGGTAGCCGATCCCCCAGTGCAGCCGTGAAGCGGTGACTTCGGTGTTCGCCTCGGGCGGGAACTTGGCGCTCCATTCGCGGTCGTCGGGGCCCGTGACCGTGTAGCCACGGCTGAAGCCGCCGCGTTTGATCTCGATGACGGTGTAGGTGGCGGCGGGATCCGGAGCGAGCGTCTGTCCGCCGACGCCATGGAACAGGTCGCGCGCGCCCGCGGGCTGGATCCAGAGCTGCGCAAGCTGCTCGGCCGTGGGGGGGCCGTCCAGGGTGGATTGGATCTTCGGCGTCGAACACCCGAGCATCCAGACCGAGGCGACGGCGGCCAGAAACCATACGGCGCGTGTGATTGTAGGCCGGCTTTTAACGCGATCCATCCCCACCCTTCCGAGCCCAGCCGGAGATTCCGGTCGGGCTTTCAGTTTAGTGCAAGCGGCGGGCCACGGCTGAGCCGTACCGCCTTCGGCGGATGGGAAATGGCAAATGGCAAATGGGAAAGAGCCAGGAGTCAGTGAAAGTCGTGAGAGGGGGCCTCGGGACCACTGCCGGTCAGGCTCACGACCTGCTCCGCTTTGACCGAGGTGACCCCTTCCTGGATCTGCAGGATCCCTTCGACCAGCAGATAGGGGGCGCCGACGATCGTCCGGCGATACTCCGCAAACAGGTCGGGACGGACGATGATGTTCGAGATACCGGTCTCGTCTTCGAGCGTCAGGAAGACGAAGCCTTTGGCGGTGCCGGGCCGCTGTCGCGTGATGACGGCCCCGGCCACGCGGACGCGCCGGCCGTGACGGCCACGCGGCAGATCGGTCGCCCGCAGCACCCCCCGCAGCGCCAGCTCCTGCCGCCGCAGCGCCATGGGGTGCGGCCCGATCGTCAGGCTCGTGCCCGCGTAGTCGGCCATCAAGCGCTCGGAGGGGGACATCTTCCGCAACGGGCCCGGGGCTCGGGGCTCGGGACTCGGGGGCCGGGGTTCGCCGCCATCGTCGAATAACTTCCCCGCTGGCCGTACCGCCTTCTCGATCTGCCACTGCGCGCTGCGGCGGTCGTAGCCGAGCGCATTCAGGGCGCCGATCTCCGCCAGCGTCGCCAGCTCGTCGCGCCGCACCCCCGTTTTCGCGATCAGATCTTCGATCGAGGCATACCGGAGCTCCGGGTTCGGGGCTCGGGACTCGGGGCTCGGGGGCGTCACGCTTCGGGCATTCCACTCATGCGCGCAGATGTTGCAGAAGCATGCGGCCTCCGCTGTTCTCTCGAGCATCGACTCATCATCATTGCCGCACTTAGGACAACGATCCATCGTCACGAATGCCACCTCGGTGTTGCCAGCCGCACAATCCGAGCCCCGAGTCCCGAACCCCGAGTCCCGGGCCGCAATCGCCCGTCCGGTCTCAGCGCGCAAGCCATTGACATACATCAACCCGAGGCGCACGCGGCCGTCCGGTTCGACGCGGCAGTCCCAGTCCGACACCTGCACGTCGATCGGGGCGAAGCGCACCCCGTGGCGCTGCGCATCCTTCACGAGCGTCGCCGGGTGATAGAACCCCATCGGCTGGTTGTTCAGCATGGCCGTGTAGAACGCAGCCGGGTAATGTGCCTTCAGATACGCGCTCGCGTAGACGAGCAGCGCAAAGCTCGCCGAGTGCGACTCGGGAAATCCGTAGAGCGCAAAAGACGTGATCGACGTGATGATCGCCTCGGCGGTCTCGCCGGTGATCCCCTGCCGCGCCATCCCGGCACGCAGCTTCCCTTCGATCTGCTGCATCCGCCGCTCGGAGCGCTTGAAGCCGAACGCCCGGCGCAGTTCCTCGGCCTCGCCGCCGGAAAAGCCGGCCGCCACCATCGCCATCCGCAGCAGCTGTTCCTGGAAGAGCGGCACGCCGAGCGTCCGTTTCAGGATCGGTTCCAGCGACGGATGCGGATACGTCACCGGCTCCTGTCCCTGCCGCCGCTTCAGATACGGATGCACCATGTTGCCGACGATCGGCCCCGGCCGGATGATGGCGACCTCGACGACGATGTCGTAGAACGTTTCCGGCTTGAGCCGCGGCAGCGTCGCCATCTGCGCGCGCGACTCCACCTGGAAGATGCCCACGGTATCGGCCTGCTGCAGCATCCGGTAGACCGCCGGGTCGTCGGGGGGCAGATGGGCGAGGTCGAGCACAGGAGACTCGGGGCTCGGGGCTCGTGATTCGGGGCTGCCGGGGGTTCTTCCACCGGCGGTCGCATCATCCGAGTCTTGATCCCCGAGCCCCGAACCCCGAGCCCCGGCATTGACCAGCGTGATGGCGTCTTGCAACACCGCCATCATCCTTGGCGCTCGCGGGGCCCCACCCCCGCTCGCTGCCGCCTCAGGGCTCGAAGACTCGCCTTCGGCGGCGGCCGCAGGCGCTCCTCGCTGTGCGGTATTCACCAGATGTAGCGCATCTTGAATGACCGACATCATTCCGAGCCCGAGTAAGTCCACCTTGATCAGGCCCATGTCGGCGCAGTCGTCCTTATCCCACTGGATGACGACACGGCCTGGCATGCTCGCGTTCTCGAGCGGCACCACATCGTCCAGGCGTCCCTGGCAGAAGACCATGCCGCCCGAATGCTGGCCGAGGTGGCGCGGCAGGTCCTGGATCTGCTCCCACAGGCGGCCGAAGGTCTGGATGTCGGGACGCTGGATGTCGATCCCGACGTCGCGCAGGTTGCGGTCGAGCGTCTCCTTCGGATCCACCCACTCGAAGTGGTTCATGACTTTCGCCAGCCGATCGACCTGCTCGGGCGCGATCGACAGGACCTTTCCGACCTCGCGCGCCGCGCTGCGGCCCCGATAGGTAATCACGTTGGCGGTCATCGCCACTCTGGGCCCTCCGGGGGCCGCGCCGTGTTGTCCGTACTTCTCGTACATGTGCTGGATGACGCGCTCGCGGCGGTCCCCGCTCGGCAGGTCGAGATCGATGTCGGGCCACTCGCCGCGCTCTTCGGAAAGAAACCGCTCGAACAGCAGCTCCATCCCGATCGGATCGACGGCCGTGATACCGAGGCTGTAGCAGACGGCGCTGTTGGCGGCCGAGCCGCGCCCCTGCACGAGGATGTCCTGCTGCCGGCAGAAATTGACGATGTCCCACACGATGAGGAAGTAGCCGGCGAGGTCGAGCTTCTCGATGAGATTCAGCTCGCGCTCGATCTGCCGCCGCGCGCGGTCGTCGTACGGACGGTACCGGTCGCGCGCCCCCGCCTGCGTGATCTTGCGCAGGAACGACGCCATCGTCTCGCCGTGCGGCACGGGATATTCAGGAAAGCGGTAGCCGAGGTCCGCCATCGTGTACTCGAGACGCTCGGCGAGCTCGCGCGTGCCGGCGAGCGCGTCGGGCAGGTCCGAGAAGAGCCGCGCCATCGCGTCCGGCGTCTTCAGATAGCGCTCGGCATTGCACGACAGCCGCCGACCCGCCCGCTCGAGCGTCGTCTTGTGGCGGATGCACGTGAGGACGTCGTAGAGCGGACGGCTGGCCGGTTCGGCGAACCGCACGCCGTTGGTGGCTATGAGCGGGACGTGGAACGCGGACGCGAGATCGCGCAGTGCCGCGTTGTCGGCTTCTTCGTCGCGCAGCAGGTGCCGCTGCAGTTCGATCCGCATGTTCGCCGCGCCGAAGAGTCCGACGATGCGATCGACGAGGCCGCCGACGCCGAATCGCCGTCCGCCGATGGCCGCGCGGCCGACGAGCGCCACGAGACCGCGGGTGTGGCCGTCGAGCTCCTCGAGCGACAGCGAGCCCTCCCCTTTCGCCGACCGCAGCTTCATGCGCGTCACGAGGCGGCAGAGATTCCGATACCCCTCGCGCGATTCGATCAGCACCGGGAGCGTCAGTAATCGGGGCTCGGGACTCGGGGCTTGGGGCTCGGGCTTTCTCCTGACGGGCCTCGAGCCACCTTCGACGAGAGACGATCTGTCCCGAGTCCCCAGCCCCGAGTCCCCAGCCCCGAGCCCCGAGAGCGTCAGCTCGGCGCCGATGATCGCCTTGATCCCGGCTTTCGTCGCCGCCTGGTGAAAACGCGGCGCGCCATACACGCCGTCCCGATCGAGCAGCGCCAGCGACGCGTAGCCGAGCGACGCCGCCCGTTCGACGAGCGCCTCGGGCAACGACGCGCCGTCGAGAAAGGAGAACGCGGAGGAGGCGTGGAGTTCGATATACACCTGGACCAACTACCGACTACAACTCCCAACTACTCAACTCC
>JBBECO010000129.1:9674-11241 GCA_040881785.1 Vicinamibacterales bacterium
CAACTCCCAACTACTCAACTCCTTACGACCAACTGCCAAAGCGCTTTTTGGAAGTTGGGAGTGGAGAAGTTGGCAATTGACTTTGTCAGTCCACCACTCCCCCCAGGAACCACCGCCCCGTCTCCCGATCGCAATACAGCCGGCAGAGGGACCCGTCGCTCAGCGCCACATCCCACTCGTCGTGATCCCAGTGCGGCGCCTCGCCGCCCCACCAGGCGCCCGAGGTGCGCCAGGGGCCGGCGGATTGTTCGACGCGCCCGCCGGGCATCCCGCGCCGTTCGATCGCCACACGCGCGGGACGGCCGCGTTCCACTCCTACCCGCACGGCCACGGGAGGACGAAAGCGGCGCAACATCAAGGTCCCAGGGTTCGACGCTGCCGGGGTGTCAGCGATCGGGCGGCGATCGTCGGGGTTGAAACGGCGCATCTCGAAGGCATCCGGCCGATGAGAATCGAGCAGGATGGGTGATCCACAGCGGTCCTCCCCCACGAGCGCCCCCAGGCGCGCGGTCAGCGTGGCCAGCGTTTCCGGCGACGGGATCGCGCGCTCCAGCAGCGAGAACTGGACGATGCGCCCGGGCGCCGGATCGACTTCGACGGTGACGATGTCGATGGCGCAGGTGGGGGGATGGGCCTCGAGATCGAGCAGCAGCAGCGTGCGCAGCACGCGCGGATCGCGCATCGGCGCGGGCAACTGCAGACGGCGCGTATGCAGGGTGCGATCGACCAGGCGCAGATCGAGCCGGAGCGCCGCGCCCCCCTTGTCGGCCCGCTCGAGCGCGGCCGAGAGAGGATCGAGCAGCCGTGCCAGCACGAACGACAGCGGCTCGAGCGCCTCGAGCGGCCATTCGAGCTCCATCGACTGCACGAACCGTGGCACGCCGGGATCGGGAATCAAAGGACGGGCATCCAGGCCGCAGGCCAGGCGATGGAGCGCCAGGCCCGCCGCACCGAAGCGCGCCGCCAGTTCGTCGGCCGGCAGGGCCGCCAATTCGCCAATGGTCCGCAGGCCCCAGCGTTCTAAGGTCCGGAGGGTCCGGAGGGTCCGGAGGGTCCGAGGGTCCGAGGGTCCGAGGGTCCGAAGGTCGGCAAGCAACCCGAGGGACAGTGGCGCGAGCGCGGGCTGGACCTCGCTCGCTACCACCGAGAAGTCGGCATGCAGGGTCAGGAGCTGCGCGGCGGTTTGCGTGGGGGCGACGGCGATCCGCGCCCTGACACCGCGATCGACGGCCGCCTGCTGCAGCGCCGATCCGATCCCGTGCGCATCCCCGAGCAGCCGGCCCAGCCCGCTGACATCGAGCACGATGCAGCCGTCGCCGTGGCGCTCGATCCGCGGGGAAAACTCTTTCGCGAGCGACAGCAGCCCCACCGCGGTCGCACCGCGCGCGCGCAAACACGCGAAAAGACCGGTACTCGGTACTCGGTACTCGGTACTCGGTGTGCTCTGGCTACCGACTACCGGACCATCGGACGTCGGCAGGAGACGGGTGACCTGGTCAAAAGTATCCCGTGGATGGACGTCAGAGATCCCCGGCGTCAAATCATCGTAGCTGGGAATTTTCATCGC
>JBBECO010000129.1:11341-17815 GCA_040881785.1 Vicinamibacterales bacterium
CGCATCCCGCATCCCGCATCCCCTCATCGCGCAGCGATGACGCGGGGATGAATGTCGAGCGTCTGGAGAAACCGCGCGCGGTCCGCCGCGCCCGTCCAGATGCCAGGCGAGCCATCCGGCCGACGCTCGAGCGCGATGGTGGCGCCGCCAGGGCTGCGCGCGATGTGCTCGGCGCCGACGAGCACCACCGGCGTCTGGCTCCCTTCGATCACCCGCGCAATCCGCATCCACGTCGTGTACGGGAACTGGCGCACCACCGGCGACGGCACATCCGCGAGATCGAACGCGACGAGCCCGAAGCCACCGGCCTGCACCACGAGGTTGAGCGCCTTCAACGCGCGCGGCGCGTCCCCGCGCTCGCGGACCCACAGCAGGCGCGACAGATCCACGCCGGCCTCCGCCGCTGACGCCGGGTCGAAGCGGTCACAGGTATCAATGAGGGCGACCACGTCGCCGCGGGCGGTGGCGGCCGCGCACATCCGGCACAACACCGTCGTGCGGCCGGCCGATCGCGGCCCGACGATCTCCGACACGTGCCCCCGGCGCACGCCGCCGCCGAGCGGCACGTCGATCCCGGGCATGCCGGTCGCGGCCACCCGATCCTCCGGCTCCGCCACCCACGGCCGCGCCGTCGTCAGGGTCACATCGAGTTTTCTGTCCCTCAGCAGCGATTCGAGCGCGGCGCGCGCGGTAGCCATTTTCGCCTTATCTTCGCCTGCCCGCTGCGGCCACGGCAAGCCCCTAAATATGGGGGTTCCCCTGCCAACTCCCAACTTCCCAACTCCCAACGGCCAATTCCAATCAATTGGGAGTTGGAAGTTGCGGCTTGGAAGTTGGTGGAATAATGAAAGCCCTTGTCCACTCCCTCATCTGCCCGGGAAGCGTCCCTGGGTCATCCTCTTTTTCAACGGACCCTGTCGTCGCTTGCCTTCCGGGACTTCCGGATCCTGTGGTTTGGGGCCTTTGCCTCGACCATCGGCACCTGGATGCAGAAGGTCGCCCAGAGCTGGCTCATCCTCGATATGACCGGCTCGTCGTTCCTCCTCGGGCTGGACGACTTTCTCGGTCAGCTGCCGATCCTGCTCTTCACCGTGCTCGGCGGCGTCATCGCCGACCGGCACGATCGGCGGCGGCTGCTCATCGGCTCGCAGTACGTCCAGATGACGACCGCCTTCACGCTCGCGGCGCTCGTCTGGACCGGCTACGTCGGCATCGTCCACATCCTGGCGCTCTCATTTCTCACCGGGCTCGCGCAGGCCTTCGGCGGCCCGGCCTATCAGTCGCTGATGCCGTCGCTCGTGCCCAGGGCGCACCTGCCGAATGCGATCGCGCTCAACTCCATCCAGTTCAACCTCTCGCGCATCATCGGCTCGCTGCTGGCCGGCGCGGCGATCGCCGCCTTCGGCACGGCGATCTGTTTCGGCCTCAACGGCCTCTCCTTTATCGTCGTCATTGCCGCGCTGCTCGCACTGTCGGTGAAGCACATCAAGCCGGAGCACAAGCCGCTGCTGCAGGAGATGCGCGGCGGCTTCAGTTACGTCAAGCGCGAACCGGCGCTCATCGCGCTGACGGTGGTGGCGTTCCTGACGACGTTTCTGGGATTGCCGCTGCTGACGTTCCTGCCGGTGTTCGCGCGCGAGATCTTCCAGGGGGAGATCGGCCTCTACAGCCGGATGATGGCGTTCTCGGGCGCCGGCTCGGTGTGCGGCGCGCTGATCGTCGCCTGGCTCGGGCGCTTCCGGCACATGGGGCGGACGCTGCTGATCGTGCAGGTGGTGTTCGGCCTGATCGTCGCGGCCTTTGCGATGTCGCGGACGCTGTGGCTCAGCGAGCTGCTGCTCTTCTGCGCGGGCGTCTCGGCGATGCTGGTGACGGCGCTGACGACGTCGCTCGTGCAGTTGATCGTGCCGGACCACCTGCGCGGCCGCGTGGTGAGCATCTACATGGTGGCGTTCCGCGGCGGCATGCCGCTCGGCAGTCTGGCGAGCGGCTTCGCCTCGAACTTCGTGAGCGTGCCGGCCGTCCTCGCGATCAACGGCGGCCTGGTGTCACTGGTGGGGATCTATTTCCTGCTGCGGAGCCGTGCGGTGAGGGAGATCTAAAACAATGCTGAATGTATTCAGCATTGCTAGAGCGCAGCGATGATCCAGTAGCTGCCGAGCGCGATCGACGCGAACGCCATCACGACGGCTGAGACGCGACCCAGACGGAGGATAGCCGGGGCGGACATCAGCCGGGCGAACGCGACGCCGAAGAGCGACATCGACATCAGGATCCCGACCGAGAACATCGCCACCAGCCCCAGCAGTGAACTCACGGACGCGCCGCCGGTGGTGCCGCCGAACGGCGCGAGCAGCGTCAGCGCGCGCAGGCTGCTGATCGCGAAGGCGGCGCCGACGATCGTCGGCACGTGCGAGTGGGCCGCGGGGACCGGATGCCGTGCCCGCCGGCCGAAGTGCAGGTGCCAGTGCGCCGCCGGTTCGCCGGAGTGCACGTGCGTGTGGCCGTAGAGCCGTCCGCTGAAGGCGCCCCAGATCCCCATGGCGCCGAGCAGGATCAGCAGCGTGCCGCCGAGCACTTCTCCGCCCTTTTCCACGGCGAGCGGCAGCGACCAGCCGAGCACGATCAACGCCGCCGCGCCCGCGCCAAGCAGCACCGCATGCCCGATCGCAAAGCGGACGGCGATGCCGAACGCCCGCGCACGCTGAACCGCCGGTCCGCCGGGGGCAGGCGCCAGCGACAGCGCTGCGATCCCCATCAGGTGGTCGGCGCCGAGGCCGTGCACGAAGCCGAGCGAGAGGGCTGAGAGCAGAAGCACAGCGTCATGTTACTTCAGGGCCCCGAAACGACAACGAGCTGAAGCCGTCCGGGTGGACGCTCCAGCTCGTTGCGGGCGATTCGCGATTCGCGATTGGCGATTCGCGATCAGCGATCAGCGATTTACCGCCTGGTGATCTGATCCCAGATCGCCGCGCCGCCGCCGCCGATCGCGGCGCCGATGAGCGCGCCCTTCTTGCCCTTGGCCAGCGCACCGACGCCGGCGCCGACGGCCGCGGACGATCCGATGATCACCGCGCTCTTCTTCACGGACCGCTTGTTCCGCACCGGCTCGTCATAGACGATCTGGCGCGTGCGCACCGGACGCGCGACGGTCGTCGTCTGCCGGACCGGCACCACCCGCGCGGGCGGCAGGTCGCGGTAGACCACCGGCGGCGCCGCGTAGCCGTAGCTCACCGGCACCGGCTGCGCGACCGCCTGGCCCTGCGCGTAGTTGGCCTGAGCATACGCGGCAGCCTGAGGATCGGCCGCCACGCATTCGATCTGCGAGATCGTCGCGCCGTTCACGACGACCGGCCGCACGAGCGTGCGCTGATGCGGCTCGCAGCTCACGACCACCGGCTGGCCGGCCGGCTGACCCGCGGCCAGTTCCTGCGCCTTGACGCCGGTCGAGTTCTGCGTCGCACCGCAACCAACAGTGAAGAGCAGCGCGCCTGCCGCAACGCCTCCCCACAGCGACTTCATCTGGATGCCTCTCATATCATGTCCCTCCGTATACCTGCCTCCCCCTGGTCCAAGCGCAATGCCATGCGACAACAGCCCAAAAGAGGGCGTATTTGCGGGGGTTTGTGAGCGCGATGAAGGAATGACACAATCGGGATGTCCTCTCAATGGCTCATCCGTTCCTTTTTTGATGGCCCGCATCCTCATCGTCGAAGACGACGCCGACATCGCGGAACTGCTCGTCCATTACCTCCAGAACGCCGGACACACGACGGTCCGGTTGTCGAATGGCAGGGACGTCATGCGGCAGTTGCGTGGCGACGGCGCCGATCTGGTCGTGCTCGACCTGATGCTGCCCGGGATGGACGGGACGGCCGTGTGCGACGCCATCCGCGCCGACTCGGCGACGGCACATCTTCCCGTCATCATGCTCACGGCCCGCGGTGAAGAAGCGGACCGCGTGGCCGGGCTCGAGCGCGGCGCCGACGACTACGTCACGAAACCGTTCAGCCCGAAGGAGCTCGTCGCGCGCGTCGCCGCGCGGCTGCGGCGTCCGCCGGCCGCCGACGCCCGCGCTGAAAACGAGGTGCTGCACTACGGCTCCATCACCATCGACGCCGGCAGCCATCGCGTCACGCTGGACGGGCAGGACGTGCGGCTCACGGCCAAGGAGTTCCTGCTGCTGCAGTACCTCGTCGGCCGCCGCGGGCGGGTCCTCTCGCGTGACGTCCTGCTCACCGATGTCTGGGGCTACCAGTACACCGGCGGCACGCGCACGGTGGACGTCCACATCAGGCGGCTGCGCGAGAAGCTGCCGGTCCTCAACCATGCGATCGAGACCATCAAGCAGTTCGGGTACAAGCTGGTTTGAGTACGGAGGGGACGGAGGGAACGGAGTTTTTCACAACGGAGCTACGGAGAAACGGAGACACGAACGGAGAAGACACGATTAAGTGCATCACGCGGGCCTGTCGGTCCGCGCTGCGCGCGGTGTGGTGGGTCAAGAAGCCGCAAACGCAAGCCGCTGCAGCGCCTCGGAGCGGCTTGGGTTTGCGGCTTCTTGACCCACCACGACGCCGGCCGGAGGCCGGCGACCGACAGGCCGCAGAGTGATGCCTCCGTTCGTACCTCCGTTTCTCCGTTCCTCCGTGTGAAAAACTCCGTGTCCTCCGTCCCCTCCGTCCCCTCCGCGACACCATGACTTTCCGCACGCGACTCTTCCTCGGCTCCCTGGCGGCGGCTGGCGCGACGCTCGTCGTCGCGACGGTGCTGGTGTCGTGGTCCCTCCGGCAGTCGGTCAGTGAGCGGATCGAGCGCAGCCTCGTCAGCCAGGCACGCCTCACCGCGGAACTGCTGTCCGGCCAGCGCGCGAGCACGCGCGCCGAGCTCGACCTCGAAGCCGACACGCTCGGCCGACTCGCGGAGGCGCGCGTGACGTTCATCGCGCCGGACGGCACCGTCGTCGGGGATTCGGAGGTCCCGTCACAGGGCCTCGGGTCGGTCGACAATCATGCGGACCGTCCTGAAGTGCGGGCGGCGCACGCGCACGGGCTCGGGGTGTCCACGCGGTACAGCGACACCGTGGACGCCGACATGCTGTATGTGGCCGTCACGGTGCGGAACTCCCTCGTCCCCGACGTGAGCGTCGTCCGGCTCGCCCTGCCGCTGACCGAGGTTCGGGAGCAGCTCGCGGTCGTGCGGCGGGCGGCCCTGGCGGCCGCCGCCACGGGACTCGCCTCGGCGCTTGCGCTCGCCTGGATTACATCGGCCCTGCTGGCACGGCGGATGCGGGCGATTGCCGACGCCGCCCGCCGCTACGCCGCCGGAGACCTGACGCGCCCCGTTCGCGACGGGGGGAGCGATGAGATCGGCACCGTCGCGCGCGCGCTCGATGACACGGTCCGTGAGGTCGGGCGCCGCGCCGGGGAGCTGGCCGCCGACCGCGCCCGGATGGAGGCGATCCTCGGCGGGATGATCGAAGGCGTGCTCGTCGTCGATGCGCAGGGACGCCTGCAGCTCGTCAACGCCGCGGCGCGCCGGATGCTCAAGCTGACGGGCGACCCCGGCGACCGCCACTACCTGGAGATCGTGCGTCATCCCGAGATCGCCGCGCAGATCGGCGCCGCGCTCGCCGGCACCGCCACCGACGGCCGCGAGCTCACACTTCCGCAGGAGCCGAACGCCATTTTCGTGGCGCGCACCGCGCCGGTGGCCACCGGTGTCACACGAGGCGCGGTCCTGGTGCTGCACGACATCTCGGACCTGAGGCGCGCCGACCAGGTCCGCCGGGACTTCGTCGCGAACGTCTCGCACGAGCTGCGCACACCGCTGACGGCGGTGCGAGGCTATGTCGAAGCACTGCTCGACGGCGTGCCCGATCCGGAGCAATCGCAGCGATTTCTCGAGACGATCGCCCGTCACACGCTGCGTATGGAGCGGCTCGTCCGGGACCTGCTACGCCTCGCCAGGCTGGATGCCGGACAGGAATCGCTCGAGCGCGTGGTCTGCCGGATCGACGCGCTCTTCAATGCCGTCGAGGCAGACCTGGCCGAGGCGGCGGAGGCGCGCGCGGTCACCGTCACGCGCGACATCGCGCCGGAGGCGGCCGCCGTGAACGGCGATCCCGCCAAACTCCACGACGCCCTGCGCAACCTCCTCGAAAACGCGATCAACTATTCGCCCGAGGGAGGCACGATCACGCTGGCGAGTCGCCGCCACGATGGACACGTCGTGATCACCGTGACCGACGAGGGCCCCGGGATCCCGGCGTCAGACCTTCGGCGCGTGTTCGAACGCTTCTATCGAGTGGACAAGGCGCGCTCGCGCGGCGCGCGCGACCCCGGCGGGACCGGCCTGGGCCTCGCGATCGTCCGGCACCTGATCGAGCTGCACGGCGGCCGGGTGTCGGCGCACAACGCCGCGACGGGAGGGGCGGTCATGACGGTGGAGATCCCTGATCTCTAATCGCTGATC
>JBBECO010000129.1:17915-25048 GCA_040881785.1 Vicinamibacterales bacterium
CTAATCGCTGATCGCTAATCGCTGATCTCGAATCCCTGATCGCGAATCTCTGATCTCGAATGATCCGGGATTCGGGATCCGGGATTAGTGATTGGTGATTAGTGATTAGCGATTAGCGATTAGGGCGCGATGGTCTTCGAGACAATCCACCACGTCACCGCCGCGATGGCGGCCGAGGCGGGGATCGTCAGCACCCAGGCCCAGATGATCTTTCCGGCCACGCCCCAGCGGACGGCCGACAGCCGCTTGATGGAGCCGACGCCGATGATCGCGCCGGTGATGGTGTGCGTCGTGCTGACCGGCACGCCGAGTGTCGTGGCGGTGAAGAGCGAGATCGCGCCCGCCGTCTCGGCTGCGAACCCGCCGACGGGTACCAGTTTGGTGATCTTCGAGCCCATCGTATGAATGATGCGCCAGCCTCCGGATAGCGTGCCCAGGGAAATCGCGGCGTGCGCCGCGAGGATCACCCACATGTCTATCCGGAACGCCTCGATGTATCCCCCTGCGAAGAGCACACCCGCAATGATCCCCATCGTCTTCTGCGCGTCGTTGCCGCCGTGGCCCAGGCTGTACGCCGCCGCCGAGACCAGCTGCAGCCGCCGGAACCAGTGGTCCACCTTGCCGGGCGACGTCCGCTGGAACACCCACAGGATCACCACCATCAGCAGGAAGCCGAGGATCATCCCGATCATCGGCGCCAGGACGATGAAGATGAGCGTCTTGGTCCACCCCGCCGGAATGATCGCCGCGAACCCGGCCTTGGCGACGGCCGCGCCGGCCAGCCCGCCGATCAGGGCGTGCGAGGAGCTGGTCGGCAGTCCGTAATACCAGGTGATCAGGTCCCAGATGATCGCGCCCATCAGGCCCGCGAAGATCACCGCGAAGGTGAGCACCTGGATGTCCACCAGGCCGGACCCTACGGTCTTCGCGACCGCGGTGCCGAAGGTGAAGGCCGCGACGAAGTTGAAGAAGGCCGCCCAGATCACGGCCCTCCCAGGCGTCAGGACGCGCGTCGAGACGACGGTCGCGATCGAATTGGCGGCGTCGTGGAAGCCGTTGATGTAATCGAAGACGAGCGCGACAAGGATCAGCGCGACGACGGCGAGAAGATTCGCGTCCATCCGCTACGCGTGCTTGACGACGACACCTTCGAGCACGTTGGCGACGTCTTCACAGCGATCCGTCGCCCCCTCGAGGAAGTCCAGGATTTCCTTCCACTTGATGATCTGGATGGCGTCCTTTTCCTCTTCGAACAGCCGGCGCAGGGCGATCTGGTGGGCCCGGTCGGCTTCGTTCTCGAGGCGGTTGATCTCCACGGCGCAGTCCGAGATCCCCTGTTTCTTGCCGAGCGCCTTCATCGCGGAGACGACCTGCAGCGTCGAGGCCTTGATGATGCGGCTCAAGTCGCGTGCGTCGGGGCGCACGCTGGCGATCTGATAGAGCCGCACGACCCCGGCACAATCGTCGATCGCGTCGATCACGTCGTCGAGCGACCGCGCGAGGGCGTGAATGTCTTCGCGGTCGAGCGGGGTCACGAAGGTCTTGTGCAGGCGCTGGATGACTTCGTGAGTGAGGAAGTCACATTTGTGTTCGACTTCCTTGATCTCGTCGGCCTTGTCCCAGACCGGCTGGTCTGGCGCGAGCATCTCTTCGAGCAGGTGCGCACCCCGGTCGATCTGCTCGGCCATCGCGACGAAATCTTCAAAGAACTTCTCTTCACGCGGGATGAGTCTGAACGCCACGTCCCCTCCGGCTGGAATCTTAGCAGATGAGGCTCAGAATTAACCGAACCGACATGTTCTCGTTACGTCGTTGTCATGTTTCCGTTACACGCTGGATTTAACCGCCACGAAACAGGCCGGTCACGCCGGGCTTACAGCCGCCCCCTATCGTCGCCGTGTCGACTTCCAACAATGACAAGGAGTGGTGAATGAAGACGCGATTGCAGGCGGTGCTGGTGATGTGGGCCGCGGTTTGTGTACTGGTGGCCGGCCCCGCCGGCGCACAGGGCACCTCGGGACTTCTCAGCGGGCGGGTCAGCGATCCGAGCGGCGCCGCCGTGCCGGGCGTGACGGTGACGGCGACCAACCCGCTCACGGGCGAGAGCCGGGTGGCGGTCACAACGGCCGAAGGGGTCTACCAGCTGGCAGGCCTGCCGGTGGGCACCTGGACCCTGACGTACCGCCTGGACGGCTTCAAGCCGGTGACCCGCACGGGCATCCTGGTGGAGACGGCCGTGCCGAGAGCCGTCAACGTGACGCTGGCACTCGGGGGCATCACCGAGGTCGTCACGGTCGAAGGCGCGTCTCCGATTCTCAACGTCACGACGCCGACGGTCTCGCGCCGGCTCGGGGGGGAGGAGATCACCTCGGTGCCGTCCTCGACGCGCAACTTCACGCACCTGCTCACGGCGACGGCCGGCGTCAGCGCGGACCTGTCGCCGGTCGGCAGCAACGACACCGGTGCGATTTCCCCATCGGTGAACGGCACGAAGCAGACGAGCAACAGCGTCCTCTATAACGGCGTCGACATCACCAGCATGCTGTCGAACACCGGGACGCTGGACGAGGGGCTGTCGCCCGCGCCCGAGATGATCGACGAGGTCAAGCTGCAGACCAGCCTCTACGACGCGGCCACGGGCCGAAGCGGCGGCGGCAACTTCCAGATCGTGACGCGGGCGGGCACCAACGCGTTCGCCGGCTCGGCCTATTCCTTCGGACAGCACGAACGGTTCAACGCCAACGATTTCTTCTTCGACAAGAACGGCATCGACAAGCCGAAGATGCGGCGGATCGAGTCGGGCTTCACGACGGGCGGCCCTGTGCGGCGGAACACCGCCTTCTTTTTCGGGAGCTTCCAGCACACCGACGCCACCTCGGGATACGTGCCGACGGCCTCGAGCCGCGCACTGCTGCCCGCCGCGCTGGCGCTGATCGATGGCGCCCGCACACCTGAAAACATCGTCGCCGCGTTTCGGACCCTGAATCCGAACTTCGCGCTGCAGCCGCACAACATCTCACCGATCGCGGTCTCGATTCTCAACACCCGCAATCCGATCACCGGCGACTATATCGTCCCGGCCCCGACCGGACCGGTCGTCGGCAACGATCGCATCGTGAGCATCGGCGCGTTTGCGAACGCCGGCGGCGATCCCATGCGGGAGTTGCGCCAGGTCGTCCCCGCGCAGTTCGAACAGAAGCAGGGGTCGCTGCGTTTCGACACCCGGGTCACCGACGGGGGGCGCCTGCAGGTCTCGTACTTCGGGTCCGACTTCCCGAGCCTCGATCCCTTCCCGGACCCCTCCACACTCGCCTCGCCCTTCCAGATCCGGAAGAGCAACCGCGGTCACGTCGCCTCGGTGGGCAGCACGCACCTGTTCGGCAACGGGCTCCTCAACGAGGCGCGCATCGGCTACTTCACCCTGCGGAACACCCGCGAGCAGACCGACGACATCGCGGCCATCACCAGCGCGCAGTTCGGCATCAACAACCCGTCGCTGCTGTTCGACAGCTCACCCGCCACACGGCGTCTCCCGCACTTCGTGGACCGCGGCATCACCTGGTCCTTCGGCGGTCCGAACGACTCGTTCAACCGGCGTGAGCAGCGGACCCTGCACCTCGCCAATGCGCTGAGCTGGGCGCGCGGACGGCACAACCTCCGGTTCGGCGGGGACTTCAAGGTGCACAACGTCAAGACCAACCTGCCGGAGGAACAGGGGGGGGAGTTCGAGAAGATCGAGCACTTCCAGCAGTTCCTGCTCGGGTTCACGAGCGAGGCCGACACGCAGTTCGGCTTCACCGACAAGGACTTCCTGATGCGCGACGCTTCGCTCTTCATCACCGACGACTGGCGGGTCACCGACCGGCTGTCGGCGACGATGGGCGTGCGGTGGGACTGGTTCGGCTGGCCGGAAGAGCGCAACGGCTACTTTGGCAACTTCGACCCTGCGCTCGTGACGGATTCGGCCAACCCGCTCAATGCCATCATCGTCCCGTCCAACATCCAGCAGACGGCGTTCTCCCAGGTGAATGCCGGCATCAACGCCGTGACGAAAGTCGACACCAGACACACGTTGAACGGCCAGGACCTCAACAACGTCGCGCCCCGGCTGGGATTCGCCTACACGGTGACGCCGAAGCACGTGGTGCGCGGCGGATATGGACTCTTCTACGACCGGCCGTCCGCCGCCTTCATGAACACGGTGTTCAGCAACTACCCGATCCTGCGTGAAGTGGAGATCACGGTGCCGAGCCGCCTGGTCCCGATGGGCAACGCCTGGTCCTCCAACGTGATCAACGGACAGCCCATCGCGTTCGACGCGTTCTTCCCGTTCCGGCTCGTCTACAGCGGCGGCGCCGCGGGGAGTTACACCGTGCGTGACGGCACGGGAGTCCTGGGCGTGAACAACGGCGCCGGCAACATCGCCGAGACGCTGGAGTTCCGCGCCATCGACCGCAATCTGAAGACGCCGTTCTATCAGCAGTGGAACCTCGGCTGGCAGTGGGAGCTGATGGCGAACACGGCCCTCGAAGTCCGCTACAACGGCAGCCGCGGGCACGACCTGCTCCTGGCGACCGCGCTGAACGAACCCTGGGATCTCAACGATCCCAACACGCCGCCCGAGATTCTGCAGCGGATCACGGACGCCTATCGGGCCAACGGCGGAACCGCCAACGCGAAGGATCCGCAAGCGCTCGGCTACGGCTACGGCGGCAACAAGAACGTCGGACCGAACGGATCAGTGATTCCGACCGAGGTCCGCACGCTCTACTACGGCTTCAACGACGCCGAGGCGCTGTATCTCCAGTCGAAGGGCCGGTCGACGTACCACGCGCTCCAGACCAGTCTGACGAAGCGGTTCTCGAAGGGCCACCAGTTCCACGCGGCCTACACGTATTCGGTGGCGAAAGACCTGATGTCCGCCGACCCGGGCAGCACGGCCGGCGGCGGCCGTCCCGACACGCCCAATTCCGGCTTCTCGGTCGAGAACGACTCGCGGGACCTGGAATCGAACTGGGCCCGGGCCGACTTCGACCGGCCGCACCGCTTCAGCCTCAGCGCCGTGGTCGGGCTGCCGCTCGGCGGCAACGTGCTTCTGCGCGATTGGAAGGTCGCGACGTTCATGCAGTTCCAGTCGGGTCGTCCCTTCAGCGTGTTCCGCCCGGAACAGGGTCTTCTGCGCCTCGGCTTCCAGCGACTGGACTTTGCGCCAGGCGCCGATGCCGGCAGCGTGGCACAGCGGGCGGCGAATCCCGAGGAGGGCTGGTTCGATGTGACGCAGCTTCGACCGGCGAGCGCCGCCGGTAACACGCCACGGAACTTCCTCCGAGGGCCTGCCCAGAAGCGCGTCGACGTCAACATCTCGCGGACGATCGGGTTGGGACGGGTCCAGGCCGAGGTCCGGTGGGAGATCTTCAACCTGTTCAACACCGTCAACTTCGGGCAGCCCGAGAACAACCGCGACAGCCTGGACTTCGGCACGATCACGTCCACCGTGGGCGGTCCGCGAGTGTCCCAGTTCGGGCTTCGCTTCACGTTCTAGGAGAGCCACATCGACCACGGAAAGGGCGGGCCACGGCCCGCTCTTTCCGTTTGTGCGGTAGCCGCGCAATTTAACGCTGGCGTAACATGTGTGTGACGACTTCATAACGTCACACCTGTAACATCCGCGCATGCCTGACTTGTTCTTCAAAGCCGCCGGCGCCGTCTGCCTCGTCGCTATCCTGTTCGGTATCGCGTCGCCGGCCCAGGCCCAGGAGCCCGCGCCTCCGCCGAAGCCGCCCACGACCGTTGATGCCTCGCGCGGCGGCGTGACGATCTCCTCCGGCGCGAACAGCCTCACGATCGGTGCCCGCATCCAGTTCCGCTGGACGCTCGACGACCGTGAAGAATCCAGCACGGACACGACCGGCGCCGGCGTCGGCACCGAGGACGGGCCGATCAGCCAGTTCGACATCCCCCGGATGCGCGTGAGCTTCACCGGCGGCGCGTTCCGCCCCTGGTTGCGCTATGCGTTCCAGTTCGATTTCAGCAGGACCGGCGGCGAATCGGCGAGCAAGATCAAGGACGCCCTCATCGAGATCCGGCCGGTTGGCCGCAACTACCGTGTCAGCGCCGGGCAGTTCAAGGCGCCGTTCGGCCTCCAGCAGCTCACGTCGTCGGGCCGGTTGCAGTTCGTCGATCGTGCGATCACCGATGCGAAGTTCAACCCGACGCGCGACATGGGGGTGATGCTGAGTGGCACGCTCGCGGCGCGCAAGGCCGGATACGACGCGGGTGTGTTCAACGGTTCCGGCGAATCGGTCCGGCAAAACAACCAGTCCCATCTCTGGGCCGGCAGGGTGTACCTGCAGCCACTGGACGCCTCGTCACTGTCGGAGGGATCCGTGGATGCCGAGAGCAAACCGTGGCTGCATCTCGGCCTCGGCGCACGCTCCGGCAAGCAGATCCGCGGCCAGACGACGGCCGGCGTCGTCGAAGACGCCGACAACCAGACGGCGGTCAACGCCGAGTTCGCCGTCAAGACGGCCCGCATCTTCTCGACCGCCGAGTACTTCTGGATGACCGACGCCCAGGACAACCCGCTCGATGCGCGCGACATCACCTCGCGGGGGTTCCATGCGCAGGCCGCCTACATGGTCATGCCGAAACGGGCCGAAGTCGGTCTGCTCCTGGCGCGGATCACTCCGGACACCGGCCTGGACGACGCGGAGGTCTCGGAAGTGCGCGGCGTGTTCGGCTACTACTGGCACGCGCACAGTCTCAAGCTCCAGGCCGACGTCGGCCGGCTCGGCTATGGCGCCAACTTCGGCGCGCTCCCGTCACGAGCCCGCCAGGGGCTCCCCTCGCAGGGCCCGCGCCTCGTCAGCGGACGGAGCCTCACCGATACACAGATCCGGGTACAGCTACAACTCGCCTTCTAATTTGCTTTGTCGGAGGGTACGGAGGCAACGGAGTTTTCCACAACGGAGGAACGGAGGAACGGAGACAAGAACGGAGAAATCGCCAATAAAAAAGACCAATTTGTTTTTTGTCTTCTCCGTTGCGTCTCCGTTTGCTCCGATCCTCCGTTGTGATTCCGTTGCCTCCGTCCCCTCCGTTCCCTCCGTTCCCTCCTTAACACCGAATTAACA
>JBBECO010000130.1:0-11746 GCA_040881785.1 Vicinamibacterales bacterium
CGGCACGCGGCAGCGAACGCCTCGGATATCTGGCGCACGAGCTGCGCAACCTGCTGAACACGGCGATCCTCGCCTCCGACGCGCTGGTCTCCGGCCGCGTCGGCGTCGCCGGCAGCACGGGGGCCGTGCTCCAGCGCAGCCTGCTGAGCGCCGCCGATCTCATTAAGAATTCGCTCGCCGAGGTGCGGGTGACGAAGGACCTGCCGACAGCCCCGTTTGCTGTCGCCGGGTTCATCGATGAAATCGAGCCGGCGGCCGTGCTCGCGGCCCGCGCTCAGGGCATCACGCTCCGAGTGGAGCCAGTGGAAGTGGAGGCCTCGGTCGATGCAGACCGCCAGGTGCTCGCGGCGGTGCTCATGAACCTCCTGCAGAACGCATTCAAGTTCACCCATCCCGAGACCACCGTCATCCTGCGCGTGGGAGCGAATGCGGAACGCGTCCTGTTGGAAGTCCAGGATGAATGCGGCGGGCTGCCGCTCGGCAACACGGAAGACCTGTTCCGGCCCTTCGAGCAGCGCAGCAGCAATCGCAGCGGTCTCGGCCTGGGCCTCGCCTTCAGCCGGTGGGCCATCGAGGCCCATCGCGGCCGGATCTACGCGCGGAACCTCCCGGGCGTGGGCTGCGTCTTCACGATCGACCTTCCGCGCGTGCACGTCCCCGAACCGGCCCTCCGGTAACAGGGGCGGTGATCCCGAGCCTGCCTCAGGACCACCGCCATGACGTCCGGGGTAGCCGTCTCAGAGCTGCCGGCGTGCCCGACGCCGCAACCGGTGATAGCCAACCCCCGCCAGCCCGACGCCGAGCAACGCGACGAACGCTTGCGGCAGCGTTGGCACCGCCGTCGTCACGGCAATCGTGAGCACGCGATCCGCGAAGCAGTTGTTGGCGTCCGTGACGCGGATCGTGACTTCCGACGATCCGGCCGTCGTCGGTGTGCCCGAGAGCGCGCCGGCTGCCGTCAGCGTCAGACCGGCGGGCAGTGTGCCGACGGTCACGGCAAAGGTGTACGGTGCCGTGCCGCCGCTGCCCGTCAGGGTCTGCGTATAGGCGTCCCCGACTGTCGCGTTCGGCAGCGTCGCCGGGTTGAACGTGACGACGGGGCAGGTGGCCGCCGCGATGACCATCGTGAGCACGCGATCCGCGAAGCAGTTGTTGGCGTCGATGACACGAATCGTGACACTGGTCGATCCGGCCGTCGTCGGCGTGCCCGAGAGCGACCCGGCGGGGGTCAGTGTCAAGCCGGCAGGCAACGCCCCCGCGACGACCGTGAAGATGTAGGGGGCCAGGCCGCCGCTCCCAGTCAGCGTCTGCGCGTACGCGACCCCGACGGTGCCGTTCGGCAGGGTCGCGGGGGAGAACGTCACGACAGGGCAGCCTGGGGGCGGCACCGAGGCCGTGCAGGCGGCCGCCGAGACGGTGTTCGAGTCGAGCGTGACGGCGCCATTGCGGGCCAGCGCCCGGCCTGTGACGGTCGCGCCGGTGGTCAGCGTGATGCTCGTGAGCGCCAGGATGTTGCCGGCGAGCGCGCTCCCCGTGCCCAGCGTCGCCGAGCTGCCGACCTGCCAGAAGACGTTGCAGAGTGACGAGACCGTGCCATTGATGATGGACACGGACGATCCGCTCGCCGTCGTCAAGGTGCTGCCAATCTTGAAGATGAAGACGGCGTTCGAGTCGCCCTGTGCGTTCAGTGTGAGCGTGCCGGTCAATTGGGCCGACGAGGAGAAGCAATAGACGCCCGGGGTGAGCGTGAGGCCGCCCAGGTCCTGCCCGGTCAGATCCTGTGTGCACGCCTGGGCCGCGAGCGCGTTATAGGCAGTGGTCACGGCGCTCTGGGCGGCAAGGGCCACGGCGTCGGCCTCATGGATGGTGCCCCCGACGACGACCCCTGGTGGGAACCCGGTGACCGCGCTCCCGGGGCTGACGCCCAGATCGCCGGTGATGACCGAGGAGCCGGTGTTGGTGACGGTCGATCCGCCGAGGACGGCAAAGCTTCCTGCCGACCCCAGGGACGGAGCCGTCTGAGCCATGGCCGGGACACTCCCGAGGAGCAGCACGGCGAATCCGAGCAGGGTCGTCAACTGCAAGCAGGTGCGTTTCATAAAGCGATACTCACTGTCAAAGGTCAAAGTGGACGACATCTGCTACAACTGTAACTGTAGAGCGACATCTGCTACAACTGTAACTGTAGAGCGATATTCAAGACTGTGCAATATTGTATTATACAGTTCCGATGGGCGGAGTGGGATAAGTTTGGAGGCGGCATGGTCTCTTACGAACAGCCGGTCCTCTATTCGGTCGATCTGGCAGGGTGCGCGGGGATTGCCGCACTCGCCCCGACAGAGGTCAGCGCGACGTTTGCGGCGGCACTGCAGGGCGCGGGCGCCACGGTGGTGGGGCAGTTGTCGCACTGCTTCCCGGGCGCCGGGCTGACCTGCGTCCTGATCCTGGCTGAGTCGCACGCCGTTCTGCACACGTGGCCGGAAACCGGCACCGTGAATATCGACATCTTCTCGTGCTCGACGCGGCTGCAAAGCCTCTCGGCCATCGAGGCGCTCGGCCGGACCTTCGGTGCGGCGAGCGTCTCCGTTCAGGAGGTGCCGCGTGCCAATGGCTGCGTCCTGCCACCCGCGGCAGCACGCTGAGCCGCCGCGCATGACGGACGCCGGCCGATACGCCGTGCGCGCCGTCGCCGCGAGCCTCGCCTTCTTCGGCATCCTCCGCCTGGCCTGGGTCGAGTCACACCTTCTGGTCCCGGTGACGCGCGCCCAGGGGTGGGCGGCAACGAGCCTGTTCGGCGCCTCCCCTGTGCCCGTCGAGGTGACGCTTGCCTGCAGCGGCGCAGACGCCATGGCGCTCTGTCTGGCGGCGATCCTGGTCTACCCGGCGCGGTGGGGGCTGAGGCTGACCGGCGCCTCGGTGGGCCTCGCGGTCATCCTTCTGCTGAACGTGTTGAGGATCGGCACCCTCGGACAGGCGGCGGGCGATGCGAGGCTGTTCAACGCGCTCCACCTGTATATCTGGCCTGCGTTGCTCACGGTGGCGATCGCGGCCTACGTCTTCGCGTGGATCGGGGCCGTCGATCGCGCCCCTGCGCGTTCAGCGGACACGCCGGCGCCCACCGCCCCGGCGAGCCGTCTTCGACCCTCAGCGAGATTCGCGCGGCTGACCGTGATCTTCCTGCTCCTCTTCGCCGTGGCGTCACCGCTCTATCTCGAGAGCGCCGCAGTGCTCGCGGTGGGTGCCTTCATTGCCGGCGCTGCCGCAGCCGTGCTCGGCGTCGTGACGGTGGAGGCGCACGCGACCGGCAACATCCTCTGGACGACCCGGGGCGGCTTCAGCGTGACGCAGGAGTGCATCTCGACGCCGCTCATCCCGGTGTACCTGGCGGCGGTCGTCGCGTATGCGGCGACCTGGCGACGGCGGATCCCGGGAATCCTCGCGGTGGTTCCGCTGTTTGTCGGCCTGGGCATCGTGCGTCTGCTGATCGTCGCGCTACCCATCCCGTCGCCGTTGTTCTTCGTGCACGCCTTCTACCAGGTGCTGCTCGCCGCCGTGATCGTGAGCGTCGCCGCGGCGTGGCGTCATGGCCGCCGCAACGCGCCGCGTCACGCGGTGGCCGGCATCGCGCTGGGCACGGCGTTCGTCGTGGTGCTCGGGCCTCTCTACACGCGCGTGTTCGCCTACCAGGGCGCGCCGGCGCTCGACGACCCGCAGGGGGCGCTGGCGCTGCTGCCCGCGTTCCAGGTGGGGCTGTACCTCGCGCTGTGCGCGGCGGCGTTCACGGCGGCCGGGTGGCGCCGGCTGACGCTCGGCCTCGTCGCGCTCGTCTTCACCCAGACTGCCGGGATGCTGGCGCTGCAGGCGCTGGCCACGCATGCCGGCTGGATGGCGCACACGCGCGACGCCCGCGGATGGGCGATTGCGGGACCGGTGCTGGTTCTCGCGGCGGTCATGGGCGGTCACCGTGCGCGGCGCTGACCTCGCGAGGGTCACCGCGACCGCCGCCGTGCTCACGATCCTCATGGGACTGCCCGTGCTGCGGGCGCCGTCCGAACGCATCTTCGGCATGGAGAGCGTCGGCCGTCACCACGATCCGTTCACGGTGATGCAGCAGTTCGATCAACCCCTTCACCTCGGGGTCTACGCGCAACCCGTTACCGATGTGGCCGGCGCGGCACTCGCGCGGCTGGTGGGGTCGGTGGCGGCGTACAACTGGCTGGTGCTGCTCTCGTTTCCACTGGCGGCGGCCGCCGCGTATCTGCTGGGGCGCGAGCTTCGGCTCTCGCCGGCCGGCGCGGCGTTCGCGGCGCTCGTCTATGCCTTCGCGCCGTTTCACATCGCGCAGGCCGCCTACCATCCGCACATTGCGCAGACGCAATGGCTCCCGCTCTTCCTGCTCGCGCTCTGGCGCTCGCTCGACCGGGGCACGGCCGGCGCCGCCGCTCTGCTGGGCGCCGCCACGCTGGCCGTCGCGTTGTCGAATTTCTACGGCGGCCTGATCGCCGCCGTGATCACGCCCGCGGCCGTGGCCGCGTACTGGATCGTGGTCGGCCGGCACGCGCGATCGGGGCGTCCGCTCGCCGTCACGCTCGGTACGCTGGCGCTGCTCGCCGCGGCCGGCGCGGCGTACGCCTGGTGGGCGGCCGCGCCGGTCGTGCTGAACCGGGCCGCCTTTGCATTTCCCCGCGACGACCTGTTTCTCTACAGTGCGCGATGGTGGAGCTACCTCGTGCCGCCGCTGGCCCATCCACTGGCCGGCTCGCTGACGTCCAGTTTCTGGGCGGGTCTGGGCGTTCGCGACGGCCTGCTCGAACAGCAGGTGAGTGTCGGGTGGGGCGTGATGGTCCTCGCGGCGCTCGCGGTGCTGGTCTCGACGCGCCGCGGCTGGCAGACGTTGTCGCAGAGCCGCATTCCGATCCTGGTTGTCGTCGGGGCCGTGGCCCTGGCCTGCTCGCTGTCGCCGCAGCGGTTCATCCTCGAGACGACGATCGTCGGGCCCTCCGCCGCGCTGTACGAGGCGCTGCCGATGTTCCGCTCCTACGCGCGGTTCGGGATCGTCGTCCAGTTGATGGCGGCACTGCTCGGCGGGATCGGTGTGGACTGGCTGCTGCGCGCGGGCAGCCGCGGCGCCAGGACGGCATGCGCCGCGCTGGTGGCCGTGGTCGCGCTCGAGTATGCCGTCTGGCCGCCGGCCCTGTGGCGGGACGTGCTGCCGACCTCGGCGCATCGCTGGGCCGTCCAGCAGCCGGGGACGGTCCGCATCCTCGACTGCATCCCGGACACGCCGGAGTCGGCCACGGTGGAGTGGCTCACGCGTGGCCGCGTGAGGGCGCTGCGCGCGCCCCTGTCCGACTGTGCCGAGCCGAACCTGCCGGCGAAGCTCGAGGCCAACGGTTACACGCACCTGCTCGTGCGCGGCCGCCCTGTGGGGGCACGCGCGCCCGGTCTGCAGACCGCGGGCGGCGGACTGCTGCTCGCGTCCAGCCATCGGGATGCCGCGGTCTTCGAAGTGACGGCGCCGCGGCCCGCGGTCTATACGTCCGCGATGTCGGGGCTCTCGCCGCGCGAGCACAACGCCGAGTGGTCCTGGCGGTGGTGCGGCGACGGTGCGATGTGGACGGTCGTCAATACCGGAGCGGATGAGGTCGAGGCGGCCCTCGACCTCGAGCTGGCGGCCTTCAGTTGGACGCGCCGCGTCGAGGTCCTGCTGGACGGGCGGTCGATGCAGATGTTGTCGGTCGGTCCGGCGCGCCGGATGCATCGGGTGGCGCCGCTCCGGTTGTCACCGGGCGAGCACCAGCTCGAGTTCCGTCCGGTGGCGCCCGCGACGCCTGCCGCGGATCTGGGGATCAGCGGCGATCCTCGCGCGCTGTCGTTCGCCCTGGGTGCGTGGACGTGGCGCACGGCCGGCGGCCTCCGATGACAGGCGGCTCCGCCTATCGCCGTTTCTGGGATGGCGTCGGCGAGCGCTTCCCGGACCTCCAGGGCGCCGTGTCGACGGAGTACTACACCGGCAACGAGCGCCGGCTGTTCGCCGAGTACTTCCCGCCGCTGGAGGGCCTCAGGATCCTCAAGACCGATCTCTGGGACGAAGCCAAGAACACCCGCATTCTCGCGTGGGCGAGCCGTCAGGGCGCGTGCGTGTACGGCATCGACATCTCGGCTCCGACACTGGCGCAGGCCAGGTCGGCCTTCACCGCGACGCCGGGTGGCCGCGGGCTGGGCGCTGCGCTGGGCGACGTTCGGGCGCTGCCGTTCCTCGAGGATTCCTTCGACGCGATCTACTCGATGGGGACGATCGAACACTTCGACGAGACGGCGCAGGCGGTCGCGGAGATGGCGCGCGTGCTGAAGCCGGGCGGCCGCGCCATCATCGGCGTGCCGAACCGCCGTGATCCCTTCCTGCGGCCGCTGTTCGTCACGGTGCTCCAGGCGATCGGACTGTACGGGTATGGGTACGAGAAGTCCTACTCCCGGCCTGCGCTGCGCCGCCTGGTGGAGGGGGCCGGACTCGTCGTGGTCGCCGAAACCGCCATCCTGTTCATCCCGGGGTGGCTGCGCATGCTCGACCTCGCCTGCCACGCGTGGTGCCGGCCGCTGGCCAGGGTGACGGGCGCCCTCGTACGTCCGTTCATGCTTCTCGATCGCCATCTGCCGGCCGTCCGGCGGCACGGCTATCTGCTGGCCACCGTCGTGACCAAGTGCGGATAAATCCCATCTGTTCGAGAAAATTCCCCATCGAACCCCCTCGGCCAGGGTCCCAGGCCTGAATTTGGCCGGGTTCTGGGCCCTGTCGGGTGTCCGGCAGGTGGCATCCCCGTTGCCCTGACGGGAATCCGGCAATCGTTGAAAACCTCGGGGAGGGGGAGCAGATGGTGTCACGAGACAGCGTGGAAGGCGTGCTGGGCCGGATCCGGCCGATGCTGCAGGCCGATGGGGGAGATATCGAGCTCGTCGAGGTGTATGGCAACAGCGCGCGCGTCCGGTTCACCGGGATGTGCGCGGGCTGCCCGAGTGCCCACCTGACGTTGTATATGGGTGTCGAGATGGCCCTGCGGGCCGATATCGCGGAGTTCGAAGAATTGCAGCTGCTCTAGGACCCCTGAGGATCCTGAGCCTGCCCGAGAGGCCGACTATGCGTTCACCATCCGGATTCTCGCCCGACCAGGTTGTCGTGGGCCACAGCCCGCGCATGCGGGCCATCTTCGAGTTCCTGAAAGTCGTCAGCCACAGCGACAGCAACGTGACCGTGACCGGTGAAAGCGGGACCGGCAAGGAGGTCATCGCGCGCATGCTCCATCACCAGAGCGCGCGGCGTCTTCAACCATTCGTGGCGGTCAGCTGCGCGCTGTTTTCCGAGACCCTGATCGAGACCGAGCTCTTCGGCCACGAACGCGGGGCGTTCACCGGCGCGATCAAGGACAAGCCCGGCCGCTTCGAGATGGCGCGCGGCGGCACGCTCTTCCTGGACGACATCGACGACGTGCCGCTCGGCATGCAGGTCAAGCTCCTGCGCGTCGTCCAGAACCGCGAGGTGGAGCGTGTCGGCGGCACGCGCACGATCCCGGTCGACGTGCGCATCATCGCCGGGTCCAAGCGCGACATCAACCAGATGGTGACGGAAGGGAAATTCCGCGAGGACCTGTACTTCCGTCTCAACGTGCTGCCGATCGTCCTCCCGCCTCTGCGTGAGCGCCGCGAAGACGTGCCGGTCCTCCTCGCGAATTTCCTGACGCGTTACTCGCGAGAGCGGGGCATGGACGTCCCGGTGCTGGCGCCATCCGTGGTGGATGCCTTCTCCCGCTACTCGTGGCCGGGGAACGTTCGCGAACTGGAGAACGCCTGCGAGCGGATCGTGCAGACCTGCACGTGCGGCACGGTGCGGACCGGCTGCATGTCGGCGAGTATTCTCTTCGGGGCGGCCAGCGGCGACCGGCCACCGGCTCCGGCGCCCTCCTTCGCGCCGAGCGCCCCCATCTCTCTCGACGACCGGCTGCGGGATCTGGAATTCAATCTCATCGGCTGGGCGCTCCGGACGACCGGCGGCAACAAGTCGAAGGCCGCCGCCCTGCTCAACATCAAGCGCTCGACGCTGGGAGACCGGATCGCCCGGTGTGGCCTGGCGGAGGCCGCGCCGGCGCTCGCAGGCGATCAGCTCGTCGCCGACTGAAGCGGCTGTCGGGAAACCGGCGCCGGCAGGCGGGTCACCACGCCCGCGCGAGGCATGGCGGCGGCAACCCCTGATTTTCGGCCGCTTTTCCGTGTGGCACCGAGGTTGCGACACCTGGCCGCGAGCCAGGCCATCATGACCATGCCCGCCACGACAGCGACCGGCACATGGGGGGACACAGGACCCGGTCTCGACGTTCGCGTCGAGGGACCGGAGTCCCGCGTCGACGACGCGGATCTGCGGCGCCTGTTTTCGCAGACGGCGTTGTCGGTGTCGCGGCAGGCCCGGATCCGCGCCGATCCGCGCGTGGTCGTCATGATCGGCGGCCGGATCGTCGCGATGGCGACATGCCACCACGTGCTGTGCGAGATGCGCGTCTGCGAGCTGGCGATCGATCTCCCCGCGTCGCGCGCGCCGCTGTCGATCGGGACGAACGACGAACGCGTGCTCCATGCGCTCGTGGACGCGATCGAGGTGATGGCGATGGCGGGCGGATGCCGGCGTGTCATCCTCAGCCCACCCCGGTCCGCAATGCGCACGCTCCAGGACCGCGGCTATCGTCCCGTCGAGAATCCGGCGCATGCGGGCTGGCTGGAACGATCGATCACCTAGGGAAGCGGCCGTCCGTACCCTGCCGTTTCGACGGCATTCCGTCATCCACCCCGCCAGGCACCTGACAAACAGCGCCGTTCGTGCGGTATCCGCAGGGGCACGGTCCTTGCTCAGTAGCATGACGTCATATAGTCACGGTTTCATGTTCTGTCCGACAGGCCCGTTCGTGGCCGGGACGGAAACGGAGGGGGCAGCAATGCGGCGTCTCAGGCGAACGCGGGGATCAACGGCCGCCATCATCGGCGCGCTGGCCATCTGGCTCGGCGCGGCCCTGGCGGTAGGATCGGCAGCGTCACTCGATCAGCAGCCCGGCACACCGAGCCGGCCGGCGGCATCGACTCCAGCAGGCGTTCCGACGCCGCCAGCGAACCAGGATCCGGCCCCGGCGGCCGCGTTCGCCGGCGACGCTACATGCCTCGACTGTCACGAGGACCAGAACTATCAGGGCTCCGTGCATGCCCGGGCGAAGAACCCGCGCACGCCGGCGGCCGCGCAGGGCTGCGAGAGCTGTCACGGCCCCGGCAAGGCGCACGCGGATTCGGGGGGTGAGTCACCCATGAAGAATCCGCTGAAGATGGAGCCGAGCGACGTGAGCGAGCTGTGCACAACCTGCCACAACCGCAGCGCGCACGCGGACTGGGCCGGCGGCAAGCACGATTCGCGCAACCTCACGTGCACTACCTGCCACAGCGTCCATCAATCGAAATCCGAAGTCGCGATGCTGAAGACGGAGACGCAGACGGAAACCTGCTCGCAGTGTCACAAGGCGCAGGTCACCAAGATCCATCGGAACTCGCACATGCCGGTCCGCGAAGGCAAGATGGAGTGCAGCACCTGTCACAACCCGCACGGGTCCCAGAACGTGAAGATGCTCAGGGAGGGGAACTCCGTCAACGAGAGTTGTGTGAGCTGCCACGCGGAGAAGCGCGGCCCGTACCTCTGGGAGCATGCGGCGGTGACCGAGAACTGCGTCAGCTGTCACGATCCGCACGGCTCGAACAACGAGCGGATGCTCGTCGCCAAGGTGCCGATGCTCTGCCAGCGCTGTCACATCCACAGCCGGCATCCGGCGACGATCTACGACAGCACGTCGGTGCTCGGCCGGAACAACCGCGTCGTGGGCAGAGCGTGTCTGAACTGCCATTCGCAGATCCACGGCTCGAACCACCCCACGTCGGGCAAGGCCTTCATCCGGTAGTCGAGGAGTTATCAACATGCGCACCAGCACACTGAGTCTTACAGGAGCGCTTCTGCTGATCTCCCCGGTACTGGCCGGGGCGCAGCAGGAGATCCAGCGGCCCGCGCCGACCGCGCCGGCCGCCACAGTCGAACCGGCGATTGCCGCCGGGACCATCAACACGGGCCGCGTGAACTTCGGCCTCCGCGGCGAAGATCTGGACGGCGACCGGGCCCGGTACAACCGCTTCCGCGACCTGCGGGACGGCGCCTTCCTGGAAAACTTCCGTCTCGAGCGAGGCACGGACGCCTGGACCTTCCTCGGCGAGGCCGACAACGTCGGCTACCGCGACCAGCGGTTCTCCGGCCAGTTCGAATCCTTCGGGAAGCTCAAGGCGAACTTCTCCTGGGACGAGATCCCCCTGTTCGTCAGCGGCGATACGCGGTCGCTGCAACGGGATCTCGGAAACGGCATCCTGGGCGTCGACGATGCCATCCAGCAGGGGATACAGGGTCAGACCCTGACGCTGGCCAACGCCGTCGGCGGAGCCGTGGGTTTCGACATGCTGAGCAAACGCAAGGTCGCGGCCTTCGACGCCGTGTACACCGCCAATCGTGACGTGGACGTCGTCTTCAAGTTGCGGAACACGCAGCGCAGCGGGTATCACATGCAGAGCTTCGGACTCCTCAGCTCCCCGGTCAACGGCATTTGGCAGGAGCTCGGAATCCCGATGGACACGCGGACCACCGACATCCGGACGGGTATCGAGTTCGCGAACGCGCGCGGCATGGTCAGTGCCGGTATCAACGCCTCGTGGTTCGACAACCAGCTGCCGGTCGTGAGGTTCGACAACCCGCTGCGGTTCACGGACGTCTCGGCAGGACCTGCCTCCGGCGTGGTCCCCATGTGGCCGTCGAACAGCCTCGTGGCGTTCGTGGCGAACGGCGCGTACAAGCTGCCGGCGAAAACGCGGGCGACCGCCGCGATCTCCATCGGCCGGGCCGAGCAGAACGAACCGTTCGTGGGTCCGACCAGCAACACCGCACTCCTGGCTCCGCCGCTTCAGCGCGCGAACGCCCAGGGGCAGGCCGACGTGGTCTCGATGGTGTATGGCCTCAGCTCGCGGCCCATGCGGGACCTGTGGCTGAACGCGCGCTACCGGTACTATGACTACGCGAACAAGACGCCGGTCATGCATGCCGTGACCATCACCGGCGATTGGGCGTTGAACCTGAACGAACAGGAGACCGAGCCGCTCAGCGTCCGCCGCGGCACGCTGGACCTCGACGCCTCGTACGCTCCGCTGGAGTTCCTGTCCGTCGGCGCGGGCTATACCCGCGAGGATGCGGAGCGGACGTTCCGCATCTTCGAGGACACGGCCGAGGACACCTTCCGCGTCACGCTCGACAGCCTTGGCAATCCGTACGCGACGCTGCGTCTCAAGTACGAGATGTCGGAGCGGAAAGGGTCCGGCTTCGAGCTGCACCTCCTCGAGGCCGTCGGCGAGCAGCCCGGGATGCGGCATTTCGACGTCGCGGACCGCGACCGCTCGCGCGTGACAGGACAACTGACGCTCACGCCCACCGCATGGCTGAGCGTGAACGGGTCGCTCAGCATGGGCGAGGACGACTACAAGAACACCGGTTTCGGTCTGCGTGACAACGACAACCGCGGCTACGGGATCGGCTTCGACGCCGT
This sequence comes from Vicinamibacterales bacterium, assembly GCA_040881785.1. Taxonomy (GTDB): domain Bacteria; phylum Acidobacteriota; class Vicinamibacteria; order Vicinamibacterales; family 2-12-FULL-66-21; genus JACDCA01. Next base: position 11,658 of record JBBECO010000130.1, read on the forward strand.
GGCGGCGGAAACGGTGACGCTCGGCGCGAGCTACATGCGTGAGCGGTACACGGCCAACCAGTATTCGCGCACGGCGAATCCGCCGCCGA
>JBBECO010000130.1:11846-24627 GCA_040881785.1 Vicinamibacterales bacterium
TGTATTCGGGATACCTCTATCGACCCTACACCGCCAACGCCGGGTCGGTGAGAGTCACGTATCTATGGTAATAGGCCGCTGCCCGCCCCGGCGGGCACTGCTCGTGCTGTCGTGCCTCGTCTTGCCCCTGTCGCCGGCGCTGCTGGCGTGCAGGGGCGGGATGGAGGTCACCGCCGCCGACGCCAGCCAGGCGGCGGAGTCTCGTGGGCCGGCTCCGACCCACGAGCTGCGCGTCGAAGCGCCGCCCCCGCCGTTCACCGACGGCATTTTTCCCTGCTCCGACTGCCACAACGACACCGATCTGCCCGTCAATCCCGTCCGCCGGCCGCTCGTCGACATGCACGACGACATCGTGCTGAAGCACGACGAGGAACACCGCTGGTGCCTGGATTGCCACGACGCGAAGAACCGCGACCAGCTCCATCTGGCCGGCGGCGAGGCGGTCCCCTTCGAGGAATCCTATCGGCTCTGCGGCCAGTGCCACGGCGAGAAGTACCGCGACTGGCGCGTCGGCGTGCACGGCCGGCGCATCGGGCAGTGGAATGGCGCCAAGGAATATCTGCTCTGCGTGCATTGTCACAATCCCCACCAGCCGAAGTTCAAGGCGCTGCCGCCCCAACCGGCGCCGACGCCCCCGGGACGGTTGCCGCAGCAGCCCCAGGCCGCCCCTGCGCATGACGGAGCCTCCGGTGGCCGATGAACCCCGTTCCGTGACACGGCGGCAGTTCGGGACCGTCGCGGCTGCGGCCGCGGCCGGCTGGGCGCTGACCGCGTGCGGCCCGAAACGCCTGCACGACGTGCCGAAGGACCGGCTCCGCACCCTTATCCAGCAGGCCGAGCGCGAGTACTCCGACACGTACGGCAAGACCGTGACGATGTCTGACGCGGGGCCGATGCCGGGCGTCCTGTTCGGCTATGCGCTCGACATCTCGCGCTGCATCGGGTGCCGCCGGTGCGTGTACGCCTGCGTCGAGGAGAACAACCAGTCGCGCGACCCGCAGGTGCACTGGATCCGCGTGCTGCAGATGGACAAGGAGCACGGCGTCGACTTCCGCCACGCCGACCCGTACTACGATCCCGAAACGGTTCCGCAGGAGGGACACTTCTATCTGCCCGTGCAGTGCCAGCAGTGCCGCAACGCCCCCTGCGTCAAGGTCTGCCCGACGGGCGCCACCTGGCAGGAAAAGGACGGCATCGTCGTTGTCGACTACGACTGGTGCATCGGGTGCCGCTGCTGCATGGCGGCATGCCCGTATGGCGCGCGCCAGTTCAACTGGCGTGACCCGTCACTGCCGAAAGACGACGTCAATCCCGACATGCACTATCTGGGCAACCGGCCGCGCAAGAAAGGGGTCGTCGAGAAGTGCACCTTCTGCATTCAGCGCGTGCGGGCCGGCCGCTATCCGGCATGCGTCGAAGCCTGTCCGGTCGGGGCGCGCAAGTTCGGGAACCTCCTCGATCCCGACAGTGAGATCCGCTACATCATGGAGCACAAGCGGGTGATGGTCCTGAAGGAAGAGCTCAACACGATGCCGAAGTTCTTCTACTTCTATGGAACCTAGGATGACGACCGACCTCCGTCGAGGGATCCCGCGTTTCGTCGCCGGCGGCGTGCGCACGGCCCTGAAGGGGCCTGCGCTGTATTGGTGGTGGCTCGCCTTTCTCGCCGTGCTCCTCATCTCCGGGGTCCTGGCGTACATCGACCAGCTGACGGTCGGGTTGTCGGTGACCGCGATGCGCGACCAGGTCAGCTGGGGGTTCTACATCGGCAACTTCACCTTCATGGTCGGCGTGGCCGCGGCGGCAGTGGTCCTCGTGGTGCCGGCCTACATCTACCAGTGGAAGCCGATCAAGGAGATCGTCATCTTCGGCGAGCTGCTGGCGATCAGCTCGATCATCATCTGCATCGGGCTGGTCATGGTGGACATCGGCCGGCCCGAACGCTTCTGGCACATGCTGCCGTTTGTCGGGTACCTGAATTTCCCCTACTCGATCCTCGCGTGGGACATGATCGTGCTCAACGTGTACCTGGCGATCAACGTCACGGTCGTCGTCCACATGCTGTACCGCGCCTTCACCGGGCGTGAGTACTCGAAACGTCTGGTCGTGCCGCTCGTGCTGCTGTCGGTCCCGATGGCGATCGCGATCCACACGGTCACGGCCTTTCTGTACAACGGACTCGCGGCGCGGCCGTACTGGAACGCCTCGATCCTGGCGCCCCAGTTCCTGGCGTCCGCCTTCAGCGCCGGCCCCGCCATCCTTCTGGTGGTGCTTCAGATCCTGCGACGCTTCACACGTTTCCACATCCGCGACGAGGCCATCTGGAAGATTGCCGAGCTGATGGCGTATGCCATCTTCCTGAATCTCTTCTTCCACGGGGCAGAGGCGTTCAAGGAGTACTACTCGGACACCGAGCACCTGCTGTACACGCAGTACTGGTTCCAGGGCATCGGCGAACACCGGACGCTGGTGCCGTATGCCTGGAGCGCGGTGGGGCTCAACCTGGTGGCGCTGGTGCTCTTCATCCTCCCGGCCGCGCGGCGCAACGTCGTGACGCTCAACATCGGCGCCGCGGCGACGTATGCCGGCTGTTACATCGAAAAGGGCATGGGGCTGATCATTCCCGGCTTCACGCCGTCCACGCTCGGCGAGATCTACGTGTATACGCCGACGATGACCGAGGTCCGCGTCGCGGCCGGCGTGTTCGCGCTCGGGTTCCTGCTGTTCACCATGCTGCTGCGCGTGGCGGTCGCGATCCTGCTGGGCGAGCTTCGCCTGGGGCATTCCACGGCGGATGGGATGTCCGAGGCCGGCGCCAGGCCGGACTACGCCGTGGCGCCACCTCCGTATCCGGTCGACGCGCGGTGATGGCGCGCGAGTTGCGTAGAATGTCTGTACAGGAGAAAAACCAATGAAGCGGATACTGACCCTTGCGGGACTGACGGCTGTCGCGGTGCTGATGACGGCCGGGCTGGCGGTCGCCCAGGACGCCAAGAAGGACGAGGGGCTGAAGCTCTTTTCCACCAAGAAATGTACGACTTGCCACTCGATCGCCGGCAAGGGCAACAAGAAGGGGGCGCTCGACGAGGTCGGCTCGAAGCTGACGGCTGCGCAGATCAAGGAGTGGATCACCGACCCGGTCGCCGCGGCCGCCAAGGCGAAACCGGCGCCGACGCGTAAGCCGGCGATGAAAAAGACGCCACTGTCGGCCTCGGAAGTGGACACCCTCGTCGCGCTGCTGACGTCGCTCAAGAAATCGGTGCCCTAGAGGCAGCCGCCGCACAGCCCGCCGTTTGGTGCCGGAGGACTAACCTCCCAGCAGGGAAGGGTGATAGACTGCAGGTCCTTTCCTGACGTTCTCCGGCACCACCAGCCGCCGATCCTCACTAAAGTGGCTGGCGCCCCGCGAGTGCCGCCAGCCCCGTTCTCGCGCTCCGGTGCAGTCCGAGGATCACGAGATGGCATTGACCATCGCTACGACCATCCATCCGCCGTCACGGTGGGGCACGGCCCTGCTGGACGCCGGCGGCCTGCTCGCGCTGGTCTGGGCCGTTCCGCTCGCCGTACTCATCGTCGGGGGGCCGATCGTGCTGGCGATTGCGCTGGTACTCCGGCTCGTTCGGCTCGTGTCGGGAGGTTTTTGATGATCGACAACATGCCCGTGCTCGTCATCGTGCTCGGGTTCGTCCTGACGTTCGCCGTGGTCCGCAAGCTGGGCTACCGCGGAGGCGCTCACTCGGCCCATCTGGGGGCGGTGAGCGATCAGTGGATCGCGGCGTATCGAGCGTCGGAGCCGGCGTCGTCGAGCTAGCAGGCCGCTGAAAAACGTCCGGCCTGAATGGGAAATGGCACCGGAGGGGACAGTCCCCCCCGGGGGGGAATTCTCAGCAGGGAGGTTTCGCATGGCAGGTCCAACGATTTCAGACGCTCCCGAGAGCATGGCCGAACGCTGGCGGCTGTCGCAGCTTCACGACGTCCGCGCCAAGGCCGAGGAGCTGAGCGACCTGTCGGCGCCGGGCGGTGGCATGATGCCGGCGCGGTGCCCGTCGTGCCGGTCCCAGGATCTGGTGACCACGGCCAAGGTCGTGACGCCGGACTCGTACTGGCGCTGCTGCGCCTGCGGTGAGGTCTGGAATGCGGCGCGGCTGCGGTCGGCGTCGAAGCACGCGCACCGCATGCCGTTTTCACGCTGAGCGCGCCGCCATGAGCGCGGCGAGCGCGCGGATGTGATCGGGCGTCGTCCCGCAGCAGCCGCCGATCACGCCGACCCCGTGTTCGAGCATCCGGACGGCGGCTGACGCGTAGCGCGACGGCGAGTCGGGATAGATCAGGCGCCCGCCACGGCGCGCCGGCAGCCCTGCGTTGGCCCGGATCGCGATCGGCAAGGTGGTCTGCGCCGCCAGCGCGCGCACGACCGCGAGCATCGCCTCCACGCCGGTGCCACAGTTCGCCCCCACCACGTCCGCTCCCGCCCCTTCCAGCGCCCGTGCCGCCTGCGCGACCGACACGCCCATCACGGTGTAGGGCCCGCGCGGCGTGATGTCGAAGGTCATCGTGGCGATCACGGTGGCCGACGGCGCGACGCGGCGCACGGCGCCGATCGCCAGCGCCGCCTCGTGCGCATCCGTCATCGTCTCCACGCAGAAGAGGTCCGCTCCCGCGGAGGCGAGGGCCAGGGCCTGTTCCTCGAAGCCATCGGCGATCCGCGCCGGATCGGCGTCGCCGTACGGCTGCAGCACGAGTCCGCTGGGACCGATGGAGGCCGAGACGTAGGCGCGGCCGTCTGCGACGGCCGCCGCCAGGTGAACGCCCCGCCGGTTCACCTCGCTCACGGCATCCTGCAGGCCCTGAGGGGCGAGCCGGAACCGCGAGCCGCCGAACGTGTTGGTCGTGATGATTTCGGCGCCCGCGTCGAGATAGGCCTGTCCGATCGCCGTGATCACGTCGGGCCGCTCGAGCGTCCATGACTCGGGCGCCGTCCCGGGAGGCAGTCCGCGGTCGAACAGCATCGTGCCCCACGCGCCGTCGCCGAGAACCCGGTCGCCGCGCCGCAGGCGCTCGAGGAGCCCTTCGCGCGGCGTCATGGCAGATCCAGCAGCGCACGCACCCGCTGGACGGCGTTGGCCGCATCGAAGCCGTACGCATCGGCCCCGACTTCCCGCGCGAAGGCTTCAGTGACCGGTGCGCCGCCGACGATCGTTCGCACGCTTCCGCGGAGCCCGCGGCGCTCGATCAGGTCGATGACCGGCTGCATATTGACCATGGTCGTCGTCAGCAGCGCCGACAGGCCGATCACCGACGCGCCGGAGGCGACCGCGGCCTCCACGAACCGATCCGCGGGGACGTCGGTGCCGACGTCCACCACCTCGAAGCCCGCACCGCTCAGCATGATGCCAACCAGGTTCTTGCCGACGTCGTGCAGGTCACCCGCCACCGTGCCGAGCACGATCGTTCCCAGCGTGGGGATGCCGTCCCTGACGAGCAGCGGCTTCAGCAGGACCATGGCGGCATTCATGGCCCGCGCCGCAAGCAGCACGTCGGGCAGGAAGATCTCGTGATCACGGAAGCGCTCGCCGACCACCGCCATGCCGGCGAGGAGTGTGCTGAGGATGTCACGCGGCTCCGTACGGCGCGCGAGGGCGGCGCGCGTGAGCGCTTCCACGCGGTCGCGGTCGCCCGCCTGGAGGGCCTGCGCGAGCACCTGGAGGTGGCCCGTCACCGCTGAGGCCTCCGCAGCGATGCGATCCTGGACCGGCACGTATGCGTCGCACAGGTCTGGCAGAAGGCATACGTGGGCCGGAACGTGTGCGCCTTGTGGGGGCCCGCGACGATGACGCCGGAGACAGACTTGACCGGATCCATCAGCGCGCCGGCGGTCAGTCCGATGCCGATGCGCCGGGGACGGAGGCGCTCGAACAGCGCGTGCTGACCGCTGACGTGCCATCCGCAGTAGCCGGGGCTGTAGGCGAGCGCGCGCAGCGTCGTGGCGCCGGCGGACTCGCGGGTCACCGCCTCGAGGAAGCGATCGGCCGTCACCTGTGCCAGTTGTTCGGCGGCAGCCGCTGCCGTGACGTCCAGCACGTAGCCCACCGCGGGATCGCCGCAGTCGAAGAGGCCGCGGATCGCTTCGTCGAGGGCACGGCCCAGCGTGGCGGCAAACAGCGCGAGCGCCTCGGCCCGCGGATAGACCTCATCGAGCGGGGTCATCGCGTCGTTGTGTCCGGCGCCCTCGTACACGTCCGAGAACGCGCCGACCGAGAGCTCGTCGAACAGCGCGACCGGGGCGGCGCGCGCCTCGAACAGCTCCCGGGCCCGCGCCATGAGCGTGTCGACACCGGGCGGGACGGCGTCGCCGGGACCGAACCCCATGCGGCTCAGCACCGCGTCGCGGCCGGGCCTGACGTCGCCGGGCGTGAGGTCGATCATCATGCGCATGGCGGCCGTCCCGGCGCGGCAGGACCATCTGGATGATGCGGCAGGGACGTGATCATGCGGCGTCCCCGGCTGCGCGCGCGAGCTGCAGGATGTTGCCGGCCGGTGTGTGCGGCGCCACCGAGCAGGCCGAGCTCAGGATGTAGCCGCCCTCGCGCCCTGCCGTGTCGATCCGACGACGGGCGTCGGCGTAACACTCGTCCGGCGTGCCCCGCAGGAGTGTGCTCACGGGATCGATGTTTCCCTTGATGAAGAGCCGCCGCCGGAAGCGGCGGACGGCGTCGGCCAGCTCCACCGTCCCGAGCGGCGGGGGATCGAGCGTATCGATCCCGTCCGTTCCGGTCTGTTCCATGAGGTCGAGACGATCGCCGATCGCGCCGCAGGTGTGCGTGTAGATCCGGGCCTCCGGCGCAGACGCCCGGATGGAGGCGACGAGCTGCCGCTCGTGCGGCAGGACGAACTGTTCGTAGTGCCGGCGCGAGATCAGTCCGCCTCCCGCGTAGGCAGAGGAGATGAGCATGGCGTCCGCGCCGGCGCGGAGCTGGCCGCACGCCAGCGCGGCGGCACCCTCGCCGAGCCGGTCCAGACAGGCCGACACTTTCGGCCCATCGTCCAGGAGCGCCATCAGTGTGGTTTCGCAACCCAGCAACTCCATCAACTGACTGAACGGGGAGAACACCTCCCCGTGAACCGAGACGTCCGGCGCCTGCGTCCGCACATACCGCACCGTGTCCCACTGCCAGGCCGGAAAGTCCGATTGCCTGGTGACGCCGTACTGGCCGTGCGGCTCCACATAGAACAGCGTCTCGGGAGCCAGCGAATCGAAGTTCGGACGCGTCGGACGAACGCCGGCGGCGGTGGCGACGAATGGGTTGTCGTCGGGCGGGACGACCGTGCGCGTGCCGTCGTGCCAGATGACGATCTCGCGCGCACCGTCGCGGTCGATGCCCTGTACGGATTCACGCCAGTCCGGGTCCCGCCCGGGCAGATTCACGAGGACGCCGTCGAAGCCGTAGCGACGCTGCAACAGCAGAAGCGCGTCGCCGAACGCCCGGGTATCGTGCCAGATCTCGTGCGCGGGGGCGCCGGCGTTGAGGAAGTAATGCCCGAGCGCGAGCTGGCACATGACCGGCACGCGATCGGGGATCCGGGCGTCACGCGGGCGCATGGCGGCGTCCATGCGTTCGCGTGATGTCGGGCCGCCCATGTGTTGCGCCGGGCTCTCCGCGGTGCCGCAGCGCCCCTACGGGGCGATCGAGCCGAGGTGGTCGTCCTGGTGGCAGCCGCAGTCTGTACGGCGCTCAGCAGGCACCCACTGCCGGCAGGTGGTGCAGGAGACCGGGTCCATGAGCCCGCGCGGCTTCGCGCCGCGCGCGCAGCTCCACTCGTGCGCCGAGGCGTCGTACCACAGCGGCCAGGGCAGGAAGAGCGTGGGCATGGCCCATCGGCACGTCTGAACGGCTTGCGCGGGCATGTGCAACTCCTTGTTCGCCGGGGCCTCTGCAAGAAACCTGCTGCTCCGGGCGAGGCCCTTTTTATCGACATTCCGCCAGTGCCAGGGGGGAATTCCGCAGGATCGCGATCGACAACCCGCCGAAAACCCGTCGCCTCCCATGCGTACGCCGGATTTCCGGCAGAAGGAATGTGGAGTGCTCAGGTCGTCGCCGACCCTCGCGCAACAGCGGCGATTGCGGCTGTCAGTTCGGCGGGGTCGAGCGGCTTGGAGACGTGCGCCTGGAACCCCGAAGCGAGGATGTGCGTCCGATCCTCGGCGCGTGCAAATCCCGTCAGCGCTATCGCCGGAAGAAACCCGCCGTGTTCTGCCTCGTGCTGGCGAATCTGACGCACCAGCGCGTAGCCGTCCTCCTCGGGGAGCCCGATAGCGCTGACGAGCACGTCCGGCTGTTGTCCCTCCCGCACCTGATGAAGGGCTTCCCGAGCCGACGCGACGGCGGTCACGCTGGCGCCCGCCTCCGTCAGCGCGTGTGACGTCAGCGTGCGCCCATCGGCCTGGTCGTCGACGACGAGGATGTGCAAATCATCGAGCCGCCGTGAGCGCGGTTGCGGTGCATTGACCGAGACCGCGGATCGTCGCTCCCGAGGCGCAGACCATCGCTCCGCTGGAGCGGCGGTGGTGAGAATCGGCAGGCGGATCGTGAACGTGGCGCCGCGCCCCTCCCCCTCACTGGCCGCATGCACGGTGCCTCCCTGCATCTCCACGAGCTGCCGGACGATGGCCAGGCCCAGACCGAGGCCCTGTCGCCGCAACGTGGCTCTTTCGGCTTGACGAAAGCGCTCGAACACGTGTGGCAGAAAGTCAGCATGGATACCCTGGCCCGTGTCGACGACCTTCAGTTCCATGTGTGACCCCGCGTGCTGGACGGACAGGTCGACACGTCCGCCGTCTGGCGTGAACTTGATGGCATTCGTCAGCACGTTCCCGATCACCTGCTGCAACCGGTCAGGGTCGCCGTTCACGATATCGGTGAACGAGGCATCGGCGGACCAGCTCAGCTCAATGTGCTTGGCCTCGGCCATCGGTCTGACGGCGTCAAGCGCCGCCTGCGTCAAGGCCATCAGGTCCACCGGTTGGGGCGTCAGGTTCATCGTCCCGCCAATGATCCGCGACATATCGAGGAGGTCGTCGATGATGACCGCCAGGGACGCGGCGTTGCGTTCGATGGTGTCGATGGCATGCGCGGAACGTGTGTCCGTCAACTGCTTCGAGGCCAGCATCCGCGCCCATCCGAGCACCACATTGAGCGGCGTGCGCAGCTCGTGCGACACCGTGGCGATGAATTCATCCTTGAGATGATTCGCCCTGTTCGCGTCTTCGGCAAGGGACTGGGACCGGAGGTTCGCGACGATCAGATGTTCGTTGGCCTCCCGAAGTTGACGCATGAGCGCATCGATCTCCGAGCGGGCCCGGGAGGCCTCCTCGCGCGCGCGCAGCGCTTCTTCACGAAGCGCCGCGGCGTCGTCACGCACCCCGACCGCCTCTTCGCGACGCGCAGCGGCGTCTTCACGTGCCTCGCCTGCCTCTTCACGACGGGCAACGGCGTGTTCCCGGGCTTCCTCCGCGTCCTCGCGCGCCGAGACGGCGGACTCTCGCGAGTTCAGAACGTCGTCGCGCGATGGCTCCGGCGCCTTCGCGGGCACCTTTCGATGACGTGTCGATTTGGTATCCCGTTTAGCCATGCCAACCCTCAGCCTGCTGACGGCGTCTTCCGGCATGTCTTGCGACGGGCGGGCGCGGGCTCGTCGGCCGCGACCGGGTGGCCCGTCAGCAGCCCGTTGTAGTTCCCCAACGCGTCGCCGACCACGATGCCGTCCTTGGTGATTTCGAAGGCGCGCAGCTCTTTGCTGTGCGCGCTACCGCGTACTTTCACCACCGCCATGACGCGCCGCAGCTGACCTTTCAACTCGATATAGCGCTGCATGATGATCGTGTCGGTCAGGAAGGCCGTCCCGTGCGGGCTGAAGCGGAGATCCACGTAGCTGTCCTCCAGCTCGGCCGTCAACATGAGCGTGATCCCCATGCCCGTCAGCACCGCGACCATGCGATACAGCGACTCGCGAAAGTCCTCGCGAAACGTGGGCGCCAACGCGAGTTCGAAACCCGAGAGCGAGTCGATGACCACCCGCCGCGCTTTCAACGCATGAATCGCCGTGACGATGTCGTGGAGCGTTTCGTCGATCGACAGATCGAGCGGGCGCGTGTGAAGGATGCCCACCTTCCGGTCGCGCACCATCTGCTTGAACTCCTGGTTGCCCTGGCCGGTGTGCGAGTGCTCGCTGGGACGCTTCTCGAAGACCGCGATGACACCGGGATCGCCGTGGCGGGCCCCCTCCATGATGAAGCTCGTGGCCAGGACGCTCTTGCCGGAACCGGAGGGACCCGCGACGAGTACGGAGTGTCCTGCCGGGATGCCGCCGCCAAGCATGTCATCCAACGCCTTGACGCCAATGGAGAGACGGGTGGGCGGCGCCTGCTTCTTCGATGGCGTCCCGCCGGCCTTCTCCTCGGGACCGACGATCACCCGCGGGAACACCCGAACACCGTCGTTCGTAATGCGGAACGTGTGCAGCCCGGGAATCGGCGCCTGTCCCCGCAGCTTCATGATCTGCATCTTGCGAACCATCGAATTCCGATCGAGGCTTTGATAGAGCCAGAGCAGTCCGTCCGCGACGGTAAAGACCGGATTCTCCTCGACTTCCGCGGCGTGATACTCACCAACGAGAAACGTCGTCGCCTCCCATCCCGTCAGCCGTACGGCGAGCTGTTGCACGAAGTGCTGCAGATCGAGGGCGGCATGGTCGGCCCGCTCGGCCGCCTGGACCACCGAGCGAAAGGAATCGATGACCACCACGCGAGGACTCGTCGCTTCGACTTCCTCGACGATCCGCGCCAGGAGCTGGTCCAGCCTGCCGTTGACGATGTCCTGGCTGAGATTGACGTAGCGGACTGATTCGTTCACGCGGGCCAGATCGAAGAAGGCGAACTGTTGCTGATACCGCAGCATCTTCAGCGGGGGTTCGCCGGCCACCGTGATGTACAGCGCGGGACGATCGGGACCGGAGATCGTGAACATGATCTGCTGGGCGAGCGTCGTCTTCCCGGCGCCGGGCGCGCCGGCAATCAGGTTGAAGGAAAACTCCGGCAGGCCTCCACCGAGGATCTCGTCGAGCCCCGGGACCCCCGTGGGCAGGCGGCGGATCGCAACCCTGTCGGGCATTTCTTATGGCTCCTCTGTGTGCGCATCGGCAAACGCGTTGGGCCATGCCCTTCGCAGCAGGCCCGTTGTCAGGGATTGCCCGATGAACGTCACGAGCAACCCCGCAAATATCGCGAGCACGGCTGCGGCGCCTTCAGTGGCGATTGCAGGATTCTGGCGTTCCAGACCGACGATGACCTGGGCAAACGGCTCGTTCGTTTGGTCGGACTCGCGCGCGTCGACCAGCCACGAGTACTCCGCGTGCGCGAGATGTAACGCGCGGGCAGTCAGGGCATCAACCCCAACCTGACCGATCAGCGGAGTGGTCACGCGGACGAGATGATCGTAGGCGCGCCGCGCTGCCGCCGCGAGCGCCTCGGCACTCCCTGCTGATCCCGAATGCTCTGCCAGGACTTTCATGGCAAGCTGCCGCAGCGCCGCGTGTCCGAGAGGCGTCATATCGTGAAGACTTGCGGGTCTCAGTGGCCCCGTTCCGACATCGTCCGGATTCGTGGAACATTCAAGGCTCATTGCTGCACTAAACCATTGAGTCTTTACCGTCGTCCCCGTTGGCAGGGTTCTTTTTCGTCGCCCAGGAACCGTAGCACGGCGCGCGTCATACGGGTCACCTGTTTGGGGGAACTGATCTGTCCGTCAGCATCCGCTCTAATGTCTCGAGTAACACCACTTGTGCCGCATTTTTTAATGTGTCGACCCCTTACTTGCGAAGCTCGTTAGGTGGAGATATGATTAACGTCACGTTAGAATAACGTTTTGGCGATGCCTTGAGGAGGTTGTGCGATGGCCCCCCGGATCAAGAACAGTCCGATGAACTTCAAGTCGATGTCGCAGGCGGAAGTGCCCCAGGGTCGGAATGGAAGGCACAAAGAGATCGTCACGAAGGTCCTCTCGGATCTCGATCAGGTCAGGGTAGGGGTCGCGCTCAAGGTGCCATTGGCGCAATTGGCGGACAGCAAGGAAAAGGTACGGTCAGCGTTGAATCGTGCGACGCGGAAAAGCGGGCGCAGCGTGGCCACCGCCAGCGATGGCACCTTCTTGTATGTGTGGAATGAGGCGCCGCAGTCGACGAAACAGTCCGGGTGAAAACATCTTGGTTCGATCGGACCGGCCGTACGCTCAGAGGGCTCCAGCGTGGTCATCGACGATCGGACGCATCTCGACCTTGGTCCGCGGGCGGCCGTGGACAAAGCTCTCCAACGCCTTGCGACCGAGAACACGATCGGCCGAATCGCTCGGGGCCTCTACTTTCTCCCCGGCCACAGTGCGCTCACGGGAGGGCCGACGGTCCCGCACCACGCGGCCATCATCGACGCAGTCGCGCGTCGCGATCAGGTGCGGGTCGTCATAGATGGCCTCACCGCCGCGAATGATTTGGGGCTGACCACGGCCGTGCCCGCACGGGTTACCGTACTAACGGATGCGCGGCTGCGCCCGATCACACTCGGGCGCCAGGTGATCCGCTTTCGGGCTGCCGCGCCCAGTCGATTGCATTGGGCCAGTCGGCCCGCCATGCGGATCGTGCAAGCGCTCTACTGGCTGCAGGACATGCTCGACTCCGATCGGCCTCGGATCATCGCGCAGCTGCGACGCGTCCTCGATGATCCTGCCCACGG
>JBBECO010000131.1:0-3812 GCA_040881785.1 Vicinamibacterales bacterium
CGCGAACACCTGCGCCACGCCGAGCGACACCGTCGTCAGCAGGCCCATCGCGATGATGACCTCGGTGAGGCTGAAGCCCCTACTGGAGCTGGATCTTGCCGGCGGCATTCACCTTCACCATCTTGGATTGGCCCAGCCTGGAAATCGTGATGGTCTGCTCGGCCGCCAACGCCGTGGCGACGTTCGCCACGACGTTGAGGACCGTGCCATCCGGCTGGAACTGAAGATTCACCGTGGTCACGGTCGCCCCGTCGGGGAGCGGCCGCATCGGGCCGTCATAATTCGGCCGGGTCATCAGATCGTTGTCCGGTGGAAACGGATACGCGGCGTGCGTGCAGCGATCCGCCGCGTCGTCGACCGCCGCGGTGCCCACCACTTCGACCGTGCGCACGAAGCCTGCGGACGGGCAGTTGGTCCTGACCCGCAGCGACCGGTTGCTCGACACGGCGCGCAGCCGTGCCCCGGCGAGCTCGCCCTGGATCTGCCGGCCCGCCTCGTTCAACTTGATAGACGCCCTGACCCCGCCCGTCAGAGGCACGGCGATGGCCGTCAACGTGCCGACAAGCGCGACGACGAGCATCATCTCGGTGAGGGTGAACCCCTCCTGGGCGCGTGGAACTGGATACATTGACACTCCCGTTCGAGCAATGGGGCTGCCACGCAGGTCGCCACAACCCCGGCCCCGTGCCGAAGCTCTTTCTTTAATATTTACAAGGAGTTAGAGTCGTTGGACGCATTCCGCGCCGTCCAGAGTGTGTACAATTTTGCAACAAAAATCACGTTTTTGAAAGCGACTCCGGCTTCAGCGGCAAGGTCACCAGGATTCGTGCGCCGGCGCCGTCGGCGTTGGCGGCGGTCACTTTGCCGTTGTGCGTGACGATGATTTTCTGGACCAGCGCGAGTCCGAGGCCCGTGCCGGTCTTCTTGGTCGTGAAGAACGGCCGGAACATGCGCGCGGTCATGCTCGCGTTGACGCCGGGACCATTGTCGGTGACGGTCATGAGCTGCGTCCGCTGGGCCGCGTCGATCGCGCCGTCGATCGTGATCCTCGGCGGGACATTCTCCTCGAGACAGGCCTCCAGCGCGTTGCGGCAGAGATTGCTGAAGGCCTGCCGGAGCAGCACCTCGTCGCCCTGCACGGTCCCGAAGTCGCCGGTCACGTGAACGCCTCCGCCCCGGGCGGTGGCCTCGGCTCGAATCTCCTCCGCCGCGCGCTCGGCGATCCCGCGCAAGGCGACGGGACTGAGCGCAAGCTCGGTCGGCTTCGCGAAATTCAGGAAGTTGATGACGACCTGGCGGAGCGCTTCGGTCTCTTCGCGGATCCCCTGGACGTAGGGCCGGAAGTCGTCGGGAAGGCGCTCGAGATCGAGCAGCCGGCTGTACCCGTGGATCGTCGCGAGCCCGTTGCGGAACTCATGGGCGATGCCGGCGGTCAGCTCCCCCAGGCGCGCGAGGCTGTCCTTCAGACGCAGCTGTTCTTCCAGCTCCACGACGGCGCTCAGGTCCGTGAAGAGGCAGATGGCGCCGTGCGCGCGCCCTTCGACATCGGCGATCGGCGAGACGGTGACGCCAAGATGCAGCGCCGCGCCGCCTGGCCGGCCGATCTGGATCGGACGACGGAGGACCGGCTGCCCGGACGTGAGGCATTCCTCAACGACCGCGGCGAGCGGCGCCGCGGTGCGGAGCACGTCATCCATCGGACCGTCCGGACCGTCCGGACCGTCCGGACTGTCCGGACCCTCGGACACTCCGAGTATCCGGCGTCCGGCGGGGTTGAGCGTGCGGACGACGCGGTCGCCTGTCACCACCAGCAGGCCGGACGTAATGCTCGCGATGATCTCGTCGCTCAGCCGTTCGGAGGCTTCTGCGCGATCTTTCATCGCGCGCTCCTGCTCCCGCAGGCGCTGAACCGCCTGCTCCATGGCCGCCGCCATGAACGCCGTCTCCGCGCCCGGGCCTCGCTCTTTCCCGAGGGCGCGCGACGCCGCGATGATCTTCGTCACCGCAAACGCCAGCACGCCGACCAGCCCCGCGACAATGGCGGTGAGTCCGATGAACAGTGCGCCTTGTTCGGTCACGGGTAGTAGAGCGCCGTATACCAGGTCACGATGTGCGTCCCGTAGAGTGACGCCACGACGGCGGCAATCGCGAGGAACGTGCCATAGGGCAGCGCGTACTTCAGTCCCCCTCTTCTCGTGACGATCAGCAGCAACCCGGTGAGCGAGCCGGCGACCGACGAAAAGACGAGCGTTACGATGACCAGCTCCCAGCCAAGAAAGGCCCCGATCATGGCGAGCATTTTTACGTCTCCGCCGCCCATCCCTTCTTCCCCGGCATACCGGTAATACGCTTCGCCGATGAGCCACAGCACGCCGCCGCCGAGGAGGACGCCGATCAGCGCGTTCCGGATGCCTGGAGGGAGCCACAGGCTGGCGAGCAGGCCCAGCACGATGCCGGGCAGCGTCATCGCGTCCGGCAGCAGGTGGTGCTCGAGATCGATCGCGAAGAGCGCAACCATCGCGGTGGCGAACAGCAGCCGGACGGCGAGCAGCGGCGTCCATCCGAAGACGACGTAGTGCAGCACGAAAAGGGCGGCGGTCGCGATCTCGACGAGCGGATAGCGCGCCGCGATGCGTGTCCGGCACTCGCGGCACCGTCCCCGCAGCATCAGGTAGCTGACCACGGGGATGTTGTCGAGCGGCCGAAGCGCGTAGCCGCAGGATGGGCATTTCGATCCCGGGCTGATCAGCGACTCCCCCCGTGGAAGGCGGTGGATCACCACGTTCAGAAAACTGCCGATCGCCAGGCCGAGCAACAGGACGATGGCGAGCTCTACGGTGGCGGCCGTCATTCCCGCCCCATCGACAGCGGGAGCGGGACGAGTGGAGAGGCGGTCGAGAGGCGTGCGCGGCCGGTCACCGGATCGATCTCGAAGGGGGTGCCCGAGGGGTCGAGCGGAATTCCGCGCAGACGTCCGGCGCGCACGAGCGCCTCCCAGGAGTACGGCTGGCCGTCAGGTTTGCCCATGGCCGAGATGAGCCGGTTTAGGGCGTCGATCTGATCGAGTGCGTCGAGCTGCGCCAAGGAACGCTCGGCGTTCTTCCGGAGCCAGTCCTGATCCGACTGGAGGATCTGCTGCCAGAGGAATCGGGCGGAGGCGCGGTCGTTGCCCTTGGTGAGCATCGCGGCCGCCACCGGCAGGAGCCAGTTCGGCGCGCCGGGCTGCGCCGCGGCGCGGCGGAACCAGTCGGCCGCCGCCACGGCGTCACCGACGGCCCAGTAATGGACGAACGCGATGTCGTGGTAATACTGCCACTTGCCCGGCTGCGCGGCGATCCCCTTGCGCAGGAGCGCGACGGCCTGATCCGGACGGCCCGGCCCGCCGGGCGGCTTCTCGCTCAGAAAGATCGCGCCGAAGCGGTAGGCGATGTTGAAGTAGGGATCGAGCGAGGTGGTGATGTCGAGCAGCGGATGGAGCAGCTCGTACTTCCCGGCGCCCCCTGCCGTCAGCCGTTCGCCGCCATAGTGCTGAATGGCGCGGATCCAGTAGACGTCCGCGGCGAGCGCATCGAAGCCGAGCACCAGCCGCTTCATGACCGCGGGTGAGGGGACGTACAAGAGCTGCTGGACCGCAGCCGTCTCCCGCGGCCACACGCGATCGCGCATGACCTGGAGCGAGACGGCCAGCACCAGGCAGAGGCCGGCTGCGATCCCCTGGATCATTTGAAGTCCCGCCGCGAGAAGATCACGGTGGCCGCGATCAGCAGCGCCGCGATGTAAAGAGCGCCATAGCCGGCGGTGGCCGCGAGATA
>JBBECO010000132.1:0-3750 GCA_040881785.1 Vicinamibacterales bacterium
GCAGGTCGTGCTGCTGGAGCATCGGCCCGGTGATCTCCAGGTTCCGAATGACGCCGGGGCACTCCGCCAGACCGCTGCTGATCTCGATGCAGTCGCGACCGTTGGCGGGCGCGAAGTACCGGCCCGTCGGCTCTGCGCCGGAGTAGCCGGTCGGCGACGTGGCGCTGAAGCTCCAGGCGCGCCGCGTGTTCTCGATGACGTCTTCCGGCCACATGAAGATCTGCTTGTTCGCATCGTCGAACCGGAGGCCGTACGCGGCCTGCACTTCCTCCGGCGTCCAGCCGACGAGGCGCACGCCCTCGAGGTCGGCCATGCGGCCGCTCTGGATCCGGCTGTTGAAGCCGATCTGCCAGCCGCCGACGATCCGGTCGAGCACCGGGCCGGCGCCGGAGAGGAACCGGCGTCCCTGGCCGAAGGGCAAGTCGTACACCAGGTTCAACTTGAACTGGTGTGAGAGGTCTCCTTCACTCCCCGTGTCGCGCGACCAGCGCAGGCCCCGCCGATGCGAGTAGAACACCGTCTGCATCGCGTTGCCGTAGACGTAGGACGACTGGAACTGCAGCCCGTTCGCGAGACGCCGGCGCAGCTCGAGCTGGAGCGCGTGGTACCGCGTCTTGTGCGAGTTCAGCGTGATCTCGATGCCGTTGACGTGGTTCGGGTTCGCCTGGAAGAAGTTCGCCGGCAGCCCCGCCGTGAGCGCGCGGCTCCGGAAGTTGTCGATGAGCACGTCGGCCATGCCGACCGGGTTCGGGTTCCGCGGCGTGAGCCGCGTGAGCAGCGTGTTGTTCCGCCAGAGCGACCCTGAGTACGCCGACGGATCGCCGGCCCTGGACTCCGGGCGGGCGTTCAGGTAGGCGAGGAAGGTCGGCAGCGGCGACGTGCCGGGGGCCCCCGTGAACGCGAACGTCGGCCCGCGGCCGGCCGCCAGGTTCGCCTGCAGGTTGCCCTGCGCGCGGCGGAACTCGTTGATGAAGTCGTTCTCGTAGATGTTGATCTCGTTGAAGTTCCGCGCCACCCAGGCGTTGTCGGACCGCGTGCCGACGTAGCGCACTTCGAGCGCCATGTTGGTCGTCAGCCGCCGCTGGATGCCGGCGCTCCACGAGTCGGCGTACGGGATCACGATGTTCGGGTCGAAGATGTTGATGTCGGACGTGGCGGAGTCGGTGAGCGGATATTGGGGCCGCTCGGGGAAGGACGGCGGGCCGAGCCGCGAATCCTGGCGGAAGAGCAGCGGCGAGGTGCCGCCCGCCTCGATGATGTTGCCCAGCGGCTCGTCGCGATCGACGTTGATCGCGACACCCGGGTTGCTGTTGAATCGGCCGGTGAAATCGCTCATGCCGTTGCGGCTGAACGCCCGGGACCAGCCGGCGCGGACGACGAGCTCGTCGCTCATCAGCGCCCCGAGGAAGCCGGACCGCCGCGCCGGCGTCCACGCGATCCCGACGTTCGGCGCGAAGTTGTTCCAGTCGGTGTCGTAGGGCTTCTCGTCCTTCTTCAGATTGAAGAACTCCGAGACCGCCTTCCCCGGCATGTTGCCGGGCTGGAACAGGTTGCAGAAGCCGTTGGACGAGTCGACACCCGACGGACCGCACGCGTCTTCCATCGTGGTCTTCGAGTAGCTGTTGTTCTGCGCCGTGAAGGGCAGCTGCACGGTGTACCGGACACCCGCATTGACGGTGACGTTCGGACGCAGGCGCCAGGAGTCCTGCATGAAGAAGCTGCCCTCCTGCATCCGCGCGCGCTGGGTGCTCGTGCCCATGTACACGTACTGGTCCGTCGCCTCATCGATACGGGCGTTGGCGTCAATCTGGACGACGCGCCCGGTCAGCAGGGCGTAGAGCTCACGGGCGTCGCCGAGCTCCGATGAGGACGGTCTCATGCCCGTGGCGGCCTGCAGCGCCGCGGTGGTGAACACGTCCTGCGCCGGATCGTTGTTCAGCAGGCCGAAGTCGATGGTCGGCACCAGGTTGGAGTTCTTCAGCCACACGTTGAACGTCGACCAGTTCCCGCCGGCGGTGATGCTGTGGTTGCCCTTCAGCCACGTGATGTTGTTGTCGAAGGCGAGGTCGGTGGCATTGCGCGACTGGGGCGAGGGGAAGGCGCCCGGATCGGTCAGGCCAGGGCCGATATTCGGGAAATCGATGTTGAACCCCTTCGTGTTCGCGACGCTGCCGGTGTACATCTCTGTGTTCAGTTCGGGAAAGAACTCCACGGGCGCACCGCTGTAGCCGACCCGGAACTCGTTGACGAGGTTGCTCCCGAGCGTCGAGCGCAGGGTGTTGCTCCAGGCGAGGCGGGTCGAGTACTGTCCCGCCGCGACCGGGAAGCCGGGCCAGAGCGCATCGCGGCTGTTGAGCGTGTCGGGAAAGGTCGAATACCAGTTGTAGTTCACCGAGCTCGTGAACCGATGCTGGTCGGTGATGTTGAAGTCGATCCGCCCGGTCGGATAGCGGCGCTTGCTTTCGACGGCGACGTTGTACCGGAGCCGGTCGACGTTCTCTTCGAGCGGCGTGATCGAGCCGGTGGTGCCCGCCGCCGCGCGGATGTCCTGCAGGAGCTTGGCCACGGTCGGGTCCATGGACGACGTGCCTGCGGTCGCCGGGTGGCCCGCCGCGAGATTCAGCACGTTGACCGTGACGCCGTCGTAGGTGAAGTTCCCGGCCATGGCGGCAGGGGTCAGCAGGTTGCGCGTCCGGGTGATGTCTCTCGGGATCCGCTCCTCTTCGAAGTTGCCGAAGAAGAACGCCTTGCCCCGCGAGAGCAGCCCCGGGATCACCAGCGGACCGCCGAAGCGCGCGCCATACTGGTTGTGCAGCAGCGCCGCCTTCTCCACGCCGTCACGGTTGTTGAACCAGCTGTTCGCGTTCAGCCTGTCGCTCCGGTAGTAGTGATACGCGCTGCCCGTGTAGTTGTTCGTGCCCGAGCGGGTGGTGAACTTGATCTGCACGGCGCCCTGCCCCGCATCGGCTCCCTGCCCCGCCGTCGTCACCGAGACCTCTTCGATCGCGTCGAGCCGGGGGCTGACGATCGCGAAGAAGCCGTCATTGGTCCGCAGCGTGTTGTCCTGGATGTTGATGCCGTCCAGCGTGATGTTGATCACCCCCTGCGGCAGGCCGTTGATGGTCGCGTTGCGGTTGCCGGCCGGCGTCGAGACGCCCGGCAGGAAGTTGACGAACGACATCGCACTCCGTGAGGTCATCGGCAGCTTCGTGATCTGGTTGGTCGTGATCGTCGAGGAGATGACCGTCGACTGCGTCTGGATGATCTCCGACGACGAGGCGACCGTCACGGTCTCGGTGATGCCGCCGACTTGCAGGACCGCCGTGACGCTGGCGCCCTGCGTGGCCGTCAGGACGACGTCCTCGATGACGAACGTCTTGAAGCCGTTCAATTCGACGGTCACCTCGTACGTGCCGGGACGCAGGCTGGCGACCGTGAACGCCCCTCGCGAATTGGTGACCGTGGTGGTTTCCGTGTTCGTCGCGAGATGTTTCGCGGTCACCGCCGCGCCGGGGAGGACGCCACCCTGCGAATCAGCGACCGTTCCGGTAATCGTCGACGTCGTGCCACCTTGCGCAAATGCCACCCCGCTCGCCGCGAGCAGGATTGCCACGACCGAGGACAGTCCCAGCCTCAACAGGGTTTTGGCCATCACACACGCTCCCTCCGGGAAAAGTTGCAGGTACAACAAGTGGAGCAACAGTAGGCGGAGGAATCGGTGCCAGCAATCGGGTCTTTTGCGTAACTAGG
>JBBECO010000133.1:0-3741 GCA_040881785.1 Vicinamibacterales bacterium
CCCCCCCCCCCCCCCCCCCCCCCCCACTAAAACAAACGCTGCCCTTCGTGACGCAGCAACCACTCTTTCCTCTTCAAACCGCCGCCGTACCCTGTCAGCGAGCCGTTGCTGCCGATGATCCGGTGACACGGCACGACGACGGCGATGGGGTTCGCGCCGTTGGCGGAGCCAACCGCGCGGACGGCGGTGGGCGATCCGATCTGGCGCGCGATCTCTGAATAGGAGGCGGTTCTGCCGGCGGGAACCGTCCGCAGCGCGTTCCACACACGCTGCTGAAACCGGGTGCCATTGAGTTCGATGGCGATCCGCTCGATCGCGTCCAGATCGCCGGAGAAGTACTTCGCCAGTGCCGTCGCGGCGCCGGCCGGATCGGGACGATGGGCGATGGTCTCACCCGGATACCAGCGCTGGAGGATCGCGCGGATCGGCGCTTCCTTCGCGCCGAAATGGAGCAGGCACAGGCGGCCGTCCCTGGCGGCCAGTGTCAGCGAGTCGATCGGCGTGTGAACGACGGCGAGTTCGATCAACAGGAGGATTATGCCCCGAGCGGGTGCCACGGACTCACCGCAAAGCACGCCAAGGACGCAGAGCCATTTTAGAAAAATGCTCTGCGCTCTCAGCGAACTCGGCGGTGCACTCGTGACGGCGGGCGCGGCTTGGGGCTACGCGGAGACGGGACGGCGGCTGGTAAAGAGCGACGGCGCGCGGTGACGCAGGACGGCGACGAGGCTGGTGCCCGGGGTCGCGCCGCTGAAGAGCGTGGCGGCCGTGAAATAGAACAGCGCCGAAAGACCGGTTGACTCGAGAAAACCGGCGCCGAACGCCCTGACGCCCAGCAGGCCCAGCCCGAGGACGCACGCGAGGTCGACAGTCGCGGCCACCACCCGGGGCACATAGATGACGGGCGCCGGCGGGGGCTCCGCCGCAGGGTACCGGCGGTTTCTCCGCTCGCGCCCGCCCGGAAGCGGCTCGGCCTGCTCGAGCCCCTCGACCGCGTGGCCAATCAGCTCCGCCTGCGCCTGGACGATCCGGATGGTGCGGCGATCGGCAATCGGAAACTGGCGGCAGAATTCGTCCACGACCGCGTCGGCGTCGAGACCAATGACGCGCGCGTAATCGCGAACGAACGCCCGCGCGAAGATACCCGACGGCCACCGTGACAGGTCGTTGCGCTCGAGGCCGATCCACAGGTCCACGCTGACCTTCGTGGCTGCGGCGAGGTCGGCCAGGCTGATCCCCCGCTTTTCCCGTTCCCGCCGGAGCCGCACGCCGAACTGTTCAGGGTCACCCATGCGCGCCGCCTCAGACAGCAAGTCCCGCGCCCGCGGCCGACGCCCGGATTCCCGCAGCCGTCCTGGAGCTGGTGCGCCGGGAGCTTGCGCTTCTGTAATCGGCGGGCCGGAAGTTGTGTGTCTGGCCCCTATACTGGCCCTGTGCGCACACGGTGCCTTTCCATGCACGCCGCGTATCGATGCCGACACAGCGGTGCCTGCTGCCAGGCGGGCTGGGACGTCGATGTCGAGCCGCACGTCGTCGAGGCGGTGACCTCTGGAAAGGTCATGCCGTTGTCGGGTGCGGCCGTTCCCTTCGTGCCGCGTCGCGATGAGACCGGCGGCATGTCGCTCGCGAGGACCACGGATGGATGGTGCGGCTTCCGCAACGACCACCGGTGCTCGCTGCAGCAGGCCGGTGGTGAGCCGATGCAGCCCTCGGCCTGCCGTCATTTTCCTCGCCTGGTGCTGCGCGATGGCCGCGGAATGCTCCTGGCGCTCAGCCACTTCTGTCCGACGGCCGCGGCCCTGCTCTTCGACGAGCGTCCGCTCACGATCGTCGAGACCGGCCCGCCACTCGCGCCGGCGGAACCGATCGAGGGGCTCGACGCCCGCGACGCGCTTCCGCCGCTCGTGCGGCCGGGAATGCTGGCCGACATCGAGGGATACGCCGCGTGGGAAGAGGCCGTCGTCCGGGAGTTCACCGAGGCGCCATCCTCGCCGCGCGCGCTCGAGAGGATTGCGGCCGCGACAGAGCGCCTCCGCGGCTGGACGCCGGCGCACGGTGCGCTGGCGGACGCCGTCGCCGGCGCCTTTGCGGATGCGCGTGGTGAGCCGTTCGATGAGGATCTGTCGGAGGCGTTCGGCATCATCCGCGAGGTCACCGGTCCGCATCCGCTGCTGCACGTCGAGCTCGGCTTTCTCGACGCGTGGAGGGCGCTCGACGCCGGCGCGGGGCCGATGCTCCATCGTCCTGTGGCGAACTACATGGCGGCGTGCGCCTTTGGCAACTGGACGGCGTACCGCGGCCAGGGCCTCCGGACCGTCGTCGCGTGGCTGCGGGGCTGTTACGACGTGCTGCGCGTACAACTGGTCCTGCAGGCGCGAAGCGCGGGGAGGCTCGACGCCGCCGGCCTCACCGAGGCGTTCCGCATGGCCGACTTCATCCTCGTCCACAATGTGCCATCGATCGAATTCGGCCGTGCGGCGGTGGTGTTCGAGCAATCGGCGAGCGTCACGCAGGCAGGAGGATCATGAGCTCGTCGGCTCTCGAACGCTTTCTTCGATACGTCACGATCGACACGCGCGCCGACGACTCGTCCACGTCGACGCCAAGCACGCCGGGACAGCTCGACCTGATGCGGCTGCTCGCCGCGGAGCTCCGAGCGCTCGGCCTCGACGATGTCGTGCTCGACGAGCATGGGTACCTGATGGCGACGGTTCCAGCGACGACGTCGAAGGATGGCGTGCCGGTGATCGGGTTCATCGCCCACGTGGACACGTCGCCGGAGATGAGCGGGACGAACGTACGGCCGATCGTGCACCGGGGCTACGCCGGCGGCGACATCGTGCTGCCGGACGATCCGGCGACGGTGATCCGGGCCGCCGGGAATCCCGCCCTGACCGCGCGCATCGGCGACGACATCGTCACGGCCTCCGGGACGACGCTGCTCGGTGCGGACGACAAGGCGGGGGTGGCGGCCATCATGGCGGCTGTCGAGCATCTCGTGAAGAACCCGGATATCGCGCATGGCACCGTCCGCATCGGATTCACGCCCGACGAGGAGATCGGCCGCGGCGCGAACCACTTCGATGTCGAGCGTTTCGGTGCCGTGTGCGCCTACACACTCGACGGCGGCGGACGCGGCGAGCTGGAGTTCGAGAGCTTCTCGGCGGATCTCTTCACCGCCGTCTTCAAGGGATTCAATACCCATCCCGGCTTCGCGAAGGGGCGCATGGTCAACGCGATTCGTGCGGCCGCGGATTTCGTCTCGTCGCTCCCCCGGACGGAGATGACACCGGAGACGACCGAGGATCGTGAAGGCTTCGTGCATCCGTACGATCTCGAGGCGGGCGTGGACGAGACGCGGGTGAAGGTCCTGATCCGCGATTTCGTGACGGGCGAGCTCGGGACGAAGCGCGCGATGCTCGAGCACCTCGCGCGCGAGGCCGCCGCGCGGAACCCCGGCTGCGGGCTGGAAACGTCTGTGACCGAGCAATACCGGAACATGCGGGAGGTCCTCGAACACCATCCTCGCGTGGTCGAGCATGCGCGCGAGGCGATGCGCCGCGCGGGCATCGAGCCCGTCGAGCGGGCGATCCGCGGCGGCACGGATGGCTCGCGGCTGTCGTTCATGGGTCTGCCGACGCCCAACATCTTCGCGGGGGAACATAATTTCCATTCGCGGGTCGAATGGGTGTCGGCCCAGGACATGGACAAGGCCGTGGAGGTCATCGTCGAGCTCTGCCG
>JBBECO010000134.1:0-3722 GCA_040881785.1 Vicinamibacterales bacterium
CCGTAGCCCGCGGGCCCCGGATTGCCGCGGGCGCCGCCGTCAATGTAGGCCGTAATCAAGACGGTTGAGGCACGCCTGGAAGAGGCTGGACGTAGTAGAGGATCCTCGTGCAGCTCTCGCACTGGTAGATGGAGTCGTTGCGCCGCACCTGGTTGAACGCCTGCGGACGCATCCGCACGTGGCAGACTCCGCAGAGGCCGTCGCGCGCTTCCGCGAGCGCCACCCCCCGTCGTCCGTGCGCGACCCGGATGTAGATGTCCATCGCCTCCCTGGAGATCCTCGAGACGACGTCGGCGCGTTCGGCCGACAGCCGTTCCAGCTCGGCCTCTTGTGAGATCTTTTCCTGGTCGAGCGCCTGTTGATCGCGGGCGATCTGCGCCTGCTCGGCCTTCATCGCGGCCTCGGCCGCCTTGAGGTCCGCCGCTTCCTGGTCGCTCGCCTCCATCAGCTCGAGGAGCCGGTCGTCGTACGAGCGCACCAGCCCTTCGGCCGTGGCGATTTCGTGCTGCATGGCGGTGTATTCCTTGTTGGTCTTCACCGACATGAGCTGATCTTTGTATTTCGAGAGCCGGGCCTGGACGGCGGCGACGTCCTTTTCGATGTCGCGGCGGGAAGCGGTGGTGGCGGCGATGCGGTCCTGCACCGCGTGCAGCTCGGCGGCGCGGGCGGCGGTGCGGGCTTCCAGCGCCTGCTGGGAAGCCGGTATGTCGGCGATGCGCCGCCTCGCGCGTTCGGCGGCCGAGTCGAGCTCTTGCAGGTGGATCAGATATTCGAGATCAGGCAGCATCTAGAGAAGCGAAGACGTGAACGGGTGAAGCCGGATGGCGGAAGTGTATCATCCCCGCCGTCCACCGCCCTTTACCCGGCGCGCAAGGGCTATCGAACGCAGGTATTCTTTTCCCGATGCCCTTGCTGGTGGCCGTCCTCATGCTGATGTTCGCCGCGTCCTCGGCCTTCGGTCAGGGTTCGCCGCGCCTCACGGCCAGCGTCGATCCGTTCGTCGGCACCGGCGGGCACGGCCACACCTATCCGGGGCCGTCGCTGCCGTTCGGCATGATCCAGCCGGGGCCCGACACGCGCCTCACCGGCTGGGACGGCTGTTCCGGCTATCACTACAGCGACTCGCGCCTGTATGGGTTCTCGCACACGCACTTGAGCGGCACGGGGATTCCGGATTACACCGACGTCCTGTTGATGCCGGCCACGGGAGAGGTTCGCCTGAACAACGGCGCGGACGGGCGTCCGGGCTATGCGTCCGCCTTCAGCCATGACGAGGAGGAGGCGGCCCCCGGCTACTACGCCGTCACGCTGAAGGACTACGGCATCCGCGCCGAGCTGACGACGACGCTGCGCGTGGGGATGCACAGGTATCGGCTCCCCGCAGGTGTTCCGGCGCACGTCGTTCTGGATCTCGAACACCGCGATCGCATCCTCGAGGCGTCCTACGACGTGGTGAGCGACACGGAGATCGCCGGCGTACGCCGGTCCCGGAGCTGGGCGCGCGACCAGGTCGTGTACTTCGTGATCCGTTTCTCGCGTCCCTTCGGCGTGTCGGCGGCCCGCGAGAAGTACACGGGAGCGTTCACGTTTGGCGCCGGCGGCGGCGACCTCCTCGTGAAGGTCGGGATCTCCGCCGTGAGTATCGACGGCGCGAGGCGGAACCTCGAGGCAGAGATCCCTGGCTGGGACTTCGACGCCGTGCGGACAGCCGCCGACCTCGCCTGGGAGCGGGAATTGTCGAAGGTCCGCGTGGACGGCGGGACCCGCGACCAGCGCGTCACCTTCTATTCCGCCATGTACCACGCCATGCTGGCGCCGAACGTCTACATGGACGTGGACGGCCAGTACCGCGGACGCGATTTCAAGGTTCACAGGGCGGAGGACTTCACCTACTACTCGGTGTTTTCCCTCTGGGACACGTTCCGCGCGCTGCACCCGCTGCTCGCCATCATCGATCGCGGGCGGACGCGCGATTTCATTCAGACGTTTCTGCGGCAATACGAGCAGGGGGGCCGTCTGCCCGTCTGGGAGCTGGCTGCGAACGAGACCGATACGATGATCGGTTACCACGCGGTTCCTGTCATCGCCGATGCCATCGCCAAAGGCATCGATGGGTTCGATATGGATCTGGCCTACCGGGCGATGGTCCACAGCGCGGACGAGGATCGCTTCGGGCTCGATGCGTACAAACGGTCCGGCTTCATCGACGCGAGCGAGGAATCCGAAAGTGTGTCGCGCACCCTCGAATACGCCTACGACGACTGGACGATCGCGCAGGTGGCGAAACGGCTCGGGCGCGAGGATGACTACGCGCGCTTCCTTCGACGCGCGCAGTCCTATAGACATCTGTTCGATCCATCCACCGGATTCATGCGTGCGAGGGCGGAAGGGTTCTGGGCGGCGCCGTTCGACCCGGCGGAGGTCAACAGCCACTACACCGAGGCGAACGCCTGGCAGTACAGCTTCTTCGTCCCGCACGACGTGGAGGGACTGATGCGGCTGCTGGGCGGCCCGGCGGCGCTCGTCGCGAAGCTCGACGCGTTGTTCTCCGCGAGCAGCAGGACCACCGGACGCGACCAGGCGGACATCACGGGTTTGATCGGCCAGTACGCCCACGGCAACGAGCCGAGCCACCACATGGCGTATCTCTACGCGTACGCCGGCCAGCCGTGGAAGACACAGGCGATGGTCCGCCGCATTCTCGACACGCTCTACGCGCCCGCGCCGGACGGTCTTTCGGGCAACGAGGACTGCGGGCAGATGAGCGCGTGGTACGTGCTGAGCGCGCTCGGGTTCTATCCCGTGGCACCGGGCTCGACGCAGTACGTCATCGGCACGCCGCTCTTCCCGTCGGCGGCGCTTGTGCTCGAGAACGGAAAGACGTTCACGATTCGCGCGCGCGGATCCGGAGGTCCATACGTGCAGGGCGCGACGCTTGACGGCGCGGCGTACGGGAATTCGTTTCTCGAACATGCCGCCATCGCCGATGGGGGAGAGCTGGCGTTCGATCTGGGTGCGCAGCCGAACACCGCGTGGGGTTCGAGTGAAGGAGCACGTCCGCGATCCTCGATCGACGAGCACCGCATCAACGCCGCGCCGTTCATCGCCTCCGGTGATCGCGTGTTTCGCGGCTCAACCCAGGTCACGCTTGGCGCGGCCGATCCAGGCGTCGAGATCCGCTACACCCTCGACGGCAGCACGCCCGGCCCATCGTCCCCCATGTACGAACGCCCGATCAGCGTCGACGCCAGTGCCACGTTGCAGGCGACCTCACTCGTAGGCCCGACCTTTCAGGTCGGGCGTGACGCCGGGCGTGACGCCGGGCGTGGCGCGAGCCCCATCATCACCGCCACGTTCCGGCGCCTCGCCGATTACCCGCGCATCACGCTGAGTGCCCCCTACGCCCCGCAGTACGCGGCGGCCGGCGATGACGCGTTGATCGACGGCCTGCGGGGTGATGACGATTTCCGGACGACGCGCTGGCAGGGCTACCGGGGTCAGAACCTGGACGTCACGCTCGACTTCGGCGCGACGCGAGAGATCCGGCACGTCACGATGGGGTTCCTCCAGGACATCGGCTCGTGGATCCTCATGCCGCGCCGTGTGATGGTCGAAGCGTCGGACGACGGCGTGACGTTTGTGGCTGTTGGCGCCGTTGAGAACCCAGTGCCGGAGCGGGAGTCGAAGCCGACGGTCCGCGATTTCAGCCTGGAGCTGCAGCG
>JBBECO010000135.1:0-3686 GCA_040881785.1 Vicinamibacterales bacterium
GGGCTGCCACAGGCGACGGCTTACTGGCCGATGCCGGCGAGCAACAGGATCTTCGAGACGTAATTCCGGGTCTCGCGGTACGGCGGGACCCCTTTGAACTTCTTCACGGCCCCCTCACCGGCGTTGTAGGCCGCCAGCGCGAGTTCCACCGCGCCATCCATCCGGTCGATGAGCCCTTTCAGGTGCTTCACCCCGGCCGAGATGTTCGCGGTGGGGTCGTACGGGTTTCGAACCTTGTACTGCCGGGCCGTCGCGGGCATCAGCTGCATCAGGCCCATCGCCCCTTTGCTGGACCGGGCGCGGGGGCGGTAATTCGATTCGACCTGGATCAGCGCGCGCACGAGCATCGGGTCCACGCCGTGAGCCTGGGAGACCGTGGCGATGATGGCGCCATACGGCGTCTGCTCGAGCACGCCGGAAGCCACCGCCAGGGCCTGTCCGGACGTCCCGACAGGGGCCGGCTTCGGCGTGACGGGCTCGACGAGCTGCTCATGGGGCACCTCGTCGCCCACGATCTTGGCGATCAGGGTCTTGTCGCAGGTCACTTCCCCGCCGCTGCGGAGCAGCAGGACGACGGAGTCTCCTTCGATCCGGTGACCCCTGACCGACAGGGTCTTCCCGGAGCTCAAAAAGACGATTTCCGCGGAGGCCGGCACGGCCATAGTCGCGAAGGCACAGATCGACGCAGTGGTGAGAAAGAGGTTCCTGAATTTCATGGGTTGAGGGGACATCCTACCACCCCCGGACCGGATGTGTCCAGAATCGCTACAGTCGAGCTTGTCGAGCCACGTGGCTGAGATGTATTCGTGGCGGACGCAACGGGCCCACAAGGGGCTATCGGGTCGGCCGGCGCCCTCCGACAGCCCGGCGCCCCCGGGGCACGAAATGCGAGGCTATTTGGGCTCGACGAAGGCGTGGAAGACGCGCAGGCCGAGCTCGCGAGGGTCGTTGCCGGTGCCCGAAAACGTCCGATCCACCTCGATGGTGATCACGGCCATGTCTTCGATGCCGAACTGGGCGGCGGTGACCGGGAAGGTCGTGAGCGTCGGCACCCTCGAGTCGGCGGTCAACGTGCCGATCGTCTCCCCTCCGGCCTTGAGGGTCACCTGCTGCGGGGGATCGAACAGATCGGTGCGGGCGTCCCATTCCAGATAGAAGGTCGCGTCTCGCTTCGGGTTGGCAAAGGAGATCGTCGCCGCCTTCCCGGTCCATTGCCATTCGCGGGTGGGATCGGCCGGATCGACTTCCGCGGGGTGCCAGCCCTCCTTGATGTTGTAGATCAGAAAGACGTTCTCCGACTGCGGCAGCAGGGTAATCTTGCCGACCAGGTACTCCCGCCGCGAGACCTCGGGCGCGTCGAGCACCAGACGCCCGCCGTGAGTCGGGCTGTACAACCCGATCCGCAGGTTCGCCTCACCGATGTACGGATAGTTGGGCACGAAGATCGTCCGGGTGTATTCGACGGTCTGCCCGGGCTTCCACTGCGAGGTCGGGACAGGCGGCGTGTGGTCGTCCTGCCAGAGCTTCTCGCCGTCGGGCTCGATCACGTGCAGGAACGCGATGTAGTCGCCATCGAAGGCGGCGTCCGGCTTGACCTCGAACCTGTAGGTGATCCTCAGCGGACTGCCGATCGCCGCCTTGTCCTTGTTCAGCGTCACGGTCGGCTTGGCGACGGGGGGCTCGTTGGATTTGTCGCCGCCGCAGGCGGCCACGGTGAAGAGCAGGACGCACAGGCAGGAGCGCACGATCGTTTTCATTGGACGCGCGAATCGTACCGCAGTTGTTGGACCCTCTGCAATATGGTAGTTTGCCAGCAACGATGACACTCGAAGCGCTCGGCATGGTGGAAACGAAGGGCCTCATCGGCTCGATCGAAGCGGCGGACGCCATGGTCAAGGCGGCCAACGTCGTCCTGATCGGCAAGGAATACATCGGGGCCGGCTACGTCACCGTGATGGTGCGTGGCGACGTCGGCGCGGTGAAGGCCGCGACCGATGCGGGCGCCGCCGCGGCACGCCGGGTCGGCGAGCTCGTGTCGGTCCACGTCATTGCGCGGCCGCATCAGGAAGTCGAAAAGATCCTGCCGAAACCAAAGGACGCGAAAGCGTCGTAACGGTTCCGCCGGCCCCCCATGGCTCAGCCCGCGGCCCCCACCGATCGCGATCTCGCCTCCATTGCCGACGCGCGCACGCTCGCGCGCCGCGCGAAGGCGGCCGCCCCGGTGCTCGCCGAATACTCCCAGCAGCAGATCGACGCGATCGTGGACGCGATGGCCGCCGCCGTCACGCCCCAGGCCGAGGCGCTCGCGCGGCTGGCCCACGAAGAGACCGGCTACGGGCTCGTCGCCGACAAGATCCAGAAAAACCTCTTCGCCTCGGAGAAGATCTACCACTTCATCCGGCCGATGAAGACGGTGGGAGTGATCAACCGGTTCGAGGACCGCAAGATCGTCGAGATCGCCGAGCCCTTCGGCGTCGTCGCCGCCATCGTGCCGACCACCAACCCCACGTCCACCGCGATTTTCAAGATCCTCATCTCCCTGAAGGCGCGCTGCCCCATCGTCATCAGCCCGCATCCCTCGGCCGTCCGCTGCATCACGCGCGCCGCCGAGATCATGCACGACGCCGCGCGCAGAGCCGGGGCCCCCGAAGGGGCCATCAACTGGATGACGCAGGTCACGCTCGAGGGAACGCAGGAGCTGATGAAGGCGCGCGAGGTCGCCGTCATCCTCGCCACCGGCGGCATGGGACTCGTGCGGGCGGCGTACAGCGCCGGCAAACCCGCCTACGGCGTCGGTCCAGGCAACGCGCCGGCGTATATCGAGCGCTCGGCGGATGTCGTCAAGGCCGTCCGCGACATCGTGACGGGCAAGACGTTCGACAACGGACTGCTCTGCTCGTCGGAGAATTCCGTCGTCGTCGATGCGCCAATCGTAGACGAGGTGAAGCGGCAGTTCGTGGCCAACGGCGCGCACTTCCTCTCGCCGTCCGAGATCGACCTCCTCGGCAAGGCGCTCGTGACACCGCAACGGCTGCCGAGTCCTGCCTTCGTCGGCCGGACCGCGGCCTACATCGCGCAGCAGGTCGGTATCGCGGTGGCGCCCGGCACGCGCGTCCTCATCGCTGAACTCGCAGGCGTCGGCCGCGACTATCCGCTGTCGATCGAGAAGCTCTGCCCGGTCCTTTCCTTCTACGTCGTACAGGACTGGAAGGAAGGCTGCGAGCGATGCAAACAGATCCTGCGCTACGGCGGGATGGGGCACACCATGTCGATCCACTCGCGGAACGAGCAGGTGATCCTCGAGTTCGGACTCAAGAAGCCGGCGTTCCGCATCGTCGTCAACACGCCGACGACGCTCGGGTCGATCGGGTTCACGACGAGCCTGGACCCGTCGATGACGCTGGGCTGCGGAGGATGGGGGGGCAACATCACGTCCGACAACATCTCGCCGAAGCATCTGCTGAACATCAAGCGGCTGGCGTATGAGACAAGTCCCTTCCGCCTAAAGGCGGAAGCCACTAGCCATCCTCAGAAGGCGGAAGCCACTAACTCTTCGAGTGATGCCGCGTGGCTTCCGCCTTCAGGCGGAAGGAACACAGGGCTCCCCCAGGTGCCTTCCGCTCCGCGCGAGGCGGGCATCGCCGCGGAATCGCTCGCGCGGCGGATCGATCAGTTCCTGGCGTCCC
>JBBECO010000136.1:0-23647 GCA_040881785.1 Vicinamibacterales bacterium
AGCCGGCCCTCGAACTACCGAACTACCGAACTACCGAACTACCGAACTACCGAACCACCGAGCTACCGCGCCGCCATCTCCCGTTTCGGCGGCGCGGCGATCTTCACGCCTTTCATGCCGTTGAGCACCTCGTCGGCCTTCGCCTGGTAGTTGGGGACCGACGAGGTCCAGGTGCCCCAGGCGCCGGGGTCGATCGTGTCGCCGTTGTTCCCGAGGTTCGTCAGGCGCCGCTGATCCTCGTCGGTGAGCATCTGGCCGGGGAGCGGTTCGAGCTTCGCGACGTCTGTCGCCGTCATCCCGAGCGCCTTCCCGACGCGCGTGCCGTAATCGTCGTGGACGAGGAAGAAGTGCCAGAGCATCCGCTGCTGGACGTCGCGCTCGCACTGGGCGAGCAGATCCCCCATGTTCTTCACCAGGTCGTCGCGCTCCCAGTCCATCATCGTGTTGTAGCGCGCGCGCGGCTGCACGTAGTCGTTCCGGCGTTCGATGACGCTGTACATCAGGCGGCCATGGACCTCCGGCGGATTGTTCGGCTGCTTCGGCGCCTCGTGCAGGCCGTTGTGAAGGGACGGCTCGAAGTTCACATGCGGGTTCTGCCCCGGCGCGAGATCGACGCCGTACGACATCTGTCCCCCGCGCTGGTTGGTGTGGACGCCTTCGACCCCCTTCGGCTGATTCACCGGGAGCTGCAGGTAGTTCGGGCCGACGCGGTGGCGCTGCGTGTCGGAGTAGGAGAACGTCCGCCCGACGAGCATCTTGTCGTCGGAGAAGTCCAGGCCGTCGACGAGCACGCCGGTGCCCATCGCGATCTGCTCGTTCTCGTTGTGGTGATCCGAGACGTTCCGGTTGAGCGTCATCACGCCGGCATGCCGCAGCGGGAACTGGTCTTCCGGCCAGATCTTCGTGTCGTCCAGCGGATCCCAATCGAGCTCGGGGTGATCGTGATCGTCCATGATCTGCACGAACACGTCCCACTGGGGATAATCCTTGCGCTCGATCGCCTCGAAGAGGTCCTTCGAGGCCGAGCCCAGGTCCTTCGCCTGCACCTTCTCCGCCTCTGCGGCCGTGAGGCTCGCGACGCCGGCGCGCGGGTGGAAGTGGTACTTCACGAGGACGGTCCGGCCCTCGGCGTTCACCATCTTGTAGGTGTTCACGCCGAAGCCTTCCATGTGCCGGTGCGACGCCGGGATGCCGCGCGGGCTGAACAGGAACGTCAGCATGTGCATCGACTCGGGCGTCTGGCTCATGAAGTCGAAGATGCGGTTCGCTTCCTGCCGGAAGGTGACCGGATCCGGTTTGAGCGAGTGAATGACGTCGGGGAACTTGATCGCGTCGCGGATGAAGAAAACCGCGAGGTTGTTGCCGACGAGGTCCCAGTTGCCGTCCTCGGTGTAGAACTTGACCGCGAACCCGCGCGGATCGCGCGCGACTTCGGACGAGTCGCGGCCGCCGATGACGGTGGAAAAGCGGATGGCGAGTGGCGTCTTCTTGCCCTTCTTCGCGAACACCTTCGCGCGCGTGTACGTCTCCGCCGGCTCGTCGCCGATCATACCGTCGGCCTCGAACTCGCCGAAGCAGACGAAGCCGCGCGCGTGCACGACGCGCTCCGGAATGCGCTCGCGGTCGAAGTGCGAGATCTTCTCGAGGAAGTGGTAGTTCTCGAGCGTTGCCGGGCCGCGGCTGCCGACGGTCCGCTGCGACTGGTTGTTGGGCACGGGATGCCCCTGCCGGGTCGTGAGGGTCTTGTCGTCCTTCTTGTTCGCCATGAACGTCACTCCGTTATGAATGGAACCGCTGATCCGAGCCTATCACGCACCCGCAGGACCCTCACCCGGCATTCCGCATCCCGGCGGCGACGCCGTTGATCGTGATCATCAGGGCTTCACGCGTGAGGGCGTCGCCACCGGCGCGCACGCGGCGAAGCAGCTCCACCTGCACCAGATTGATCGGGTCCACGTAGGGATTCCGGACGTCGATCGACCGGCGCAGGACGGGGTTGGACGCGAGCAGCTCGGCATCGCCGGTGATGTCGAGCACACAGGCGATGGCGCGGTCGAGCCGCGCGCGGAGTTCCGCCCCCAGGGGCTCGAGTGGACCGGGCACCAGGCGCCGATCGTACTCCGCGGCGATCCGCGCGTCGGTTTTCGCGAGCACCATCTCGATCAGCTGGATCGACGACCGGAAGTGCGGCCACTCGCGATACATGCGGCGCAGTTCGTCCCGCCCGCCGCCCTCGAGCGCCGACGAGAGCGCCTGCTCGACGCCGAGCCACGCGCCGAGCAGCAGGCGCGTCTGCGTCCACGCGAACTGCCACGGGATGGCGCGAAGGCTGCCGACCGAGCCGTCCGTGCGCCGCCGCGCCGGACGGCTGCCGATGTTCAGCGCCGACAGCTCCGCCTCGGGCGTCGCCGCGTGGAAGTAGTCGAGGAACTGCGGATGGTCGTAGACCATCGCGCGGTAGGCATCGCGCGCGGCGCCGGCCAGCGCGTCCATTCGCGTGCGCCACGCGTGCTGAGGCGATGGCGACGGGGTCAGCCACGCTTCGAGCGTGCCGGTCGTGTACACCTCCATCGTCCGCTGCGCGATGTCGGGCAGACCGAACAGCGCCTGGATCATCTCGCCCTGCTCGGTGACGCGAAGCGTGCCGTCCACGGATCCCGGGGGTTGCGACATGAGCGCCAGGTGTGTCGGCCCGCCGCCCCGTCCGACGCTGCCGCCGCGCCCGTGAAACAGGGTCACCGCGACGCCGTGTCTGTGGCACGCGGCGACCACCGCCTCCTGCGCCTCGTAGAGCGCCCATCCGGCGGCAAAACGGCCGACGTCCTTGGCGGAGTCGGAGTAGCCGATCATCACTTCCTGTCGTCCGCCGATCCGCGTCCGATACCAGTCGAGGCCCAGCAGCGCGTCGAGGATCTCGCCGGCATGGGCCAGATCGTTCGAGGTCTCGAACAAGGGGACGACACGCAGGGGCGCCGGCACCCCCGCGGCGCGCTGCAGGTATTCGACGGCCAGGACGTCGGAGGCCTGGCTGGTCATCGTGATCACGTAGGCGCCGAAGGATTCTGGTGGCGTGGCGCCGATCAGCCGGAGCGTGTCGAGCACATCACGGTCGTCCGCGCTGGCCTCGGGCATCGCCGGCAGCGGAGGAACACCGGCCGCGAGCGCGTCGATGAGGAAGGCGAGACGCCGCGGCTCATCCCACTCGGCGTACGCGCCGACGCCGGTGGTCCTGAGGACGGCATCGAGCGCCTGCGTGTGGCGGGCCGCTTCCTGGCGGATGTCGAGCGGCGCCAGGGTGACGCCGAAGGTCGCCACGCGGCACAGGACGTCGGCGAGTCTGCCCTCGGCGATCACCGCCTGGCCCGTCGCGCGGAGCGAATCGTCCACGAGGGTCAGCGCACCCCGCAGCTCCCCCGGCGTGAGGTACGCGTCCTTCGGGGGAACGACGTTGTCGTCGGCCTCCAGGGAGCGCTCGATCCACTCCCGCGTGCGCAGCATCCGTGCGCGGACTGCGCGGAGCACCCGGCGGTACGGTTCCGCGCCCGGGCCCGCGCGCTCGCGCAGCGCGGGCGAGGCGTCGTCGATCGACAGCTCGTCGCGCAGGGCATCGAGGTCCCGCAGATAGAGGTCCGCCGCGACCCAGCGCGCGTAGAGACAGGCCTTCCGTGTGACCTCCGGCGTGACATTCGGGTTGCCGTCGCGGTCGCCGCCGATCCAGGATCCAAACCGCAGGGGCGCGGCTCCGGGCGGAAGCCCGCGGCCCGCGTGGCGCCGCAGCGCACGATCCACGGCGCGCAGGTAGGCCGGGACCGCGTGCCACAGGCTCTGCTCGAAGACGACGAGCCCGCCGCGGACTTCGTCGAGCGGCGTCGGCCGCTCGGCGCGCACCTCGCGCGTGCCCCAGGCGCCGGCGATCTCGCGGCGCAGCGCCGCGATGCGTGCGTCTTCTTCGGGGATCGTCAGGTCGTGGCGGTCGCCCTGTGCGAGCGCCCGGGCGATGCGGTTGTACTTCTGGACGATCGTGCGCCGCGCGACTTCGGTCGGATGGGCGGTGAGGACGAGCTCGATCCGGAGGGCCGCGACCGCCTCGCACAGGCGCTCCGGCTCGATCCCGCCGCTCATGAGTCGCGCGAAGGCATCGTCACAGGATCCCCGTTGCGGCGGGCTCGCCGCGTCCCGCTGATAGGCACGGCGCCGACGGATGCGGTGGTGCTGCTCGG
The DNA here is from genome assembly GCA_040881785.1 of Vicinamibacterales bacterium. Taxonomy (GTDB): domain Bacteria; phylum Acidobacteriota; class Vicinamibacteria; order Vicinamibacterales; family 2-12-FULL-66-21; genus JACDCA01. Next base: position 4,221 of record JBBECO010000136.1, read on the forward strand.
CAATGTTCGCGAGATTGAGAAATTGCGCGAAGGCGCGGGCGACCGGCAGCGCGGCCTCGACGGGCAGGGCGGCGAGGTCGTCGGCCAGGCGGCGGAACGCGTCGTCATCCCCCTCCCCCGCGCGCCTGGCCATGGCGCGGACCCGCTCGACGGTCTGGTAGAGCGCCTCACCCTCACGGGCGCGCAGCGTGTCGCCCAGCAGCTCCCCGAGCAACCGCACGTCGTCGCGCAGCGGCTTGTGGGGATCGTCCATTGATCAACGATACTCCGGAGCAGACCATCAGTCCGGGGCGACGGTAGTATCTTAGCCCGGATGTATTTTCGCCCGTCGATCAGCTGGACCGAGATCCTGAAACGCACCGCACAGGAGATCGGGGCGGACAACTGCCTCGGGCTTGCGGCGCAGCTCGCCTTCTACTTCTTTCTGGCGCTGTTTCCCGCCTTGCTCTTCCTCGTGGCGCTGATCGGATACCTGCCGGTCGAGAACGCCCTGGCGGGGCTGCTCGAGGCGCTCGGCGCGGTCGCCCCCGGCGCCGCACTGACGCTCCTGAAAGAGCAGCTCGACGCGCTGTCGGATGCACGGCATGGCAGCCTGCTCACACTGGGGATCGTCGGCGCCATCTGGAGCAGCTCGGCGGCGATGGTGGCGATCATCGACGCGCTCAACCATGCCTACGACGTGGAGGAGTGGCGGCCCTGGGTGAAGCGGCGGTCGCTCGCCATTCTGCTGACGATCTCGCTGGCGCTCTTCATCATCGCGTCGCTCGCGCTCGTGCTGCTGGGCCCGGCGCTCGCCGGATGGGCGGCGGACCGGTTCGGGCTCGCGCCGGCCGTCGAGGCGGCCTGGCGGCTCGCGCGCTGGCCGGTCATCTTCGCGCTGGTCGTGTTCGGCGTGGATCTCGTGTACTACTTCGCGCCGAACCGGAAGGCGCGCTGGGCCTGGATCACTCCTGGATCGCTGGTGGCCACGGTGCTGTGGATCGCGACTTCCGTCGGCTTCCGGCTGTACGTCACGAACTTCGCCGACTACAACGCGACGTACGGCGCGATCGGCGGCGTCATCGTGATCCTGCTGTGGTTCTACGTGTCGGCGTTTGCGATCCTGATCGGCGCCGAGCTGAACGGGGTGATCGAGCAGGCGGAGCCTCCCGCGCGGCCCGGCAGCGGGTCGGCGTAAACCTTTCGACCCCGCCACTCGTCCAATCTCGACATATAGCAGTCCTTCATATAGGATGCGATCATGTCAACCCGGAACGCCCTCGGCGAGGCCAAGAAGGGCAGTGCGGAGGTGGTCATCCTGGCCATCGTCGAGCACGAAGCCCACCATGGCTACGAGATCGCCAAACTCATCGAACAGCGGACCCAGGGCGATCTTCGCTTCACCCTGGCCTCGCTCTATGCGACCCTCTACCGGCTCGAGGATCGGGGCTGGATCAAGGGCCGCTGGGTCGAAAAGGCCGGCCAGCGCCGCCGCTGCTACTACCGCATCACGGAGCCGGGCCGGAAGGTCCTCGCCGCGCAGCGGGAGGACTGGAGCCGCTTTGTCGCCGCGCTGGGCCTCGTCGCAGGCGTGAAGTACGCCTGACCACAGACGGACACAGAAGAAACGCAGTGTTTTCGCCAGCCACCACAACCGCGGAGCTGATATGAACGCACGACGCGACTGGAGAGCCCTCGTCACCCGTCACGCGGCCGCCACCGGCGCTGATCTCCCGCGGCATACGCTCGACGAACTCGCCGCGCACCTCGAGGACATCTACACCGATGCCGTCGCCGCCGGCCGCAGCGACGCCGAGGCGTACGGTCTGGCCGAGGCCGCACTGGCGGAGTCCGCGCTCGCCACCGTTTCGCGTCCGCGGACGCGGCAGCCCGACGCGAGGCCGGTCAACGAGATCTCGAGCGGACGAGGGTTGACCGGTCTGTCCGGCGACGTCCGCTTCGCCTGGCGCCAGTGGCGGCAGTCCCCCGCCTTTGCCGCCATCGCCATCCTGACGCTCGGACTCGGCGCCGGGGCCGCGACGGCCATCTTCAGCATCGTCGACAGCGTCCTGTTGCGTCCGCTGCCGTTCCGCCAGCCCGAGCAGCTCGTGTCGATCTGGGAAAGCCACGCGGAGAAGGGCCTGCCGAAGGAAAAGCTGTCGCCGGTGAACTTCATGGATTACCGGAACACGCAGGCCGCGTTTTCAGAAGCAGCGGCATGGTGGCGGCCGGAGGTCGCGCTCGCCGAACCGGGTCTCGAACCGGTGCGGGTCAGCACGATCGAGACGAGCGGCAACATTTTCGAGGTGCTCGGCGTCTCGACCCAGTTCGGGCCGGGGTTTCCAACCGGCGGTCCCCTCAACTCGCGGGATCACATCGCCGTCATCAGCGACCGGCTCTGGCGCCAGCGCTACAACGCCGATCCATCCATTGTCGGCAGAACGATCGAGGCCAACGAAGGTCAGTACACGATCACCGGCGTCATGCCGCCCGGTTTCAACTTCCCGGACGATGTGGATCTCTGGCTGCTTCTCGATTGGGATCTCACGCGCCACAGCCGCGGCGCGCACTTCATGGAAGCGGTGGCGCGTCTGAAGCCCGGGGTCGATGCCGGCCAGGCCGCCCGCGAGCTGGCGCAGGTCAGCGGACGGCTGGGTGAGGAGTTCAAGAGCACCAACGGCGGATGGCTCGCGCGGCCGGTGCCGTTGCTCGACGATATGCTCGGGTACTATCGGCCGGCGCTGTTCGTCCTCCTTGGGGCCGTCGGGCTCGTGCTGCTCACGGCCTGCCTGAATGTCGCCGGACTCCTGCTGGCACGGGCGACGGCGCGGTCGCGCGAGATGGCCGTGCGTGCGGCGCTCGGCGCTTCCCGCGCGCGGCTGGTGCGCCAGATGCTCATCGAGAGCCTGCTGCTGGCCGGCGCGGGAACTGCCGCCGGCGCGGCCGGCGCGGTCGTCCTGCTCAAGGTGGCGATCGCCACCCTGCCGGCGTCGGTTCCCAGGCTGGCCCAGACGACCATCGACATGCGCCTCCTGGGATTTGCCCTGCTCGTGGTGGCCGGCACGGCATTGCTCTTCGGGTTGCTGCCGGCGCTGGTCGCCGCCGGAACGCATGCCTCTGAAGTGTTGAAGGACGGCACGCGGACGGCGACGGGCGTTCGCGGACGTCAGTTGAGCCGCGCGCTGGTGGTGGTCGAAGTGGCCCTGGCCTGCGCGGTGCTGGTGGCGTCGGCGCTGCTCGTGCGGAGCGTGACACGCATGATGCAGGCGCCAACCGGCATCACGACGGCCGAGGTCGTCACGGCGACACTCCAGATCGAAGGGGCAAAGTACCAGCAGTGGGGAAGCGTCGAGCACTTCTACACGACGCTGCTCGACACCGTGCGCAGGCAGCCCGGGATCGAGGCGGCAGGCGCGGCGACCGCGATCGTGCTGCAGCCCGGCTGGCGGATCCCGTACGCCGTGGACGGCCGGCCGCCGATGCGTGTGGGCGAGGCGCCGATCGCGCAATACGTGACGGCGGGCACCGGATACTTCGAGACGTTCCGTGCCCGTCTGGTGGCCGGGCGGTTCTTCACCGACGCCGACTCGCCATCCAGCGAACCGGTGGTCGTCATCAACGAGACGCTCGCACGCCGGGCGTTCCCCGGTGAGGATCCGGTCGGACAGCGCCTGGTGTCCACGGTGGACCAGATCGGCCCGCTTGGACGAAACCTGATGTTCACCTCACCCGAGATCCAGAGTCTGCCGTTCCGGATCGTGGGCGTCGTGGGCGACATCCATCAGGCGCCCATCGGCCAGGCGGCCGAACCGGTCATCTATCACCCCGTCCGGCAGTTTCCGTTCCGCGCCATGACGATCGCCGCGCGCGGCGGCGACACGGCGACCGTCGTCAGCGGGATGCGCCAGGCGCTGCGAACGCTGGATCCGTCCATTCCGCTGAGCAACGTCGCCACGATGGATGAACGGATGGTCACCGCCACGGCCGCGCCGCGGCTGCTGACCGCGGTGCTGACGACCTTTGCGGTGCTGACCGGCCTGCTGGCGGCGATCGGCGTGTATGGACTGCTCGCCTGGACGGTGAGCGAACGGCGGCGCGAGCTGGCGATCCGCCTGGCCCTGGGCGCGCAGCCTGGCGCGCTGGCGCGGCTGGTCACGAAGCAGGGGCTGGCGCTGACGGCGGGCGGCGTCGTGCTCGGCCTGCTGGGCGCGCAGCTGGCGAGTGGCGTGCTGCAGGCCGTCCTGTTCCAGACGCAGACGACCGACGTCGCCGCCATGGCCGGCGCCGCGACGCTCCTCCTGCTGGCGGCGTTTGCCGCCTGTCTCGCGCCGGCCCGTCGTGCCGCGCGCGTGTCGCCGATCGAGGGGATGCGCGAGAACTGAGCCTCCGCACCCTCCGCACCGCCGCGTCATTTCCCGTCGGTCAGGAACCGGTCGAACCACCCCACGATGTGCTGGAGCCGCTCGACGCGGTGCCAGGGCTTGCCGCCGCGCGAGAGCTCGTGGTTTTCATTCGGGAAGCGAACCATCACGGTCTCACGTTTCAGGAACTTGAGCGCGCGGAACAACTCCTCGCCGCCGGCAGCCGGCGGCGTGCGCCAGTCCTCGTCGCCCAGGATGAACATCAGGGGGGTCTGAATCTTCTCGACGTGGGTGATCGGCGATCGCCGCGCGAAGTCGGCCGGATCCTGGAACGGCGGCTTGCGGAACCAGGTGGGCCGGAAGAGCGTGAAGTCTGCCGTGTACCAGAAGTTGGACCAGTCCGAAATATCGCGCTGGCTGACGGCCGCCTTGAAGCGGTTGGTCTGCGTGACGGTCCAGTTCGTGAGCAGTCCGCCGCCACTTCCGCCGGTGACGCCCATCCGCGCCTCGTCCACGTATCCCTTCTTCAGGACCTCGTCCACGCCGGCCATGATGTCCTTGTAGTCATCGCCCGGGTAGGCGAACTGGATGATGTTCCCGAAGTCCTGCCCGTAGTTCGAGCTGCCGCGCGGGTTCGTATACAGGACGACGTAGCCCTTGGCCGCCATCCACTGGAACTCGTGGGTGAACGTATTGCCGTAGGCCGCGTGCGGCCCGCCGTGGATCTCGACGATGAGCGGGTACTTCTTCGAGGCGTCGAAGGACGGCGGCTTCTGGATCCACCCCTGGATCTTCTTCCCGTCGAAGCTGGTGTACCAGAACTCCTCCGGCTCGGTGAGCGTGAGCTGATCGAAGAGCGCCGTGTTGAACGAGGTCAGCTGCGTCGGCGCGCCGCTGCCGTCGGCGACGAACAGGTCGCCGATCGTGGTCTGGGTCGACATCACCATCGCGATCCGCCCGCCGGACGAGTCGGCGGTGTACGACATGACGTCATGGCGTTTCTTCACCGGGGGTTCCATGACGCGTCCGCTGGCCACGTCCACCCGGACCAGGTCGGCGTTGCCCTGGATGCCGGCGCGCATGAAGAGAGATCGTCCGTCGCGGTCCCAGACGGGTGCGGCGGGGTGCGCCCCGCGAGGCGCGCGCTGATCGCCTCCGATCCCGCCGCCGGCGGGGAAGTCGTACGCGGCCGTGAGGTTGCGCGGCGCGCCGCCGGGGGCGTCGAGCACCCAGAGGTCCGTTTCGGAGTAGGAGCGCTCGGGATTGCCGTGCAGCGTGCCGAGGAAGGCGATGCGCTTGCCGTCTGGTGCGATCGCGTAGGCGCCGATGCCGCCGTCGATACTCGCGATGACCTTCGGTTCGCCGCCGTCCCTGGGGACCGCATACAGATCGCTGTCGCCCGGCAGGTAATACGGCTGCGGTCGGCGGTCGGCGACGAAGTAGAGCTGCGAGCCGTCGGCCGACCAGGCGTGGTTGCCGGCGGGGAACGCGCCGGTCGTGAGCGGCGTCGGCTTCGCCAGGGCCGCGCCGGGCGCCGGCAGCGCGACGGTCCAGATCTGCGCGGGGCGGTCGCGATCGACGTAGCCGAAGCCCGGTACGCCGTTGGCGCGGTAGACCGGCTCGGTGATCACGCGGACGTCGCTCTTCCGCTCCGGCTTGGCGTCTTTGTCGTCGGCCTTCTTGGGTGTGAGGTCGTCCGGCTTGGCTCTGGAGGAGAACGCGAGCGTCCGGCCGTCTGGGGACCAAACCGGGTTGCCCGCGCCGTGCGGAATGTCGGTGACGGCCCGCGCCTCACCTCCGGCCATCGAGAGGACGTAGATCTGCGGCGGCTGGACCTTGCCGTCCTGTTCGGCGGCGCGCACGAAGGCCAGGTGCCCGCCGTCGGGCGACCATCGGGGTGCGCTGTCGCGGGTCGTGCCCGTGAGCCGGCGCGGCGGTTCGCTGCCGTCCGATCTCACGATCCACACGGCCGTGTCGTACGTGTCCGCCTTCTCGTTGACGTCCACGCGAACGAAGGCCACCTGCGACCCGTCAGGGGAGATCTGCGGATCGGCGACCCACACGAATTTCAGCAGGTCTGTTTCGGTGATCGTGCGTCGCTGCGCGGCGGCGGGGACCGCCAGGGCGCAGACGAGTGCCGTGAGCAGCGCAGTGCGGAGTCGGGACGAACGGAGCATGCAGGCCCTCCCGGGCATTTATTGTTCCTGCGCCGCCTTGGCGCGCTTGATGAGCGAACGGGCGTGGCCGTCGATGTGGCTATCGACGTTCGGGTTCCACCCCTGCTGGCGGTACTGGATGATCCCCTCGTGGTCGATCAGGATGTAGGTCGGAAAGGCGTTGACGGCGAAGCGCGAGGTCATCATGCGCTTGTCGTCGTAGTAGTGGGTCCAGTCCAGGCGGTGCCGCTCGATGAAGGCCTTCCACGGCGCCTGGTCGCGGTCCGCGCTCACGCCGATGATCACGAACGGATCATCCTTGTATTTCCGCTGAATGCGCGCGAGCCCCGGTGTCGCGTGCACGCATGGTGCGCACCACGTCGCCCAGAAATCGACCAGCACGACCTTGCCGCGCAGGTCTTCCGAGCTCAGGAACTCCCCCTCGAGGGTCGTAAAGGAGAAATCGGGCGCGAAGGCCTCCCGCGCACGACGCGGGTTCTCGATGTACTTCGTCGCGCTGGTCGCTTCAGGCATCTGCGGAGCGCGTTCCATGAAGGCCTTCAGCTCCTGGATCCCTTCCTCGTCACGGAGCTGCTTCATCAGGGTCAAGCCCAGGTTGTACTGGGCCACCGGATAGGTCTCCACCATCGTCATCACGAAGCGGAAGTCGTCCTCGGCCTGCTGCCAGCGCTTGTCGTTGGGCTTGTCGGCGAGTGCAAAGAGCGATACCCCGCGCAGGTTGCGCGCCTCGGCCTCGATGACCTTGTCGTCCCCCGTATGCTTCAACGCCTCGGTGCAGCTGTCGGCCGCGCTCTTGTGCGCCTTGAGCCCCTGATAAGCGCGCGCCATGCCGAGCAGCGCCTTCGAGGACTTCTTGCCCTGCAGCGCGTTGGCGTCCTTGTAGATCCGGAGCGCGTCTTCGTACTGCCGGCGCGCGATCAGGCCCTCGGCATCCCGCATCTTCGTGTCGAAGTCGGTGTCCTGCGCGCGTGGAGCCGGAGCGGCGGCAACGAAGACGGCAAGGGCGGCGGACAGGAGGATGCGGGTGATGACCATGGGTGCGCTCCTTCGGGCGAAACGATAACACGGTCCGCCGAGAGTGGCATACTCATCGTCATGGTGGGACGGTTCCTCCTATTCGCAGCGTTGGCGATCGCGTGGCTGGTGCCGGTCACGGCGCAGGACACGCCGGCGGTCATCGTGCTGCGGCCGGCGCGCGTGTTCGATGGCGACACGATGCACGAGGGCTGGGCGGTGCGGGTCCGTGGAGAGCGGATCGACGCGATCGGGCCCGCCGCCTCGGTGACGAGTCCCGGTGCCCGCATCATCGAGTTGCCCGGTCAGACGTTGATGCCGGGGCTCATCGAAGGGCATTCGCACGTCTTCCTGCACGCGTACAACGAGACCCCCTGGACCGATCAGGTCCTGAAGGAATCGCTCGGCGTGCGCACCGCCCGGGCCGTGAATCATCTGAAAGCGACGCTCGACGCCGGATTCACGACGATCCGTGATCTCGGCACCGAGGGGGCGGCCTACGCGGACGCGGAACTGCAACAGGCCGTGGAGCAGGGCATCGTCCCCGGGCCGCGGATGATCGTCACCACGCGCGCGATCGTGGCGACGGGCAGCTACGCGCCGAAAGGCTTCGCGCTGCAGTGGGCCGTGCCCCAGGGGGCGGAAGAGGCCGACGGCGGGTCGCTCGTCCGTGTCGTCCGCGATCAGATCGGGCACGGCGCCGACTGGATCAAGGTGTACGCCGACTACCGGTGGGGCGCCCGCGGCGAGGCGGCCCCGACCTTTTCGATCGAGGAACTGACATTGATCGTCGAGACGGCGCGCAGCAGCGGGCGGCCGGTCGTCGCCCATGCCAGCACCGTCGAAGGGATGCGGCGCGCCGTCCTCGCCGGCGTCGAGACGATCGACCACGGGGACGGCGGGACGCCGGAGGTCTTCGCGCTCATGGCCGAGCGCAAGGTCGCGCTGTGTCCGACGCTCGCGGCGGGTGACGCGACCACGCAGTACGGCGGATGGAAGAAGGGGACCGCCCCTGAGCCGGCGAACATCACGCGCAAGCGCGCGAGCTTCAAGGCCGCCCTCGCCGCCGGGGTGACGATCCTCAATGGCAGCGACGTCGGGGTGTTCCCACACGGCGAGAACGCGCGCGAGTTGGAGTTGATGGTCGCCTACGGCATGCCCGCGCAGGACGCGCTCCGCAGCGCCACGTCCACGGCCGCCAGGGTGCTGCACCTCGAGGAACGCGTCGGGCGGGTCAGCAAGGGGTTGCTCGCCGACCTGATTGCCGTCGAAGGGGATCCCGTGCGTGATATCTCGTCACTGCGCAAGGTGCGCTTCGTGATGAAGGGGGGCACCATCTTCCTGTCCGGCGTCATCGGTTAGAGGCTTGAGCCCCGAAAAACTCATGCAAAGGCGTCAGGGTCGCGGGGCGAAAGCCGTCCGCGCGTCAGCGCGGCGTTATAGAAGAATGCGCCTAGCGAGGCGGAGCCCGGGCGGTTCGAGGCGGAGCCTCGCTAGATGAAGGATCCAGACCGCCTCGACATCCTCCTCCGCACGCCGTGGGCGGGCCCCTGGCGTCGCTTCCGCGATCCGCTCCGGATCATCACGGCCCATCGTGCCGGCGACGTGCGAGGCGCACTCACGGACATCGACCAGGCGGTCCGGGGCGGCGCCTACGCCGCCGGGTTCGTGACCTACGAGGCGGCGGGAGCCTTCGGTCTGCCGGTGCGGGAGCCGGCGGCGGACCTGCCGCTGGTCTGCTTCGGTCTGTTTGCGCCGGACAGTCTCGAGTCGGTCGCGCGGCTGCCGGCGGCGACCCATGCGTCGCTCGGCGAGTGGCAGCCCTCGATCGATCACGCGGCGTACCTCGAGGCGATCGAGGCAATCAAGTCGCGCATCGAGTCAGGGGACACCTATCAGATCAACTTCACGTTCCGGCTGACGGCGCCCTTCACCGGCGATCCTGCCGCGCTGATGCGGGAGCTCTACGCCGGACAGGCGGGCCCGTGGAGCGCCTACGTGGACGCCGGCGATCGTGTGATCTGCTCGGCGTCGCCAGAACTGTTCTTCAGCCTCGACGGCGATGAGCTCGTGTGCCGTCCCATGAAGGGCACCGCTCCGCGGGGCTACTGGCCGGCGCAGGACATCGCACGCGGCGAGGCGCTGCGCGCGTCCGGGAAGAACCGCGCCGAGAACGTGATGATCGTCGACATGGTCCGCAACGACCTGGGCCGCGTGGCGCGGATCGGGAGCGTCACGGTGCCGTCGCTCTTCGACGTCGAGCGCTATCCGCTCCAGTGGCAGATGACCTCCACCGTGGCAGCCATCACCGAGACGCGCTCGCTGCTCCGGCTGTTCGAGGCGATGTTTCCGTCTGGCTCGATCACCGGCGCGCCCAAGCACAGCTCGATGGGAATCATCCGGGATCTCGAGACCACACCGAGGGGTCTGTACACCGGCGCAATCGGCTACGTGTCACCGCACGGCCGCGCGCACTTCAGCGTGGCGATCCGGTCGGTCGTGATCGACCGCACCGCGGGCGTCGCCGAATTCGGCATCGGCAGCGGCATCGTCTGGGACTCGGTCGATCGCGACGAGTACGACGAGTGCGTCCTGAAAGCGAGGGTGATCGGGTCGGTCGGCGTGCACGAGCGGGATGCCCCCTCATATGTCGTCGGCGACGCACCGGACTTCCGGCTGCTGGAGTCGCTGCTGTGGACGCCCGCGGAGGGCTTTGCGCTGCTGGACCGGCACCTCGCCAGGATCTGCGCGTCGGCGGCGTGCTTCGGGTTCCCGTGCGATCCGGCCGAGATGCACCAGATGCTGGAGGCGGCGGTCGAAGATCTTCGCGGTCCCGCGAAGCTGCGGCTGCTCGTCGAGCCGGATGGGAGCCTCCTCTGCGAGGCGGTGGACCTGAATCCGATCGCCGACCCCCTGCGCGTCGCGCTCGCCGCCGCGCCGATCGATCCCGCGGACGTGTTCCTGTACCACAAGACGACCCGCCGCGATGTCTACGACCGCGCCCGGGCGTCGCATCCGGACGCCGACACCGTGATCCTCTGGAACGCGGACGGCGAGATCACGGAGGCGACGGCGTCGAACGTCGTCGTGTCGCTCGGCGGCGTGAAGGTGACGCCGCCGGGCGAGTGCGGCCTCCTGCCGGGCACGTTCCGCGCCGAGCTTCTGGCACGCGGGGAGATCACGGAGAGGCGCATCACGAAAGAGGACCTCGTGCGGGCCGACGAGGTGTGGTTGATCAACTCGGTTCGGGGGTGGATGGGAGCTGAGCTCCTCCGCTGACGGAGGGGACGGAGGGAACGGAGGCTCTCACAACGGAGGAACGGAGAAAATCGGAGAAACGAACGGAGGCAAGAATTGCTAGCTGTTTGGTCTTGCCTGCTGCAGAATCTGCGTCATTTCGGTTGGACCGGTCACGATTCCCTCGGAAATCACGTTGGCGCGTGCGTTGCTCCCTTGCTCCGTCATGCTGACGAATCCGGCGGGGGTCAACGATCTCACGGAGAAGATCATCGGCGGTGCGATTCAGGTGCACCGGGACAAGGGGCCAGGGTTGCTCGAGTCCGTGTACCTCGAATGCATGCTCATCGAGTTGCAGGAGAGTGGGCTCAGCGTGAGGCAAAGCGTCCGCGTCCCCTTGACGTATCGCGGCCGGCACCTCAGGACCGTGTACGAGCTCGACCTGCTGGTGCAGGACCGCGTGATCGTGGAGATCAAGGCCGTCAGCGCCATGGCTCCCGTGCACAAGGCGCAGCTCCTCACGTATCTCAAGCTCACAGGGCGCCCGGTTGGACTGTTGATCAATTTCAACGTGCCCGTCCTGAGGGCCGGCGTCAGCCGCCTTGTGAATCCCGCGCTGGTCAACAGGGCCGCGGATGCGGATCAGGATCGAACGGCTATTGGTCCGGAAAAGCCCTGCGAGAAGATTCCCTGAGTAATGGCCTCCGTTCGTGCCTCCGTTTCACCTCCGTCCCTCCGTTGTGAAAAACTCCGTTCCCTCCGTCCCCTCCGTGACCTCGGAGGCAGACAGTCACCACGTCACCCGCACCCCCCCATTGACGGTCCTCCCCTCCAGCGGCGCCCACTGGTCGGTTGCGATACGGCCGTCGGCGGCGGGCGAGGGGCGCAGGATCGGGGACCACTTCGTCTGCCTCGTCCCCGTCAGGTTCTCGCCATTGATGAAGAACCGGAAGCGCCCGAACCGGCGTTCGGCCAGCAGCCCGACGATGACGTAGGGCTCGCTGTGCGTGCGGAAGGGGTCCGCCTCGAGGCGCTGCGTGCCGGTGTAGTACCACTCGAGGCCGATTCGCCCCGTTCCCTCCCACTCGGCGACCGCCACGACGCCGGCCGAGTGCCGGGGTGTGAGGGCCGCCTCGATGCGGGACGCGCCGTGCTGTTCGCGCGCGTTCACGAACGTGTAGCTGCCGGTGATCGCAAACGGCGCACGGCGCGCGGTGCCGAGCAGTTCGATGCCGGTATTGACGGTGGGATCCGGCAGGTTGCCGATCGTGTAGGCGGTCTCGCGCTCGACATGCAGCGGATGGCGGATCGACGAGCGAAAGAACGTGAGCGTCGCCGACGCTGGGCCGGCCGTTCGCGTGAGGTCAACGGAGACCGAGCGGCCGCGTTCCGCCTCGAGCTCACGTGGCATCTCGAGGCGCGTCAGGCCCGCCGCTTCGGTCTCTTCGGTCAGGGCACTCGGGCCGAAGAATCCTTCGCCGTACGATACGCGTCCACTCCAGCCACCGCCGCGGAAGAGGGATGACACGCGGGGGCTGAAGAACCATCCGTATTCGCTGTGCGCGTCCACGCGCGCGCTCGCCGACGCCGTCCACCACTCCGTGAACTCCACATCGTCCTGGACGAACACACCCGGCACGGTGAAAGCGTAGGCAAACCGCGGGACGTCGAGCGGCGTGTACGTGTCCCGCTCGAGGGCGGCGCCGGCGACCCAGGTGTGGCGTCCGGCGGCGCCGCGCAGGGCTACCTCGCCGAAGAGCGTCGCGTGCCGATCGCGCTCGAGCGCCGGTCCGAACCGGTGGTCGTGGCGCTGACGCGACGCGGCGCCTCGTGCGGTCAGGACGTAGCGTCCGGCGAGCAGCGTGCGGCCGACGAAGCCGCCGTCCAGCCGCAGCGTGTCGAGCGATTCGACGCGGTCCACGCCGGGTTGCAGCGGGTCGTCGGATGGCACGGTGCCTCCCTCACGGTCCTCGCGCGTCACGCCGACCGTGGCGAAGAACGACCGTCCGCGGCCATCCTCCCAGAAGACGCGCGGCCGGAACACACCGCGACCGTACTGGGGGAGGTCCGCCCACCCGTCGTCGTTGACGTCGGTACGCTGCTGGAGGTGCCCCCCCGCGAGGAGAGTCATCCCCCAGGACGGGGTGAGCGGCGTGGAATGCCAGAAGACGCCATCCGTTCCGCCGCGCGTGGACTGGTTGAGGAGCACCTCGGTCTCCGGCTCGTCACCCGGCCGCCGCGAAATCAGGTCGATCACGCCGCCCATCGCGCCGGCCCCATAGAGCGCCGACGCAGCGCCTTTGATGACCTCGACCTGCCTGAGATCCATCGGCGGGATCTGCAGCAGCCCAAGGCCGCCGGGCTGCTCACCGAAGAGCGGCAGTCCGTCCGACAGAAACCGCGTGTAGCGTCCGCGCATGCCCTGCACGCGCACGCTGGCGGCGCCAAGGGAGGGGGAGGTCGGCTGCACGCGCATCCCGCCCATTTCGTTCAGCATCATGACGATGTCGCCGGGCGTCATGAGCATCTTCTCCTCGATCTCCTCGCGCGAGAGGACCTCGACGCGCATCGGCTGATCGTCGAGGCGCTTGTCGGTGCGGGTCGCCGAGACGGTGATCTCCTCCTCGTGCGTGGGTTCCGGATCGAGCTGCACGAGCACGCGCTGCCCGGGCTCGCCGGTGACCACCACGTCCCTGGTCAACGTCAGAAAGCCCCGGTGCGCCACTTCAAGTCGCAGCGTGCCGATCGACACGGTCGCGAGTACGACGCCGTCGCGGTCGGTGACGTACGGCATGCCCGCGACGGTGACCGTCGCCCCGCTGACCGGGCGCTTATCGGTGTGAACCTCGATGCGGAGTGTGGACGGCTGCGCGGCGGAGAGGGAACCCAGGAGGAGGATCACGGCGGCGAAGTACATCCGTCGCAGTATTTCACACGCGGGACCCAGGCGCCGGGTTACTGAGAGGAGATCTTGAGCGTCAGCGCCTTCTTCTCATCCTCGCCGAGGCGAAGCGTGGTGCCGAGGTTCTTGAGGCGCTCGAGAAACTCGGGATCCGACTCCTGACCCGACTCCAGGTAGTCGAGTGCAACGGCCGTATAGGAGCCGGCTGGCAGGCCGGCGATCATGAAGCGGCCAGTCTGGTCGGCCCGGCCGACCCGTACGTATCGGGACGTGTATCCCCAGAGCTGCGAGTCGCTGGCGAAGATGACGACGGCATAGTCGGCGACGGCGGCACCTTTGGCATCCTGAACGGTCCCCGAGACTTCGGTCGTCCGTTTCGTCAGCAGGACCTCGACGTCCGCGACCTCCGCGCCGGGTGCCACTTCGAGGCCGGTGTCGATCACGTCGGTACCGTTGACGGTGATCGACTTCAGCGTCCAGCCGGCCGGAGGATTGTTGAACACGAACTTCCGCCGTCCGGTCAGGCCCTTCATCTCGAAGGTCCAGTCCGGCTTGACGAAGGCCGTCGCCGGCATCGGCAGGCCGGCGTCACTGGTGTCGAGTGCCATCAGGGCGCTCAGCGAGGGGGGCGACGCCGGGGGATTTTCTCCCTCGAATCGGATGGTGCCGCGCGCGCTTCCGCCCACGCCGCTGATGAGGAGAATCCCAGTGACGTCGTCGCCGGTCACGGTCAGGGGCTGCGTCACGAACTCGGGCGTCATGCCCAGCGTGGAGCCGGAGGCCGCCACGGCCTCGAGATCGATCGCCTGCGCCACCAGTTGATAGTCACCTGGGGCGATGCCGCTGATCGACCAGGCGCCATCCTGGATCATCCCCGGCCTGATGCTGGAGATCACCTGATTGTTGGCTTCGCGGATCATGACGATGCCCTGCTTCACCGGCTTGCCGCTGGCAAGCGTCATGGTGCCGGACACGTTGGCCACGCGGGAGGGCACCAGCGAGATGACGATGTTCTGCGCTTCCTGACCGACGCCGACGGTGAGGCGGGACGCCTCGCTGACGTTCTGCGCCGCCGGGTAGAAGGTCTGGCCGTAGCCGCTCTTGTCTTCCGAGGTGCCGAGGAAGGTAAAGACCGTCTGGCGGGCCGCGACGTAATAGTCGCCGGGGGGAAGGCCGTGCAGCCGGTACTGGCCGAGGTCATCGGTCGTGTCACCTGTGCCGACCGGCGCCAGCTGGCGCCGACCGCTCGCATAACGGAAGCGCAGCGGGGAGACGTTCGCGCCGGTCACGGGCTCGCCGAATTCGTCCACGACACGGCCGGTCACGGCGCCGCCACGCGGCAGCGCGACGTCGAGATTACCCACGGCCGCGGCGTCGGCGACGTCCACGGTCTTGCCCCCTTCGAAGGGGCGCTTCTGTCCGAACGACAGCGACACGAAGCCGCCTTTCGTCACCGAAATCGTGAAACGGCCGGCGGGGATCTCGCGGAGCTCCCAGCGTCCTTCGGCATCGGTGGACACCGACTTACCCTCGCGGAGGGCCTGGCCCGTGGCGCGGACGACGGCGCGCCTGATGGGTCGTCCGGTGTCGAGCGAGGTCACGCGCCCCGACAGCTTCGCGGTGCCCGGCTTCTGCGCCGCCGCGTCGCGCGGCTGGGCGATCCCTGGTGGCGGGGGAGGCGGGGGCGGCGGGCCCTGCGCCCATGCGACGACGGAACTGGCGGGCAGGAACACGACGCACACGGCTATCGCCGACACGCTTCGTAGAGTCATGGGAGACCTCGTTGCGAGGGAGCATACCACCGGGAACTGAAGCAGAGGGTGCGGGAGACTGACGCTGGGGGTGCCGGGAACACGGGGACCGGCAGCCTGCGTGTGACGAACGGTGGGAGGACGGACTTATACTCAAGTCATGACCGACGCCCCGAAGAGCGCCCTCGAGCTCGCGATGGAACGGCTCAGGAAAAAGGATGCCGACGCCGGCATCGAGCAGAAGACCCTCACCGACGAGCAGCGCGCCGCGATTGCCGAGGCGCGGAACCTGTATGAGTCGCGCGTCGCCGAACGCCGGATCATGCACCAGTCGCAGACGGCCGCCGTGTTCGACCCGCAGGAGCTCGAGCTGCACCGCGAGCATCTGCTGCGCGACCTGGCGCAGTTCGAGTCGGACCGCGACGCGAAGATCCGGGAGGTGCGCGGGGAGTAGGCGGTCGCGCTGTCACGCCTTCGGGTGCGGGCGCCCTCGCTGCGAGTGGCGCCTCAATCTCCCGCACCTTCCCGCGTCGGTTCCCCGCACCCTCAACGTCAGCTCCGGGTCTGGTATCGTCTTGCGCATGAAATCACGCTTCCTCTTCATACTGCTCGCCGCGGCCATCGCCGGAGGCTCGCTCCTCGCGCAGGACACGCCCCAGGAGAAGCCGCAGGACAAGAAGGATCCAGCGGCCGACAAGAAGAAGGCCGACAAGAACGAGCTCCCGCTCGAGCTGACGAAGAAGCTCGAGTTCGAGACCGACGAGGGGACCTGGATGTCGCTCGACGTCACGCCGGACGGCACGGCCATCCTCTTCGAGCTGCTTGGCGATCTCTACCGGGTGCCGATCGCCGGCGGCGCGGCCGCACGTGTGACCGACGGCGCCCCCTACGACGCGCAGCCGCGCGTCTCGCCCGATGGCAAGTGGATCGCCTTCATCAGCGACCGCAGCGGGAGCGACAACCTCTGGATCGCGAAGATCGATGGAACCGAGCCGCGGAAACTGTCCAATGAGTCGCAGAACGCCGTGATCTCGCCGGCGTGGACGCCGGACTCCCAGTACGTGATCGCCTCGATGCGTGTGACCGGCGGCACCCAGTTGCGCATGTTCCATGTCAACGGCGGCAGCGGCATCGTGCTGGCCGGCGGGACACCGCCCGCCGCGGCTGCCCCCGGGGCCCCGGCCGCCGGCGCGAGCGGGCCCAACCGGCTCGGCGCGTCCGTCTCACCGGACGGGCGGTATCTCTTCATGGCCCAGGCGGGGACCGGCACCGGCCTGTCACGCTGGCAGGTCGCGCGCCTCGACATGCGCAGCGGCGATGCCGACGTCATCACGCAGGCCGAAGGCGGCGGGCTGCGTCCGCTCGTCTCACCGGACGGCACGTTGGTGGTCTATGGCACGCGTTACGAGACGAAAACCGGCCTGCGCGTCCGCAACCTGACGACCGGCGCGGACCGCTGGCTGAAATGGCCGATCAACCGCGACGAGCAGGAAAGCGGCGGCAGCCCCAGCCGCGATACGCTGCCCGGCTACGCCTTCACACCGGACGGCACGGCGCTCGTCATCACGAACGCCGGCAAATTCGAACGGATCAACATCGAAACCGGCGTCAGCGTCCCCGTACCGTTCACGGCGAAGGTCTCCCTCGACATCGGTCCGGATCTGGAGGCGCCGTACCGCGTGCCTCAAGGCCCGGTCCGCGCCCGGCTGATCCAGGATCCGCGCCAGTCCCCTGACGGCAAGCGCCTGGTGATGTCGGTGCTGACGCACCTCTACACGATGGACCTGCCGTCCGGCACGCCGCGGCACCTGCTGCCCGGCTCCGCCGAGCACGCGTTCAAGCCCACCTGGTCGCCGGACGGCCAGTGGATCGCCTACGTCACCTGGTCGTCTGAGGGAAAGGGACATATCTGGAAGGTGCGGGCGGACGGCAGCGGCCAGCCCCAACAGCTGACGACGCTCTCGGCTTTCTATAGCGACATCACGTTTTCGCCGGACGGCCAGCGGATCGTCGGGCTGCGCGGCAACGAGTACCAGCGCCAGCAGTCGTTCAGTGAGTTCGGCGGGCTGCGGATCCCGCTCGACCTGGTGTGGCTGCCGTCGAGCGGCGGCGACGTCGAGCTGATCGTGCCGGCACGCGGACTCGGCCGGCCGCATTTCACGACCGACGCCGAGCGGGTGTTCGTCTACTCGAACGACGGCGTGATCTCGCTGCGCTACGACGGCACCGACCGCCGCACGCACCTGCGCGTGACCGGGCCCGGACGGGCGGGCGCGCCCCGGCCACCCGCCGCCGACGCCGTGCTGATGCGCCCCGACGGCAAGTGGGCTCTTGCGGAGGTGAACAACCAGCTGTGGGTCGTCGCCGTGCCGCCGTTCACCGGCAGTCCGGCCGCCATCAGCGTCCGCAGTCCGGCGCTGCCGGCCAAACGCCTCACTGATATCGGCGCGGACTATTTTGCGTGGGCGGACGAAGGAAAGACGATCACCTGGGCGATCGGCTCCACGTTCTTCCGGCGCTCCTTCGACACGATCGACTTCACGCCGGAACCTGCGGGACGCGGCGCTGAGGGTGCGGGGGGGAAGCCCGAAGGTGCGGGCGACAAGCCCGAAGGTGCGGGACAGAAGCCCGCGACCGCGAAGCCGAAGGATCCGCTGGATCTCGACAAGAACGTCGAGCGCGTCGAGGTCGTCATCGAGATCCCGCGCGCGACGCCCAAGGGGACGATCGTCCTCAGAGGGGCGACCATCGTGACTTTCAAGGGCGATCAGGTGATAAAGGACGGAGACATTCTCGTCACCGATAACCGCATCACCGCCGTTGGCCGTAACCTGACCGTCCCCGCGGGAACGAAGGCGATCGATGCCCGCGGGAAGTTCATCGTGCCGGGCTTCGTCGATACGCACGCGCACTGGGAGTTCCGGACGCATGACGTCCTCGAGCCGCAGAACTGGAGCCTGATCGCCAACCTCGCGTATGGCGTGACGGCGGGGCTCGACGTCCAGACCTCGACCAATGACTACTTCGCCTACCAGGATCTCGTCGAGACCGGACAGAGCACCGGGCAGCGCGCATTCATGACGGGTCCCGGCGTGTTCTCGAACAACGACTTTCAGTCCTATGAAGCGACGCTGGCGTATCTCAAGCGCTACAAGGAGCACTACCGCACGCCGAACATCAAGTCCTACATGGTGGGCAACCGCAAGCAGCGGCAGTGGGTCGTGAAAGCGGCCAAAGAGCTCGGACTGATGCCGACGACCGAGGGCGGGCGGGACATGAAGCTCGACATCACGCACGCCATCGACGGCATGCACGGCAACGAGCACACGCTCCCCGTCTTCCCCCTCTACAAGGACGTCGTCGAGCTGTACGCGAAAACGAAGACGGCGTACACGCCGACGCTGCTCGTCAACTATGGCGGGATCATCGCGGAGGAATATTTCTACACGACGACCGAGGTGCACGACGACAAGAAGCTGAATCGCTTCTATCCGCACAACGTGCTCGACGATATGACCCGGCGCCGCCGCGTGTGGGCGCGCCAGGACGAGTTCGTGTTCCCGATGGCGGCCGAAGCGGCGGCGAAGATCCAGCGGGCGGGCGGCCTCGTGGGCGTCGGCGGTCACGGGCAGCTCCAGGGGCTCGGCTACCACTGGGAGATGTGGGCGCTGGCGATGGGCGGCATGACGCCGCGCGAGGTGCTGCAGGCCGCGACGATCGACGGCGCGAAGATCATCGGCATCGACCGGGACCTCGGGTCGATCGAGGCCGGGAAGCTTGCCGACCTGGTCGTGCTCGACCGGAACCCGCTGCAGGACATCCGAAATACGAACAGCGTCCGCTACGTGATGAAGAACGGCGAGCTGTACGAGGGGGACACCCTCGACCAGATCTGGCCGGTGCAGAAGAAGCTGCCGACGTTCTGGTGGTGGGAGGCGGGGCTGCCAATCGCTAATCGTTGATCCCTAATCGCTAATCGCGATTCGTGATTCGTGATTCCGGATCA
>JBBECO010000137.1:0-2209 GCA_040881785.1 Vicinamibacterales bacterium
CTGCGCTACACGTCTGAGAGTGGAGAGGTCGGCCTGAGATCGAGCGTGTGACGCAGCCCTTCATGGGCTGCCTCGTCCGGCGCCCACCGAGGGCTGCTGACGGCACGAGAATGGCTCTACAGAGTTCGGAGGCTTCTATGAACCGCCGAGCTCGCACCATACTGCTCACCTTCCTCGTGACGGTATTCCTTGGGAAAACCGCTCCGGCGCAGGTCGTCATCCAGCCGACGCCCAACCCGACCGTCACGGCTGAGCACGAGTCGTGGTATCTCAACGGCGAGCCGATTACCCATGCAGGGAATCTGTACTACCCGGCTGGGCCGATGGTCTACTTCAACCCAACCGAGATGGTGCGCAGCGGCTTCTACCAGGGGATCCCGCTCTTCAGCCGGACGACCATCGAGCCGTACAGCGTCGTGTACGTGCCGGTGCGAGGCGCTCTGATGCAGCCGTACGAGCGGCCACGATCGGGGACGCTCGCCGGAACGAGCGGCAGCGTGCCGAGCACCGTGTCCCGCGGGCTTCCGAGCGACATCTCGGCTGCGGGGCAGTTGCAGGCGGCAGGGCCGCCATCGCTCACCACCACGGAGATCCCGGTGCAGGTACCGCGTCCGGTTGGAACGGCCGGCGTCGAGGCGCGGCCCGACGTTGCGCGCGAACCGGCGCCCGTTGGGACGTCCGGGCGAGTCCCCGCACCCCGTCCAACCGTCCGCGCGCGTCCGGGCCGTCCACTCTCGCCGACGTCGATCTTCATCGAGTTCGACGGGACGCGCTGGTACACGGCCGGTCCGGCCGAGCCGATCGACACCACGGCCATGCGGCGCGCCGGCTACTACAGCGGCGTCCCCGTCTGGGTGAAGCCCAGCGTCGATGACGGCATCATCTACGTACCCGTCATGCAGGGCGGCGGATCGCTCGCGGTGCCGTATTCGCGGAGAAAGTAGGAGCCAGGAGCCAGGAGCTAGGAGCTGGATCGTCCCAGCTTCTGACAGGGTCACCCCGCCCTGACCCATCGGATCATCTCGACGAGCGTCGGCGACTTGCCCTGCATGAGGATCCCGGTCCGGAAGATGCGGCCTGCGGCCCAGACCGCCCCGAAGGTCGTCACCGCCATCAGTGCCACCGACAGCAGGATCTGCCAGAGCGGCGGACCCGGCTGCAGGCCGAGACGCATCAGCATCAGGAACGGGGACATCGTCGGGAACAGGGAGAGGCCCAGCGCGAGGGTGCCGTCCGGGGCGCGCAGCACGAAGCCGAATGCGAATACCGGGAACATGATGAGCATCATGATCGGCATCATCATGCTCTGTGAGTCTTTGAGGTCGCTGCAGGCTGCCCCTACCGCGATGAAGAACGCCCCGAACATCAGCACCGCCATCGTCAGGAACAGCACGAACCAGCCGGCCATCGGCAGCGAGACGACGTTGGCCATGCCCCAGTAGGCGGCGGCCGCGAGCCCTCCCGCGATGTAGACCGCCGCGAGCACGAGCGACATCCCGACGCAGCCGAGCAGCTTGCCCATCATGAGCTGAAAGGGGGTCACCGATCCGATGAGGACCTCGCTGATGCGGCTCATCTTCTCCTCGATCACCGTGTTGAGGAGCTGCGGCGCACTTGCCATCACGATGATGTACATCAGCACGAGCATGGCGGCCGGCACGCCCGACGCGCGGTTCTGGTCGACTTCCTCCGCCGGTTTGACGTGGCCCGAGACGTCCCTATCGAACAGTCCGAGGTTGCTGACCGGCGTCGGACGCGTGAGCCGCTCGACGAGCTTCGGATCGACCGAGGCCTCACGGAAGCGCTCCGTGACGACACCGCTGCCGATGGCGGTGCGGAGCCACTGCGGAAGCGCGACATATGAGGGGTGATTCGAGTAGTAGCGGATCTCATGGTTCGCGTCCGGACTCAGGATGTCGTCCGGGATCTCGACGAAGGCATACAGTTGTTTCGCTCTGACGCGGTCCGAGAGCTCGAGCCGAAGCTGGTCGTCGGATTTCCCTTGGGGCCGGATGGCGACCGGTTCGTATCTGGGCAGGCCGTTGGCCGCCGCGGTGGCGTTTCGCGCCTGCGCCGCCGCCTCGATCGCCGGGCCGACGAAGCCGCTGTGATCGACATAGCCGAACGTCCGCGTGTTCGTGTCGGTGGCGGTCCTGGCGGCGCGCATCAGGGTCATCGACGCGATCATGAGGACCGGCATCAGGACGAG
>JBBECO010000137.1:2309-3637 GCA_040881785.1 Vicinamibacterales bacterium
GCGACATCCGGAGACTGCCCCTGCACACGCACGACGGTGCCGCCGGTCGTGCCGGCGACCATCTCGAGACCGGTGGCGGCCATGCCGGAGTCGCGGAAGTAGGACAGCCGGACTCCGCCCCGTGACGACATCGCCTCCTGGAAACTCCAGTCGAGATGCAGGGCGAACACCGAGAGATTGGCGATCGCCGCCTCGCGACCGAGCGCGGTGATCTCCGCGGCCGCATTCGCGCGGCCACTCCCCTTGTCGGTCGAGACCAGGCCGCCGCTGACCAGTACCAGCGTCTTGCGGCCGGGAATGTCGCCGAGCGCCCGCACGAGCCCGCGCAGCCCGCCGACGCTCTGCGACACCGCCATCTCCATGAATCCGACGAGGCCGATCGCCTCGTTACGGATATCGTTGACGCTGCATCCGCCGCCGCGGCATTCGCGAAGGACCACGCGCCGGGCCGCCTCGGTGTCGCCGCTGGAAATGTCGATGATCTCGGAGGGTGTCAGGTTGTACCGGCTGACGGGCTGCTGGAAGAGCCCGGTGACCTGCTGCAGGGTCCGGCGGACGGCCGCGTGGTCCGTCGTCAGGTCGTGCTGCGCCTTTCCGGTGGGATACGCGTAGAGCCCCACGAGGTCGTCGGGCTGCAGCTTGTCGATGAACTTCTCGGCGGCCAGCACAGCCGCGCGGGCGTTGGCGACGTGCAGGCTGTGCTCGTCGATCGCCAGGATGAACATCCGCCTCGGGCGCGCAGCCGCGCTGTCAGGCGGCGCCGCGGGATCGACTGTCGCCTTCTCCAGCAACGGCGCGGCGTACGAGACGAACTGGACCGACTGCACCTGCCGCGTCCGCCCAGAAATCTGGACCTCGAACTCCTCCGGCCGGAGATCCGTGATGGGCTTGCCGTGCTTGTCGACAACATGGACGTCGACGAGGACCACGTTGACATTCGTTTCGAACGCGGGTCGAGGCAGCTGCTGCGACTGTGCAGCGAGGAGCACCGCGAGGGCCAGAGCCGCAGTCATTCAGCCCTCCCTACAGCCCGCAGAACGCGGACGCCCGGGCCATGGTTCGCAGGACCGGAGTCACGAGGGCAGGGTAACAGCTTCTGCATCCTGCCTGCTGTCTCCGGTCTCCTGCTCTTGCGGCGTCGCGATCCTGACGAAGATGTCGTGGAGCGACGGCCGGGTCAGCTCGAAGTGGAAGACGGCGGTGTTCGACGACAGCTGGTGCAGGAAGGCCTGGGGATCGGCGTTCAGGCGAACCTCCTGCATCTGTCCGAAGTCGTTGATCGACTCGACCCCTGGCAGACCCGCGAGGGCGGCGACGCCGCCGGCCGT
>JBBECO010000138.1:0-3624 GCA_040881785.1 Vicinamibacterales bacterium
GGGCCGTCAGCCCGTACAGCGTCAGGGGAAGATCAACCGCACACCCACACGCGTCGTGCGCGGCAGGCCGATCGTTCTCAGGGGCGTGCGGCCGACGTCCTGCTCTTCGTCCAGCACGTTCTCCATCGCGGCAAACACTTCGGCCCGCTTCCCGAGACGCCAGCCGGCGCGCGCGTCGGTCATCGACGATCCACTCAGCGGAAACACGTTGCGGTCGTCATCGAACTGGCGGCCGATGTAGCGCCATTCCACGGACAGACGCAGGCGCCCGGCGGATGCGCGCGCGCCGAGCGCATGCTGCAGGCGCGCCACCTGCGGCACGCGCAGGCCGGTCAGCGGCCCTTCGGTGAAGACCGAATCCGTGTAGGACGAGGCGCCGGTGATCGTCAGGCCGGGCGACACCCGGATGTCGGCTTCGATCTCCGTCCCCGCGGCGCGAATCCGCGCCGCGTTCTGACGCTCCCGCAGAATCAGCGTCCCGGTCTGCGACAACGTCACATTCACGATCGCATCCTCCACGCGGCTCCAGAAGACGACGCCGCGCAGCACCAGCGGGCCACGGATCCAGGAAGCGCCTCCCTCGACACCGCGCGCGCGCTCCGGGCGGAGCTGGTCATTCGCCTGGGTGACGACGTTCCCCACACGAAAGCCTCGGTGCAGTTCGTTGATCGTCGGACCGCGAAAGCCGCTCTGAAACGCCGCGCGAAGCGTCAGAAAGCCCGTCCCATGAGTCATCCACAGCTTCGGACTCGCGACGAGATGGCTGTTGTCCCCGTCGGCGCGCCAGAGCTCGACTCGCACGCCGCCGCCCGCACCAAACCGGGACCGATGAACCTGCCCGTGGGCCGCGGCGGCAGCCGTCAACTGGCTGGCCTCCGTACGCCGCACGGGCAGTGGCTCCCCGGTGAAGGCGAAGGGGGTTTCCGTCACGTCGGCTGAGACATGTCTGGCTGCGAGACGCAGGCCGAACTGCGCGCCCTGGCGGCTCACCTCCGACCAGTAGTCCGCCTGGGCGCCGGCGGAGGTCGCCCCCACGAGCTGCGCGCTCGTCTGCCTCTCGCTCGCACGGCCGGCGAGTACCGCGCTGAACGTCTGCTCGTACTCCTGTGACGACGCGTACCCGCTGCCGGCCCATGTGCCACCGCCGGCGCTGCCGACAGCTTGGAGCGACGCCAGCGTGACCTCGGTCGCGTTGCGCTGCACCGGCGTGCCGTTGCGGCGCGACTCGGCAAAGTGCGACGCCCGGATCGTCAGAGACGCCGGAGGTGTGACGATGTAGGCCGCCGCGTGGGCCGAGCCGTGCCGTGACCCCGCGGGGGTGTCGATAGAGCCGCGTACTGCGGGCTCGACGATGACGAAGCCGTCCGTGGTCACCCCTTCCGCCGCACCAAAGAAGATGCCGTGCCGGAACGCTTTCCCTCCATAGGCCGAGACCCGTGCGGAGCCGTGACTGCCGCCCTCGACGAGCACGCGCGCCCCCTCGTCATCCGCGCTGCGGATCGCGACGACGCCGGCGAGCGCATCGGCGCCGAAAAGGTCCCCGGCGGCACCTCTGGCGACCGACACCTCCTTCAGGGCCGCGGCCGGCACGCGGTTCCAGTAGACCCATCCTCCGACCGGATCGTTCATCGGGATCCCGTCGGCCAGGACCAGCGCGCGGCTCGAGCCCGATGCCGCAAGACCGCGCAGCGTCGCGCCCTGCGTCGTGGGATTGGCCACACGCGACGACGATCGCCGGAACAGGCTGAACCCGGGAACCGACCGCAGCGCGTCGTCCACGGTCGCCGCCGGCATGGTGTCGAGCGCATGACGATCCAGGACCGTCACGGCGGCCGGAACCGCGATGGACGGCCCTGAGCCCACCACCGTCACGCTCTCGCTGATGCGCGGTCGCTGCATGTCGATCAGCCGTAACGTCAACGAAAGAAGCAACGCGGCAAAGTCCATCTGTGATCAATCCGGCTGGGCGATGAAACGATACCCGACACCGCGAACCGTGAGCAGGTGACGCGGCGCGGCGGGATCCTGCTCAATATAACGCCGCAGGCGGACGATGAAGTTGTCGATGGCGCGGGTGTCGGTGTCTTCGCGCAGCGCCCAGACGTCCTCGAGCATCGCCTTGCGCGACACCGCCTGGCCTTCGTGCTCGACGAAGTACCGCAGGAGGTTGGCCTCCATCAGCGTCAGCGGATAGGCGCGATCGCCGACACGCAGCTCGAGCGCATCGAAATCGATCGTGCGGTCGCCGAAGCGGTAGACATCGGCATGACGCTTCGTCCAGGCGCTCCGGCGGAGCAGGCCATGGACGCGCGCGATGAGAATCGCGAGCTCCGCGGTCTTGGGGAGGTAATCGTCGGCGCCGGCGTCGAAGCCCTTGAGGATGTCTTCGGGACGGCCGAGCGCCGTCAGGATCAGCACTGGGACGAAGCAGCTGGCCGCGCGCAGCTCCGACACGACGGCGAAACCGTCCTTGCCCGGGAGCATCACGTCGAGGACGACCAGGTCGCACGGCTGCGCGCCGGGTCCGATCAGGCGGCCGACGGCGGCCTCACCCGTATCGACGACATCCGCCGCGTACCCTTCGGCCTCGAGATTGAACTTCAGCCCGTCGGCGAGATGCTGCTCGTCTTCGACCACGAGCACGCGAGCCGGTGTGCTCATGCCGGCTCCTGCGGTCTGGGCAGGAGCAGCGTGAAGGTGCTGCCGCGGCCCGCCCCTTCGCTTTCGGCGAACGCCTTGCCGCCGTGACGCTTCGCGACCGAGCGCACGATGAACAGGCCCAGGCCGCTGCCCTTCGTCCGGACGGACATGCCATGGATGCGATAGAACCGCCTGAACACCCGCTTCAGCTCGTTCGGACTGATGCCCGCTCCCGCGTCGGTCACCTTCAGCGCGTAGCGCGAGTGGTCCGCCGTTTCCTGCAGCGAGATCGTGACGCGAGGGTCCTGCCCCGAGTACTTGACCGCGTTGTCGATCAGGTTCCAGACGGCCGCTTTCAGCTCGTCGGCGTCGCCGATGACGATCGCCGGTGACACGGTCGTCTGCTCGAACACGAGCGCGTCGTCCGGGAGGTGGAAGCGCGAGCGGCCGAGCGCCACGCACTCCTGCGCGACCTCGCCGAGGTCAACGCGGCTCTGTGCCAGCCGCCGGAACTGTGACTGGGTGCTGCCGGCCCGCAGGACCTGCTCGATCGTGTCCAGCAGGCGGTCGCTGTCCTCGAGCATGATCCGGTAGAACTCGCGGCGCTTCGCTTCGTCGAGCTCCCGCGTCTGCAGGGTCTGCAGGTACAGCCTAATGGAGGCGACGGGCGTCTTCAGCTCGTGCGTCACGGCATTGATGAACGAGTCGTGCTGCTCGTTCCGCCGTATCTCGCGGACCAGGAAGATGGTGTTGAGCACCATGCCGGCGATGATGATGAGGAAGAAGACGAGGCCGAGCACCCAGAGGACGCCGCGCTGCCAGCTGACCACCAGCCAGCCGACATTCAGCGCGACGGCGATCGCCACGAGGCAGATGCCGAAGACGGTGAAGAAAATCACGGAGCGGCGGCGGCCGCTGATCATCGAAGCAGGATATCAGTGACGGGGCTGGGGGGTCGGGGCTCGGGACTCGGGACTCGGGACT
>JBBECO010000139.1:0-15961 GCA_040881785.1 Vicinamibacterales bacterium
CTACGAGACGTATCAGACGCTGGACTGACTCAGTAGGCCCGACCTTCAGGTCGGGCGCGTGGCAGGTCGGGCGCCAAGGTGACTACGGCTGCTTCTGCTTGATCACCACGCGGGTGATGCCGTCGCGCCCCACCACACGCTGGACAACGACGCGCGGCCGACGCAGTTCGGCATCGACCATCGGCGTCGAGGAGGCCGGCGAGGCGGCGGACGTCTCGAGCCCGCCCCCGGGGTCCTTGCCCGCGTACGACGGTTGGGGACCGTGCAGGTGGCACAGCGCCGACGAGACGGCACCGACCGAGAACAGCTCCTCGTACACGGGCGGCTCCGACGGCGGCAGGCCGCGCACGGGCGTCAGATACCCGGCCTGCATCACCCCCATCGTGCCGACCGGCAGTTCCTCGGCGGGCGGCGGTATGTACTGATACGTGCAGTCGGGCGTCGCGCGGGCGCCGCTCAGCCGGCAGATGGCCACCTTCTCGACATCCGGCGGCATCTCGTACCACTCGGGCTTGTGTCCGCGGGTGGCGGTCTTCATGAACGTCGCCCACGCCGGGGCCGCAACGGTGCCGCCGAACCCGCGCGCCATGATGGGCGCCGGCCTGTCGAGGCCGAACCACACACCGGTGACGATCCGCGGCGTATAGCCGATGAACCACGCATCGGCGTAATCGTCAGTCGTGCCGGTCTTGCCTGCAGCCGGCAGCTGGAAGCCTGCCGCGCGAACACCCGTGGCCGTCCCGCTCGAAATGACATCCGCCAGCATGCTGGACATCATGTAGGCGGTGCCCTCGCTGAGCGCGCGCGTGTGCCGCTCCGCATTGAAGAGGATGACGCCGCCGCTGCCATCTTCCACGCGCGTGAACAGCCGCGGCGTGGACGCGGTCCCGCGATTGGCGAACGCCGTGTACGCGGAGGTCAGCTCCAGCAGCGTCACCTCACCGGTGCCCAGCGCGAGCGACGGAACGATCGGCAGCGATGACTGGATCCCCAGCCGCTGCGCGTAGTAGATCGTCGTGGTCGTGCCGATCTGCTGCATCAGTTGCGCCGCGGCCCGGTTGCTCGACACCTTCAGGGCGCGCCGGATGGTGTAGGCCGAACGCTCGTGCTCCCCGCCCGGCAGCCAGGCATCCGACGTCGTGCCGATCGGCGTGTCGAGCGACGTGAGCATCGTGGACGGTCCGTAGCCGCGCTCGAGTGCCGCCGCATAGAGAATCGGCTTGAAGGCGGATCCCGCCTGTCGATGCGCCTGCGTGGCGCGATTGAAGCTGCTCGACGCGAAGTCGCGGCCGCCCACCAGCGCCAGCACGTCACCCGTACGCGCATCCATCGACACGAGGCTGCCCTGCAGCGCCCTGGCCTTCGGCCGTGACTTCGCGATCTGCGCGATGCGGCCGGAAATCGCCTCCTCGGCCGCCTTCTGAAGCAGAGGGTCGTAGGTGGAATAGACACGAAGACCGCCGCGAAGCACGCGGTCGTTGCCGAACTGCGCGACGAGCTGCCGGCGCAGCTCTTCGCGGAAGTACCCGCCGACACTCGGACCGTTACCGGCGCCTATGTGGGATTCGTGCGACGCGTCTGGAATCGGCCTGGCCACCGCGGCCTTGAACTCCGCCTCCTGGAGCTTCCCCTGGTCGCGCATGAGACGCAGCACGAGGTCACGGCGCGTTCTCGCGCGCTCCGGCGACACGCAGGGCGTATCGCGCGACGGCGAGCGAACGACGGCCGCCAGCAGGGCGGCCTCTTCGACCGCCAGCGACGCCGCGGACTTGCCGAAGTAACCGCGCGAGGCGGCCTCCACCCCGTAGAACCCCTCGCCGAAGTACACGGTGTTGAGGTAGGCCTCGAGAATTTCTCCCTTGCTGTACCGCTGCTCCAGGCGCGAGGCGATCAGCGCCTCGCGGAGCTTCCGTTCAAAGGTCCGGCGCCGCGGGAGCTGACCCGCGCGCGCGAGCTGTTGCGTGAGGGTGCTCCCGCCCTGGACGATCCGCCGCGCCCGGACGTTGTTCCAGCCCGCCGCGGCCATCCGGACGGCGTCGAGGCCGTTGTGCGCGAAGAAGCGCTGATCCTCGACCGCGAGCAGCGCGTGCACCATTGCCGGTGACACCTGCTCGAGCGGGACGTTGATGCGCTGCTCGATGAAGAACGTGAAGGCCGGACGGCCGTGAATGTCGTAGACGATCGTCGTCTGCGGGCGCGGCACGAGCTCCGCCAGCGCCGTCGCACCGTCCAGCTCGGCCGCTACTGTCCGGGTGAACGCCGTCACGCGATACGCGGCCGTCCAGAGTATCGCTGAGACGGCGGCCACCGCTGCGATCACGATTCCACGTCGCATCATCACCTGTGAGGTGTTTGAGCAACGGGGGTGCCATCACACGGATGTCACGGACCACACGGATTACACGGATTTACTAAGCGACTGAACGGTCCGGGTGGTTTCGTGGGGGTTGAGAGGCGCTCAGACCTCATCGGTTTCCGACCTGTGCCGCAGGACTCACCTGACTGAGTAGTCCGATTCACACCCCACGGATGCGCTGGGGATGCGAGTAGATGTTGAACGCCCGGTCGCGCGCAAAGCCGAGCAGCGTAATGCCGGCTTCTGCCGCAAGCTCGATCGCCAGGCTCGAGGGGGCCGAGACCGCACAGATGATCTGCACGCCGGCCAGCCAGGCCTTCTGCACGATCTCGAACGACGTGCGGCCGCTCACGACCAGCACGTGATCCGAGAGCGGCAGCTTCTCGTCGAGCAGCAGCCGGCCGATGACCTTGTCCACGGCGTTGTGACGGCCGACATCCTCGCTCGATGCGACGAGCGCGCCGATTGTCGTGAACAGGGCGGCGCCGTGCAGCCCGCCCGTCTGCTCGAAGACCGACTGCTCCGAACGCAGCGCGTCGGGCAGACCGTGCAGGACCTCCGCGTCGATGAACGCCGTCGTCGCCAGCGGCGCCGCGCGCGTCTTCAGCGAATCGATCGTCACGCGGCCGCAGATTCCGCACGACGAGTTCGCCATCACGTTGCGCCGCTCCGCCATCGTCGTCTCCACCCGGGCGCCGGCCTCGCCCATCAGGAAGACATTCACGACGTTGTGCACGTCGGGATGATGCGGATGGCGGCAGTGCTCCACCGCACCCAGCTCGCCGGCATGCCGGATGACACCTTCTGCGAACAGGAATCCGGCCGCCAGCTCGCGGTCGGCGCCGGGCGTCCGCATGATGACGACGAAGGGGCGGTCGTGCAGGCGGATCTCGAGCGGCTCTTCGACCGCGGCGACGTCGGAATCAGTGGACGTGCGCCCGCCCGAGACGCGAACGACGCTGACGGTGCGCATCGGGTCCAGCGTGCCTCCGGTCTGCTGCTGGCGGGCGGCGTGGTACGCGGTGACCCGGCGCAGGAAGTCCTCGCGGACGGCAGGGTCAGCCAGCCGCCGTTCATCCTCAACGGGCAGTTGCGGAAAACGCGCCATCACCGCCGCCGCGAAGAGACCGCGGCCATCGCGCGACGACTGCCCTTCATCGTCGAACGTCGTCACCTGCTCCATGCCGCAGCTCGGCGAGTCGGCCTTGAGCACGTAGCCGGACAGGTCCTCGGACGCGAGCGCCTCCAGTCGCCTCGCGGCCCATTGCTGGAGGGTCTCCGTGTGATCGATGCCCGTCTCAGCCGCGATCATGCGCAGCGATCCATCGCGCTTCACGAGGTTCATGGGCTCGCGGGGCGTGCCGAGGCCCATCTCGACTTCCGGGCACACGGGAACCCACTCGATGTCAGCTCCGAGGTCGCGCAGGTAGTCGGCGCGTTTGTGGCCGCCGTCGTACCGGACCTGCTGTCCGAGGAGACAGGCCGAAATGCCGATGCGTATCCCGCTGGCCGTCATGGGTCGTGGTCCTGCCGCAACGCGCCGATTACCGTGAGCGCCGCCAGTCGCTGATGAGGACGACGTCCGACGTGGTCTCCGTTCGAATCAGGACCAGACCGCCGTCCGCGGTCCAGTCGTAGGCGCCGAACGTTCCTGCCGGGAACGACGTGATCTGCGTCGGGGCGCCGCCGCTGACCGGCAGCGCGAACAACTGGTTTACTCCGCGCACGAGTCGTCGAAAAGTGATCCTCTCTCCGTCCGGGTGCCACCGGAAATCGAACCCGGATGCCCACGGGATGTCAAGGACGGCCTCGCCGCCGTCGGCCGGCACCACTTTGAGATGGACCGCGGTCCTTTCCGCCGGCTGCCACTCCAGAAAGAGGACGTGCCGGCCGTCTGGCGACAGGTGGCCCAGCCCGCTCACCCGGTCGGTGAGCTTTCTCGGGGCACCGCCCTGGAGGGGCTGGACCCAGATCTCGTTGCCGGCGCCTGCCGAATAGACGATCGTGCGTCCATCGGCTGACAGCGACACATCCGACTCGCCGGTCCCCCGTGTGATCTGCCGCAGGTTCGAGCCATCCGCATCGACCGCGAAGACATGCGGGGGGCTGTCGGCCCCTTCCGAGCTGTAGACAATCGTCCGCCCATCGGCCGAGATCGAGGGACCGAAATTCTCTCCCCCGCGCGTCACCACCCGAGGGGTCGATTGCGGCGTGTCGAGGACGGCAATGTCCGCACGATTACCGGTGGAAAACCCGTAAACGATCGCGCCTGAGCGCGAGACCGCGACATCCCTCAGCCGGCTCGAACCGCCCGACGCCAGCGGCGTGCCAGGCGTGCTGTCGTCCACGCGCGTCATCACCAGCGATGTCTTCGTATCGGACTTCAGGGCGGCAATCACCGATGCGTCCCGCGTCGTGCTGAGGCCCTGATAGTCGCTCAGGTCGTTGGTCACACGGTGAGCGGCGCCGTCAGGATAGGGTTGGAGCCACTGCTGCACGCCGAACAGCACGCCGCCCAGGACGAGGATGGCGATGAGGGCTAGGACCCCCTTCCAGCGAGTGCTGACGGGGCGCGCCATCGGCGAAACCGCCGTCCCCGACTGCGAGCTCGACGACGTGGAGGCGAGCGACAGCTGTTCGAACTCCTCGACGATCTCCGCCAGTTCGATCGCGACGTCCTTCATCGACTGAAAGCGGCGCTCCGGCTCCTTGGCCATGCAGCGGCGGATCGTGCGGCGCAGTTCTGCGGGCACCGCCGGATTGATCTCCACCACCGGCTCCGGCTTGTCGTGCAGGATCTTGTGCATCACTTCCACGTCGGAGTTCGCGGCGAACGGCCGGCGCCGCGTGGCGGCTTCGTAGAGGATCGTGCCCAGCGCGAAAATGTCCGACCGGTGGTCGGCGGCCTTGCCCTGCACTTGCTCGGGGGACATGTACGCGACGGTTCCCAGGATCACACCTTCCCCGGTATCGCCGGGCACCGGCATCGTCCGCGTGTGGGCGTCTGAGTCCTGCGGCAGCGTCAGCTTGGCGAGCCCGAAGTCCAGCACCTTGGCGAAGCCGTCGGCCGACACCATGATGTTTTCCGGTTTCAGGTCCCGGTGGACGATGCCGGCGGCGTGCGCCTTGGCGAGCCCTTCGGCCGCCTGCGCGATGTGCGCCAGCAGCGTCCGAAGACTCGCGGCCTCATCGTGGATCTTCTCTTTGAGGGTGACCCCCTCCACCAGCTCCATCGCGATGAAGTGGATGGGGTCGGAACCCGGCGTGTCCGTCCCATCGACAGCCGTGAGCGGGGCCTGCCCGATCTCGTAGATGGTGACAATGTTTGGATGATTCAAGGACGAAGCGGAACGGGCTTCCTGCACGAAGCGCCGCGTGCGCTCCTCGTTGCGCACCAGGTGCGGAGGCAGAACTTTCAGCGCGACCGTCCGGCCGAGCGTCGTGTCAAGGGCCCGGTAGACCTCGCCCATGCCGCCCGCCCCCAGCCGTCCGACGATCTGGTAGTGCGAAACTACCGTGCCCGGTTCGATACCGATGCGCATGCCGTCTTCTGCTCCGTGTTGAACCGTGTTGAACCCGCCTCCGCCAAGGCTTCGGCGGGGCAGGCCTCTTAGTTCCAGCGCAGGCCCTTCAGCTGATCGAGGTTCACGTTCCCGCCGCTCAGGACGCACACGACCTTCGATCCTTTCGGCGCCTTCACGAGACCCTGCAGCAGCGCTCCCACGGGTGAGGCGGCCGCCCCTTCGACGACAAGCTTGGCGTGGCCCATGATCCAGAGCATCGCCTCGAAGATCTGCTCGTCCGGCAGCGTGACGATCTCGTCCACGAACCGCCGGACGACTTCGAAGGTGGTCTCACCCACCCGCTTCACGCGCAGGCCGTCGATGATGCAGTCCACCCGGTCGAGCGTCACGACATGCCCCGCGCGGACGCTGTCGTGCATCCCGGGCGCGCCCGACGATTCCACGCCGATGATCCGCGCCGAGGGCTTGAACGCCTTCACCGCCATCGACACGCCCGAGATCAGGCCGCCGCCGCCGATCGGCACGACGACGACGTCCACGTCCGGCCAGTCGCGGACGATCTCGAGACCGACCGTCCCCTGGCCGGCGATCAGCTGCATGTCGTCGAACGGATGGATGTAGGTCAGGCCGCGGTCGCGCACCAGCTCTTTCGCCTTCTCGTTGGCTTCGTCCCAGATCGTGCCGTGCAGCACCACCTCGGCGCCGTAGGCGCGCGTGGCCTCGATCTTCGAGGGCGTGGCGTTCTCCGCCATGCAGACGACCGCCTTGATGCCGTGGATCTTCGCCGCCAGCGCCACGCCCTGGGCGTGGTTGCCCGCCGAGGAACACACGACACCGCGCCGGCGCTCCTCGTCGGTGAGGTACGTGAACTTGTTGAGCGGACCGCGGATCTTGTAGGACCCCGTGCGCTGAAAGAGCTCGGCCTTCAGCCGCACGTCGAATCCCGTCGCCTCGCTCAGCATCCTCGACGTCAGGAGCGGCGTGTGGTGGATGTGCGGCGAGACGCGCGCGTACGCCGCCTCGAAGTCCTCGCGGGTCAGTGGGATCACTGCTTGACCGCCGTCACCATGATCTCGACGACGGCGCCAGGGGCGACGAGGCCGGCGCCGATCGTGGCGCGCGCCGGAAAGTCCTTGCCGAAGAACGCACGGTACTCATCGTTCATCTGCGGGAACTGCGCGAGGTCCGTGAGATAGACGAGTCCCTCCACGACATCGGCGGGCGTGTAGCCGGCGGCGTCGAGGGTTTTCCGGATCTTCGCCAGGGTCTCGCGCGTCTGGGCGGCAGCATTCCCGGCATTCTCGGCGGTCTGGCCGAGCATGCCGGAGACATACAGGCGGTTGCCGGCCTCGATCGCACCGCTCAGGTTCGCGCCGGGCGCGAACGCCTGGCGCGGCGCGGACGATGCGACGAATGTCATCTCGACCGCGTACTGGCGCCCGGCGAGACCGGCCTTCACGGTCGCGCGCGCCGGCCGGTCGGTCTTGAAGTAGCTGCGATAGACCTCGTTCATCTGCTGGAACCCGGCGGTGTCGGGCAGGTAAACGCGGGCGCTGACGACGTGCGAGAAGTCCAGGCCGGCGGAGGCGAGCAACTGGCCGGCATTCTCCATGACGGCCCTGGTCTGCGCCGTGATGTCGCCGCCGATCGTCGAGTTGTCGCGGCCGTTGCGCGGGACCAGTCCGGAAAGAAACAGCGTGTCGCCGGTGCGGATGGCGTAGCTGTACGGGTTCGGCGATTTCACCCAGTCGGCCGGGTGGATCACGACGCGCTCGGCGCCGTTCGGCACGGCGACCATCGAGATTTCCACATCGGCGCCCAGCAGAAGATCGGTGATCACCGTGGTCCGCGTCGGCGGGTCCTTCGGCCAGAAGGTCCGGTAGGTGTCGTTCATGACCTGGAAGTCACCGGCCGAGCGCAGGTAGACCGTCACGGCCACGACCTGCTCGAGCGACGAACCGGCCGCCGCGAGCAGCGCGCGCATGCGCTCGATGATGCGGCGCGTCTGCGCGGCGGCGTCGCCGTCGCCCACGAGCGCCCCCTTGTCGTCCTGCGCGAGCGTGCCGGACAGGTAAATCAAGCCGCCCGCCTTGATGGCCGGGCTGTAGGGGCCCACAGGCGCCGGGCCGGCGTTCACGATCTGTTTTGTCTGCATGGGAAAGGCGGAAAGGGTCGCACAAAGCGTGGTGACCAGGAATGCGCGGTGCATTCGGGGATTGTATCCGGGGTTCGGTCGTTCGGTAGTTCGGTAGTTCGGTGGATCGGTAGATCGGCCTGCATCTCCGAATCTGGCTAACGGCGCCCCCGTGGCCGCGTCCTCGTCAGCATGATGCGTCGTCTCGTCAGAATCAGCGTTGCGCTGAGTGCCGTCGCGCTTACGGGCGCGCAGGTCGTGCGGCCGGCGCGCACGAACCCGCTGTCGAACCCTGCAGACGCCCTGGCGGCACTCATGGTTGTGCCCGCCGACGTGGCCGCCGTCCTGGATCGCTCGTGCCGGGACTGCCACTCGAACGATACGCGATGGCCCTGGTACGGCCACGTGGCGCCTGTATCGTGGCTGGTCATCGACCATGTGAATCACGGCCGAAGTCACCTGAACGTCTCGGAGTGGGGGCGCTACGATCGCCCGCGGCAAGCCGAGCTC
This sequence comes from Vicinamibacterales bacterium, assembly GCA_040881785.1. Classification (GTDB taxonomy): domain Bacteria; phylum Acidobacteriota; class Vicinamibacteria; order Vicinamibacterales; family 2-12-FULL-66-21; genus JACDCA01. The sequence continues at coordinate 8,525 of JBBECO010000139.1, forward strand.
CTGAAGAACAGCTGCGAGCTGGCGCGTAAAGGCGCGATGCCCATGCCGTCCTATCTCCTCATGCACCGCGCCGCCCGCCTGTCAGCTGCTGACGTCGACACGCTCTGCGGCTGGGCCATGCCCACCCCGGCGCACTGACCGACCTACCGATCTACCGATCTACCGATCAGCATCAGAATCTGTTCTTCAGCCGGCTCCAGAACGACGTGCCTTCCAGCTCGAAGCTGTCCCACCACTTCCGCAGCGCCGTGCGATCCCCCTGCAGGACGGCTTCACGCGTGACTGCGGACGGCGGCGGCGCGAGCGCCGCCAGCCGTTCGTAGACACGGGCGCGGTCGTCGGGCGCGCCCCGTGAGAGCAGGTGCCACAGCGTGAGCGCATCGCGCGGACGGGCGGTTGTCAGCACCGTCTGCAGCGCGCCGGTGCGCGCGGCATCGTCCGGCTCCGCGAAATCGAGTGTGTCCAGCGCGGCTGCGAATTCGGGCGGGGCGTCCTCGTAGCGGGGCGTGCCGGGGCCGACACCGGGCCGGGTCGCGCCGACCGCCCCCTGGGGGATGAAGGCCTCTCGTCCGCCAGAGGCGAACTGCACCCATCCATGGGTGACGCGCAGCAGGCCTGCGCCCTGCTCGTCCACGTGCAGGGTGAACGCACACCCGAGATCGATGGCTTCAGCCGACGGCGTCTCGACGAAGAAGAAGCGCGGCGGGGCCCAGATCCGCGCGTGGATCGTGCCGCGCTCGAGCGAGAGCCGATGCTCGCGAGCGCCGGCGGTCACGAGCGAGACGCGGGAATCCGGGCCGACGACCACCTGGCCGATCCGGCCGATCTCGATGCGCGCGCGCGACTCGCCGTCCGTCACCAGCAGGCTTCCCTGCCGCAGCAGGTCGTGACCGTCCAGCGCCTGGCCATTCATGGAGGGCGCGCCGGCGAGCTGCTGCACGGTCCACCCGCCGCGAATGCCACCCGAGAGGAACCACACGGCGAATCCCAGCACCAGTGCGGCCGCCGACATCAGGAGCGGTCGCACCACCGCCAGGACGCGCTGCCCGGCGGTCACGCGACGGGGCAGCACGGGCAGGTGGCCGCGGTACGCCAGCGGGCGAAGGAGCGCCTCGATCCGCTGGAGCTCAGGATCGGGAACGCCGGTGCCGTCCCAGAGATATGGATCGCGTTCGTCGTCGGTCATGCGGTCAGCTTCTCGTGCAGCAGTTTCATGCCGCGGTGCAGGTTCACGCGAACGGACGCCGGCGTCAGGCCGGTACGTTCCGCGATTTCGGGTCCCGTCATCCCCTCGACCAGCCGCAGCACCAGGGTCTCGCGATAAGCGGCGGGCAGCGATCGAATGACGTCGAGCACGGCCAGCGCTTCGGCGTCCGAGCCGGCCGTGCCCGCCGCCTTAAGCTCAGTGGGAAGTTCGACCGTGGCCACCGCCCGCCGGTGCGCGTCGGTCGCCCGGTTGCGCGCAATCATCGAGAGCCAGCCGCCGAACGCAGCCGGGTCCCGCAGGCTCGGCAGGTTCTTCCATGCCGTCAGAAAGACATCCTGCACGAGGTCGTCCACGTCGGCCGCCGACGCGCGTGCGAGCAGAATGCCGTGGATGAACCGCGCGTAGCGCTCGTACAGACGGGCGAATGCCGCCTCCTCGCCGGCCCGGGCACGGTTGACGAGCCGCGCATCCTCGAGGGCGTGATCTGCCTCGAACCGCGGGCCGGTCATCCGCGCGAGGCTCCGGGCCGCAACGAGTTCCACTCGAGGGGAGGACGAGCCGGCTGTCGGAGCGTTAACAGCAATGGATGAGCTTCACTGCAAGGGTACAATGCCCACCGGTGCGAAAATCGCGGTGGCTGCGGTCTTTGCTATTTGCCATCTTCCATTTTCCATTGAGCGCCGCGGAGCGGCCCGATTCCCCTGGAGGTCCCGAAATGAAACGCTCGTTGATTACATGCGCAATTGCAGTGCCGATGGCGGCCCTGCTGTGCAGTCCGCTCGCCGCCGACGTGCGAACCCGCGAAAAGACACTCATCAAGTTCGAAGGCATGCTGGGCCGTGTCGTTGGCATCTTCGGCGGCAAGGCCGCCCGGGAAGGGATCGTCTCGACGACCACCGTCAAGGGCGACCGCAAGGCCACGATGAGCGACAACAGCGGACAGATCATCGATATCGCCGAAGAGAAAATCTACGATCTCGACCTGAAGAAGAAGGAATACAAGGTCACGACGTTCGACGAGATGCGGCGGCGCATGAAGGAAGCGCAGGAACGCGCCGAAAAGGACATGCGCGAAGCCGAGCGGCAGGAGCAGGAGAAGCCGGATGAGCCCACGAAGGAATGGGAGCTCGATTTCGACGCGAAGGAGACCGGCCAGAAAAAGCAGATCGCGGGCCACGACGCGCGCCAGGTGATCATGACCGTGACCCTTCGCGAAAAAGGGGTGGCGCTCGAGGAGAGCGGTGGCATGGTGATGACCTCCGACGCCTGGCTCGGACCGGACATCCCCGCGCTGAAGGAACTGAGCGACTTCGAGACCCGCTATTACAAGAAGCTCTATGGCGAGGAGACGTTCGGGCTGGCGGCCGAGCAGATGGCCATGGTCCTCGCGATGTACCCGATGCTCAAGCAGGCATCGGACCGCCTGAAACAGGAAAGCACCAAGCTGCAGGGCACGCCGCTCGCGACGACCACGACGTTCGAGGCCGTGAAGTCGAAGGCGGCCCTCGAGCAGAGCGCTGAGCAGAGCGGCGGCGGTGGCGGCGGCGGCATCGGCGGGATGCTGGCGCGCAAGATCCAGAAACCCGAGCCGCCCAAGGCGCGGACGACGATCTTCACCACGCAGCACGAGTTCCAGGATGTCGCGACGTTGGTGGATGCCGCCGGCGTGAGCATCCCCGCAGGGTTCAAGGAGAAGAAGTAACAAAGGGGTCCGAAAGGTCCGAAAGGTCCGGAGGGGGTCCGGAAGGTCCGGGACCTTCGGACCCTTCGGACCCGTCGGACCCGTCGGACCTTTCGGACCTTTAGACGGCCTGGGGCAGGTAGACGAGAAACGTCGTCCCCTGCCCCTCCTCGCTCTCGATGTAAATCCCCCCGCCGGACTGCTTCACGATGCCGTACGCCGTGGCGAGTCCCAGTCCGGTGCCCTTGCCCTGCTCCTTCGTCGTGAAGAACGGCTCGAAGATCTGTTCCCGCACGGCGGCAGGCACGCCTGTGCCGGTATCGGCGACGGAGACCACCGCATACGAAGCAGGGGCGAGTCCCGGCCGCGCGGCGGACGCCGGGCCCGTGTGTTCGTTCCGTGTGGACACCGTGAGGCGGCCTCCCTCGGGCATCGCGTCGCGCGCATTCGCCACCAGGTTCATGAGGACCTGCTCGATCTGGCCCGGATCGGCCCGCACGGTCACCAGGTCGGATGCCAGTTGCAGCTCCACCAGAACGTCGTCGCCGACCAGCCGCGCGAGGAGCTTCTCGACGGCCCTGATGACTTCGTTGAGATTGAGGAGGCGCGGCTGCATGACCTGCTTGCGGCTGAAGGCCAGCAGCTGCCGGGTCAGCGCCGCGGCGCGCTCCGCAGACTTGCGGATCTCGACGACGTCGGCGCGACGCGGGTCGTCCTCACGGAACTCATCGATCAGCAGTTCGGTGTAGCCGAAAATCGCCGTCAGCACGTTGTTGAAATCGTGGGCGATCCCGCCGGCCAGCCGGCCCACGGCCTCCAGCTTCTGCGCCTGGCGCAGCTGCTCTTCGCTGTGGCGCAGCGCCGCCTCGACCTTCTTCCGCTCGCTCACGTCGCGGTGGTTGATGACGATCGCCTGAATCGCGGGATCGGCGAGGTGGCTGACCGCCACCGCCTCGCCCCATCGCCAGTCGCCGCTCTTGTGCTGAAACCGGTACTCGAACGCGCTCGGCGTCGCCGTGGCCGTGAGGTCGGCCAGGCCGGCCATCACCGCCGGCCGATCGTCGGGGTGCAACAGACGGTCGATGGGCTTTCCGAGCCGTTCCTCAGGCGTGTATCCGCACACCGATTCGATCGAGCGGCTGTCGTACAGCACGCGGAACTGTTCGTCGAGCAGCGTCACCGCGTCGTAGCTGTGCTCCACCAGCGCCCGAAAGCGCGCCTCGCGGTCGCGCATCGACTGGCGGAAGGCCGCGCGCTCGCGTGCGTACCGAAGCGCGCGCGCCAGGACAGCCGCGTCGGCGTCCTGCTTGACGAGATAGTCCTGCGCGCCGCGCCGCATCGCGAGCACCGACAGCCCGTCGTCGGCATTCGACGTGAGCACGACGATCGGGGTTTCGCCGGCGGCCTCGCGCATGGCCTCGACGGTCGAGAGGCCCTCGATGCCGGGCAGGCCCAGGTCCAGAAGGACCGCGTCGAAGCGCTGAGCGGACATCCGGCCGCGGGCCGCAGCCAGCGATCCGACGTGGTCCACCTGCACCGATACGGCGTCGAGCTCGGCGCCGATGAACGCCGCGTACGCGGGGTCGTCTTCCACGAGCAGCACGCGCATCGGCCGGTTCGGCATGGGTGCCGTCATTTTATGCCGTCCCGCGTTGTATGCTTGGGCCACTTTCTGGAGGACCGCATGGCTCGCAAAGACAGACGCCACTTTCTCAAGGCTTTTCCCGCGGCGGTTGCCGCCGGCCTCGCCGCTCCGGCGCTCGCTCAGCAGGCGCAGCAACCCCAGCGCATCGACCTCGCGACGCTCGACTGCGGCGAGAAGATTTTCGGCGTCGATTTCGGCAAGGCCGAGGATGAAGCCGCCCTCAGTGGCGTCAACCGCAACCTGGCCACGTACGAGCAGCTGCGCGAAGTCAATATCCCACTCGATACCGAGCCGGCGATCACGTTCCGTCCGTACCTGCCCGGAAAGAAGCCGAAGCCGGGCGCCACCCCGGGTGCGAAGATCAAGATCGCGGCCCAGCCGCCGGCCGGACGCCGCGGATCGATCGACGATCTCGCGTTCCTGCCGGTCACGGCACTGGCGGCCCTCGTACAGCGCCGCGAGGTGTCAGCGACGGACCTCACGAAGATGTACCTCGCGCGGCTCGAAAAGTACGGACCGCGGCTCAACTGTGTCGTCACCCTCACGAAAGATCTGGCGCTCGAGCAGGCGGCGATCGCCGACCGTGAGATCCGGGCCGGCCGCTACCGCGGTCCGCTCCACGGCATCCCGTGGGGCGCCAAGGATCTCTTCGCCACGAAGGGCATCCCGACGACGTTTGGCGCAGGGCCGTACCAGAAGCAGGTCATCGACTACGACGCCACGATCGTGGAGCGCCTGCGCGAGGCCGGTGCGGTGCTCGTCGCGAAGCTCTCGATGGGCGCGCTGGCGCAGGGCGACCGCTGGTTCGGCGGCATGACGCGAAACCCCTGGAACCCCGAACAGGGCTCGAGCGGTTCGTCGGCCGGTCCAGGCTCGGCGACTGCCGCGGGGCTGGTGGGCTTTGCCATCGGGACCGAGACACGGGGCTCGATCATCTCTCCCTCCGCCCGGAACGGTGTCGTCGGCCTGCGGCCGACCTACGGCCGCGTCAGCCGCCACGGCGCGATGGCCCTGAGCTGGACGATGGACAAGATCGGCCCGCTGTGCCGCACCATCGAGGATGCGGCGCTGGTCTTCAACGCGATCTACGGCCCGGACGGCCGCGACACCACGGTCGTGGACGCCGCGTTTGCGTGGAATCCCGACATTCCCCTCTCGAAGCTGAAGATCGGCTACATCCCGCGAGAGTTCGAGCCGCCGGCCCCTGCCGCAGAGGGGCGCGGTGAAGCCGCCGCCGGCCGTGGAGAGGCGGGTGGCCGCGGAGCAGGTCGCGGCCGCGGGCGAGGCCTGTCGCCGGAACAACGCCGCAGGGCCGAGGAAACGAGCAAGGTGCTGAACGCGGCGCTGGACGTCTACCGCAAGGCGGGAGCCAGCCTGGAGCCGATCGAGCTGCCGGGCACGCGGCTGGCCGGCATGCTCAGTTTCATCCTGGCCACCGAGGCGGCCGCCGCCTTCGACGACCTCACGCGGACGCCGGAGATCGCCGACCCCTCGCTCAACACCTGGCCCAACACCTTCCGCACGCACCGCTTCGTGCCCGCCGTGGAGTACATCCGCGCGCAGCGCGCGCGCACGCTGCTGATCCAGCAGATGGACGAGCTCATGTCCAGGTACGACGTCTTCATCAGCTCGACCAGCAGCCAGAGCCTCGGCCTCACGAACCTGACCGGTCATCCGGCTGTCGCCATGAAGGCTGGATTCGTCAACAACACGCCGGTCGAGATCATGGTGACGGGCCGGCTCTACGACGAGGCCACGATGCTGCGCGTCGCCCTGGCTTTCGAGCGCGCCACCAAATGGCACACGATGCACCCGACTCTCTGATTGTCGATTGACGTGTAGCTATAATCACGTCTTGGCCCGTTCAAAAGGAGCGCCTCGTGGAACCCGGCACCTACGCACTGTTTGATACCTCGGAAGGCTCGTTCACGGTCCGCCTGTTCGACAAGGAGGCGCCGAACACCGTGGCGAACTTCGTGGGGCTTGCCGAGGGCACCAGGGAATGGAAGGACCCGTCCACCGGCCAGACGCAGACGGCGCCGTATTACAACGGCGTGGTGTTTCACCGGATCATCGACGGGTTCATGATCCAGGGGGGCGATCGGCTGGGTACCGGCACGGGCGGTCCGGGCTATACCTTCGCCGATGAGTTCCACCCGTCGCTGCGCCACAGCCGCGCCGGCATGCTATCGATGGCCAACGCCGGACCCAACACCAACGGCAGCCAGTTCTTCATCACGCTCGGACCGACCCCGCATCTCGACAACCGGCATTCGGTGTTCGGCGAAGTCATCGAAGGCATGGACATCGTCACACGCATCGGGTCGGTGCCGACGGCCCGCGGCGACCGGCCGGTCAAGCCGGTGGTCATCAACCAGGTCGCCATCAAGCGCGTGCCCTGATGGCTGACGGCGGCCAGTCCGTCGATTCGCTGCTGCCGCTGGTGTACCAGGAGCTGCGCCGCCTGGCCGCCAGCTACCTGCGGCGCGAAAAGCCCGGGCAGACGCTGCAGCCCACGGCGCTCGTCAACGAGGTGTACTTGCGGCTGCTCAAGGACCGGCCGGACCGCTGGCAGAACCGCGCGCACTTCTGCGCCATCGCGGCACATTCGATGCGCCAGATCCTGATCGAGCGCGCCCGCGCCCGCCAGGCGCAGAAGCGCGGCGGCGCGCGGGCCCGCGTCACGCTGGACGATGCGCTGGTGGCCGGGGGGGAGCGGTCGATCGATCTGCTCGCGCTCGACGAAGCGCTCGAGCGGCTGGCCCAACTCGACCCGGAACAGGCACGACTGATCGAGCTGCGGTTTTTCGGCGGCCTCACCGTCGAGGAGACCGCCAAAGCCATGGAGATTTCGCCGGCCACCGTCAAGCGTCACTGGACGGTCGCGCGCGCGTGGCTGGCCCG
>JBBECO010000139.1:16061-23187 GCA_040881785.1 Vicinamibacterales bacterium
GGGTCAAGATCCTCGACTTCGGGCTCGCCCGCCCGGTTGAAGGGGGCATGAACCCGACGGTGACGCGGCTGACGCAGGCCGGTGCAGCCGTGGGCACGCCAGGGTACATGGCTCCCGAGCAGCTCGCCGGCGGCACCGTCGATCCGCGCGCCGATGTGTTTGCGTTCGGGGTCCTCGCGACCGAGCTCGCCACCGGCGAGCATCCCTTCGGCCCTGATTCGGCCGCGATGGTCGAGCGCATGGCGCAGTTGATGGACGGCCAGTCGGTGCTGCGCTCCGGCACGTGGAGCGCGCCGGACGTGCAGCAGATCGCCCGGCGCTGCCTGCACGCGTCTCCGGACGAACGGTTTGCCTCGGGTACCGAGCTCGCCATGGCGCTTCGTGCGCGCGAGGCCGGCCAGACGAGGATGACGGCCCACGCCGCGTTATGGTGGTGGCAGTTTCATCAGGCCGCGATCGCGCTGGCGCTGGCGGCGATGCCGGCCGTCGCCTGGACGATCCGCCCGTGGATCGGCGCGCCCCGCGGCTCGTGGTTGTTCTTCGCGGCACTGATCCTGGCGACCGTGTCGATCACGGCGAGGATGAATCTGGTGTTCACGTCCCGCGTGCACGCGTCGAACCTGCCGGACCAGCGCGCCGCGATCTACCCGTGGGTGGTCGGGGTCGATGCCGTCCTGGCGCTGCTGATGATCGTCGCCGCGCTGGTCCTGCAGAACCAGGACGCGGTCGCGGGCCTGGTGATCACGCTCGGCACCGTGATCCTGCTGTCGCTCGCCTTCATCGAGCCAGCGACGACGCGCGCCGCCGGCCTCTCACGGTAGGCCCGCCGCGACGGCGGGCAACCGCAGCGTGAAGCTGGCGCCGCGCCCCTCGCCTTCGCTCGCCGCCATGACCGTCCCGCCGTGGAGTTCGGTCAGGTGCCGGACGATCGCGAGGCCCAGGCCCAGGCCGCCGACATTGCGCGTCGTCGTGCTGTCGGCCTGCCGGAAGCGGTCGAAGACATGCGGCAGGAAATCCGGGCTGATGCCCTGCCCCGTGTCCGTCACGGTCAGCTCGGCGAGTCCCCCGGTGTGCCGAACCGTGACGTCCACCCGGCCGCCGCGCGGCGTGAACGTGATGGCATTCGAGAGGAGGTTCCAGGTGATCTGCTGGAGGCGGTCGGGATCACCGTGTACGACCCCTTGCGGGCCGTCGGTCGATGCGTGGAGCTGGATGTCCTTCGCATCAGCCGCCGGCCGTACGGAGTCGAGCGCGGCCTTCACGACCGCGTCGAGATCGACGGTCTCGACGTTGAGGCGCATCTTCCCGCTGACGATCCGGGAGATGTCGAGCAGGTCTTCGACGAGCTGCGCCTGGACGCCGATGTTCCGGTCGATGACGTCGAGGGCGTGCGCCTGCTGTTTCTCGGTCAGTTTCGACAGCCGCAGGAGCGACATCCACCCGCGCATGGCGTTGAGCGGCGTGCGCAGCTCGTGTGAGACGATCGCCAGGAACTCGTCCTTCAGCCGGTTGGCCTCGAGCGCCTCGCGAAACGCGCGGGCGTTGGCCACCGCGATGGCCATGCGAAACGCCAGCTCCTCGACGGGGCGGGCATCGTCACTGTCGAAGGGCTCGCCGGAGGTGCCCGCGATCATCAGCGTACCCACGGCGCGTCCGCCCGCGATGAGCGGGGCCATGATGTAGGCCGTCGTGCCGAGCGCACGCCGCAGGTCCGCGTGCCGGGCCGATTGCACCGAGTCGCGGATGAGGTCGTCGGTAATCGTGTTGACCACGTCGGTACGGCGGGTCGTGATGACGCGCCAGAGCGGGTGGTTGCGGTCCTCGCCCGGGGAGAACGACATCATCTCGTCGATCAGCGTCTGCTTGTCGGGGTCCCAGTGCGCGGCGGCGATCCGCCGGAGTCCACCCTCGCCCAGCAGGTCGATCAGGCAGTAGCCATGGAACCAGTTGGCCATCAGCGTCGCGACCGACGGCAGTGTGACGTCGAGGTCGAACGACGCGGCCAGCGCGTGGCTGGTCTCGACCAGCAGCCGCTGGCTCTCTTCGAACCGCTTCTGGTCGTGGATGTCGGTGCTGGTGCCGAACCAGCGGACGATCTCGTGTCCGCCGGGGCGCAGGAGCGCGGCGCGCGCCAGGTGCCACCGGTAGGCGCCGTCATGCCGCCGCAGACGGTAGGTGCTCTCGTAGGGGGTGCGGGTGTGCACCGCCTGCCGCCACCGCAGCCTGGTCCGCTCCAGATCGCCGGGGTGGATGACGGACGTCCAACCATCCCCTGCGAGCGCCGTGACGGGGACGCCCGTGTATTCCACCCAGCGGAGGTTGGCGTAATCGAGCGCGCCGGTGGCGTCTGCCGTCCACACGAGCTGCGGCAGGATCTCGGCAATTGCCGTAATCATCGGAGAACCGTTTCAGTCGCGTCGGCGGTCACATGCATGTTCAGCGTGGTGACGCCTCGGTGCTCAAGAGATCGCGCAGCGTGTGCACCAGATCGGCCGGGTCGAACGGTTTGGCGACATGCCACTGGTACCCGGCAGCCATCGAACGCTCGCGATCGGCCGGGGCCGCGTACGCGCTGAGCGCCACGGCGACACGTGGCACCGCGGAGCCGAGCTGGGCGTGCAGGTCCTGCATGAGGCTGTATCCGTCCCGGCCCGGCATGGCGATGTCGCTTACGAGCGCGTCGGGCCGTTCCGAGAGGCACAACGCCAGCGCCTCGCCGGCGGACTCCGCCGCATGTACGCGCGCGCCGGCCGTCTGCAGCACCGACTGCAGCAGGTCGCGGGTGTCCTCGTCATCATCGACGGCCACGATGGTGAAGCCGCTCAGGACGCCTGGCGTCACGGGTGCTCCGAGAGATCCCGCCCTCCAGTCGCGCTTCAGATCCCGAACGGGCAGGCGGACGGTGAAGGTGGCGCCCTGGTCGCGCCCCTGGCTGCAGGCCGTGATCGTGCCGCCATGGATCTCGACGAGGTGGCGCGCAATCGAGAGGCCCAGGCCGAGGCCGCCGTGGGCGCGTGTCGCGGTCGCGTCGGCCTGACGGAAGCTGTCGAACACGTTCGGCAGGAAGGCGGGTTCGATGCCGATGCCCGTGTCGGACACGGTCATCTCATCCACCTCGCCGCGGCGGGCCAGTGTCAGGGTGACGGTGCCCCCCGGAGGCGTGAACTTCACGGCGTTCGACAGCAGATTCCAGATGACCTGCTGCAGGCGGTCCGGGTCCCCCGCCGTCGGGAGGCTGCCGCTGTCGAGGCGCCGTTCGATCGTGATCCCGCGGGCTTCGGCCGCCGGACGGATGGTGTCGATCGCCGTGCCGGCGAGGGCCACCAGGTCGAACGCGCGCACCTCGAGCCGCAGCTTGCCGGTCGTGATCCGCGAGACTTCGAGAAGGTCTTCGACGAGCCGCGCCTGCGCCTGCGCGTTGCGCTCGACTTTTTCGAGCGCGCGGTCCACCGACTCGGGGGGCAGCGCCTTGCCGCGCAGCAGCTTGGTCCAGCCCAGGATCGCGTTCAGCGGCGTCCGGAGCTCATGGGACAGGGTCGCCAGGAACTCGTCCTTCAGGCGGTTGGCCTCGCGCTCCCGCACCAGCAGCTCGGCGCGTGCCTGCTCCGCGCGCCGGCGTTCGACGACTTCACGCCGCAGGTCCTCGTTCGCGCGCGAGAGCTCCGACTCACGCGACTCGATGCGCTCGAGCATGCCGTTGAACGCGTCCACGAGCACACCCAGCTCGTCTTCGCTCCGGCGCTCGGCGCGCAGGGAATAGTCGCCACGCCGCGAGATGTCCGAGGCCGTGCGGGCCAGCGCGATCACCGGTTCGGAGATGAATTTCTGAAGCCTCGCCGACAGCAGCGTCGCGACACCCATGCTGAGCAGGATGACGATCCCGATGATGAGCGTTTGCGCGCGAAGCCGCCGCTCGACCGCCGCGACGCTGCTCCGCAGCATCACGGTGCCGACTTTCTTCCCGTCCTTGAACTTCTCCACGGTCACCATGATGCGGGTGGCCGAATGGTTCGTCCCCACCACGGGCACGCGCGGGTCGCAATCCCTCGCGTCAGGCGTTTGCCGATACAGCGCGAACAGGGTGTCCTGTTCGTCGTACAGACAGGCGGTCCGCACGTTCGGGTTCGACCCGAGCGTCTGCAGCGTCCTGGTCGCCTCCTCGACGTCATCGAACTCGATCAACACATCCGCGTTGTCGAGGATGATCTGCGCCTGGCCGCGCAAATCCGACTCGGCATCGTCACGAAGATTCCTGTAATCGGTGTACAGGTGGCCGGCACTCGCCAGAGCGAGGACGACCGCGCTGGTCACCATGAGCATGGTGATCAGCTTGGTGCGAATGGGCTGGCGTCGAAACCAGGATGTCACCGCGGCGGCTCCAGCACTCTCCCGCCCACGCGCAGGAGGTTGGAGCTGACCCTTTTCGACGAGACAGCGGCTGGAAGGTATCTCATGAGTAACCAGGGAACCGTCAGTATACCGGTCACTCCAGTACGTCTGAGACCGGCTGTGGCAGCTTCAACGGAAGAGTTAATCGCCGGCGTGGTCCGTTGTCACGTCGTCGTCCGCGGCGCCGCCTGGCAGCTGCTGACGGTCCAGCCCTTCCATTCCCTGCGGCGTGTTCGTTCGCGGCTCGGCGCCACCGGGAATGAGACGGGGATCAACGACCGGATCGCGTTCCTCGGCGTGCTCGGCGGTGTCGGGAGCCTTCGTGGGTGAGTAATCACTGGTGTCGGGGGCCATGTGTAACCTCTCGGTCGGGCTCGCAACACCCGTGCCCACCCGGGCGCGTCACTTCAGACGGTCGGCGAGCAGACCCACGCTCAGCGCATAGCTGTGCGCGCAGTTGTATCCCAGGAGCGCCTCGTAGTTGTCGTACAGCAGGAACGGGCGGGAGCCCGCGACCGTCATCGAGGCCGGCATCGGGAGGGCGGGAAGGCGCGCACCGCTGGTCGTTCGCAGGCCCATCGAGCGCCACTCAGTCAGGGGCTTCGGCTCCGTCATGAGCCGGCGGGCCCGGCACCCGGCTTCCCGCCCAGGAATCGCGAGCGTCGCCTTCTTGGTCACCGGCGGAATCCGGACCTCGCGGCCCCAGCGGAACCCCTCCTGCCATCCGTGCTTCTGCAGATAGAACGCGATCGAGGCGAAGACGTCGGCGTGGGACGACCAGATGTCCTTCAGGCCGTCGCCGTCGAAATCCTGCGCGTACTCCAGATAACTCGACGGCATGAACTGCGGCTGTCCGAGCGCGCCGGCCCACGAGCCTTTCAAACGCTCGAGCTGGATATCTCCACGATTGACGATCTCGAGCGCGCTGAACAGCTCTTCGCGGAACATCGCGCCGCGGCGCGGGTCGTACGCCAGCGTGACCAGCGCCGGAATCGTGGGACGCACGCCGGCGAACCGGCCGAAATTGGACTCCAGGCCCCAGATCGAGACGACGATCCGCGAGGCGACGCCGTATTTCGCTTCGACCTTGCGAAGGACGGCGCGATGCTTCGTGTGCATCTGCTGAGCCAGCCGGACCGTCTGCCGCGTCAGCCGGCGCTTCAGGTACGCCTCGAGGTCGAGCGCGAACTCCGCCTGGGTCCTGTCGCGTTCGAGGATCTGCTCGACGGGCTTGATGTCAGCGAAGGCGCGCGCGACCAGCTCGGGCGCGATGCCCCGTTCGATGGCTTCCGCGCGGACGCCGGCGAGCCACTCGTCAAAGGGAGGAGGCGTTTCGACCGGCACGACCGGCGGCGGTGACTGCGCACGAGCGCCCGGGGCTGCGAGGACCGCGGCAGCGAGGAGAAGAACCCATGCGATCCGCATAAGGAGATTGTAGCGGGTGTCCCGGAGGGGACGGAGGGAACGGATGAACAACGGAGGACCGGAGAAAACGGAGACACGAACGGAGAACACAATATTTTAAAGACTCTTCTCTCCGGGGCGCCAGTAGACGGCTTGACCCTTCGTGCCTCGCCGCGGGGTCGTCATCCACCGGTGACACCTTGCCATGATGTCGTCGAAAACCCGGTCGTCCAGACGAGTGAATCGCATTTTGCCGAAAATAGTGTTCTCCGTTCGTGCCTTCGTTGCCTTCGTTCCTTCGTGTTGATCCGTTGTCTCCGTAGCTTCCGTCACGCCAGCGCCCTATTTCACGACGAGCGAATCTCCCGTTTTGTGGTCCGTGATCTGGAACTTCAGGAAGTCGTGGACGGCGGCGACGGCCTCGGGTGTCGTGCCGGCGATGCGCACGTGGGCGCCGCGGTCGATCTCTTCGAAGGTGAACGTCAGGTCCGCCCCGTGCTGCGTCATGGCGGCGACGCCGGGAACGGTTTCCGTGCCGTGCACCAGGCCCGGCAGCGTGAAGTCTCCCTTGCGGAAGGCCTCCGCGATGTGGCGCAGGTGCTCGCGGATCTGCCGGATCGACTCGGCGTCTTTCGCGTCATTGGCGGTGACCTGGATGCGGCCGCCGTCCTTTGCCAGCAGGAAGTGATGGGTGGTCGCCTCCTGGCTGAACCCCATGAAGCGGGCGCCGCGCGCGTTCAGCGCGGCGTGGTGCTGGTCGTGCTGCGCGGCCGCCGGCGCGACAAACAGCAGCGCCGCGCACAGTGTCAGCATGGTGATTTTCATACTCTGCTCTCCGTGGCTTGGGGTACCGCGGGACGCGCCCGCACCCAGATCGCGATCACGGCCGACACGACCACACCCGTGACGAACGTGCCGATGAAGCCGTTCATGGCCTGCTGCATCGGTGTCTGTCCGGACGACCAGGTGGCAACCTCCGAGGCAATTTCCGCCTCGGTCTTCCCCTGCTGCCGCAGCATGTCCCGGTAGACGGCCTCGAGCTCGGCGAAGTAGTCCGGGAAGAACACCACCGTGAAGAGCAGCGACGATCCGACGATCACGACGCCGGCGATGATCGACATCAGCGTCCCGGCCACGACCTGGCCGCTGTAGGTCCGCCCCTGGGCCGCCGTCTTCTTCAATCCCCAGATCAGCCCGCCGATCTCGATCAGGATGACCGCGAAAAAGGCAGACGCCATCGCCGGATCTTTGTACCAGCCCGTGAAGCCCATCACGAACGTCCACACGCCACACAGCACGCCGATCAGCAGACCGGCCGCGAGAATCGGATTCA
>JBBECO010000140.1:0-19692 GCA_040881785.1 Vicinamibacterales bacterium
CGCCGGCGCGCTCCGTTCGCGTGGCTCATTCGCTGGCGCTCATTCGCGTCGCGATGTGTGGATGCGTTCTAGAACCTTCGCCGTCCGAAACTCGACCGCCGCGCGTCGCGGCGCTGCATCATGCCGGGGGCTCCCTCGACGAGCTGGAACGCCAGTATACCGACGAGCCCGTTGACCGCCGCTTGAGCCAGCACGTTCCTGACGCCGAACTGGACGCTCTGCCCTTCGACCAGGGCATGCAGCCCCTGAAAGCAAAGCTCGTGCACAAACGTCGCGCCGACGAACATGACGAACCGGGGGACCGGCTGCGACACGATGAACTGCGCGCCAAGGACCCCGACCAGAAACCCGACGAGCGTCTTCGACAGTCCGCCGATCCCGATGACCGATCCCGCGACGGCGTCCTGCGCGAGACCGCCGGCCGCCCCGGCGAGCAGCCCCGTCATCGCTCCGAGCGCCAGCGCGACGTAGACCACGGCGATCAGGACGAAATTGACGAGCGACCCCCCCTCGAGCGACATCCCGGCAATCGTCGTCTGCAGCAGCAACGCCACGACGAGCGCGGCGAGCACCGCCATCGTTTTCACTTGCGGGTCTCCGGCGGCGGCGGCTTCCCGTCATCCTCGAGCGCCGGCCGCGGCGGCACCAGCACGACGAGCACCTCTTCGAGGCTGTTGAAATCCACAGCCGGCCGAACCGTCAGGGCGAAGTAGAGCCCCCGTCCCCGCGCGACCGTCTCGATCCAGCCGATCGCGTACCCCTTCGGATAAATCCCGTCGATCCCGGAGCTCACCACACGGTCGCCCACCTTGACGTCCGCCAGGCTCGATACCTTGTCCATCTCGAGCGGCCCCCGCCCGCCCGTCCCGACCACCAGGCCCCCGACGCGCGTGCGTTCGACCAGCGCTCCCGCGGCGGCGTTGTGGTCGATGAGCAGCTGCACGCGGGACGCGTGCGCGGCCGGGTACCCGACGACCCGCCCGACGATCCCCTGCGGCGCGATCACCGCCATGCTCAAGTGGACGCCGTCGGCCGTCCCGCGATCGATCGTGATCTCGCGGATGCCCGGTGTCGCGTTCGGATTGCCGCCGATCACCTCCGCGGCGATTGTCGGCAGCGGCGTGGCGGTCTTGAGACCCAGCAGCTCGTTGAGCGCCGCCGTCCGCGCCGCCAGGGCCTGCTGTTCCTGCAGCCGCACCTCGATCTCGGCGAGCTGCTGCTTCAGCGCCTGGTTCTCCTCGCGGGCTCCGCGCAGCTCCGAATAGTTGGTCCACACGTTCCGCACGCCCCGGATCCCCGACGAGGTCACACTCTGGACGCGCGAGAAGGCGCCGAAGGACACCGCCTCGATCACCGGCACGCCCGACCGGTTCTGCACCTGTGCCGACACGAGCAGCACCTGCGCCATCATGACGATGAAGAAAACCCAGCCGGTGCGTTGGCGAATATCAAGCATTCCGGGGCTCGGGACTCGGGTTTCGGGTCCCGTTCTTCAGGATCCGGGCGAACTGGATCTTGCCAGCCCCGAACCCCGAGCCCCGAGTCCCGGGCACGTCCTCAGTCGATCGAGATCTTGCGCAGCAGGTTGAAGTCCGACAGCATCTTCCCCGCTCCCAGCACCACCGACGACAGCGGGTCCTCGGCCATGGCGAGCGGCAGCCCGGTCTCTTCGCGGAGCCGCTTGTCGAGGTTCTTCAGCAGCGAGCCGCCGCCGGTCAGCACGATGCCGCGATCCACGATGTCGGCCGACAGCTCCGGGGGCGTCCGCTCGAGCGCGACGCGGACGGCATCCACGATCACGTTGACGGTCTCAGCGAGGGCCTCGCGGATCTCCTCGTCGGTAATCGTGATCGTCTTGGGCACCCCTTCGATCAGGTGGCGTCCCTTGATCTCCATCGTCATCCGCTCCTCGAGCGGGAAGGCCGAGCCGACTTCCATTTTGATCGCTTCAGCGGTGCGCTCGCCGATGAGCAGGTTGTACGTCTTCTTGACGTACTGGATGATCGCCTCGTCCATTTCGTTGCCGGCGACGCGGACGGCCTTGCTGTAGACGATGCCGGCGAGCGAGATGACGGCGATGTCGGTCGTGCCGCCGCCGATATCCACGATCATGTTGCCCGACGGTTCGGTGATCGGCATGCCGGCGCCGATCGCCGCGGCCATGGCTTCCTCGACCAGGTAGACCTCGCTGGCCTTGGCGCGATAGGCGCTGTCCTTGACGGCGCGCTTCTCGACCTGCGTGATTTCCGACGGCACCCCGATGACGATGCGCGGGCGCACCCAGACATTGCGGTTGTGCGCCTTCTTGATGAAGTAGGTCAGCATCTTCTCGGTGACCTCGAAGTCGGCGATCACGCCGTCCTTCATCGGTTTGATCGCGACGATGTTGCCGGGCGTGCGGCCGAGCATCTCCTTGGCGTCCTTGCCGACGGCCTCGATGCGCCCGTTGACCTTGTTGATCGCGACGATCGACGGCTCGTTGACGACGATGCCCTTCCCGCGCGCGTAGACGCAGGTGTTGGCTGTCCCGAGGTCGATCGCGAGATCGCTCGAGAAGAGTGAAAACAAGGATCTGAGGCTCAAATGTCGCTCCCGGCTACGTAAATTCCGTTCTTGCCGCGCTCCTTCACCCGGTACATGGCCTCATCGGCCGCCTGGATGAGCGCATCGACCGAGGCGGCGACGTCGGGCAGCGTGGCCACGCCCACCGACGCCGTCAACCGGATCTGCAGGCCGTCGGCCTGGAGAAACTCATGGGCGGCGACCCGCTCGCGCAGGCGCTCGCCGACCGCCGTGGCGCCGTCGCTGCCCGTGTCGGGCAGCACCAGCGCGAATTCGTCCCCGCCGAACCGCGCGACTATGTCGGTCTCGCGCGCGCTCGACCGGATCACCCCCGCCGCTTCGACCAGCGCGCGGCTGCCGAACAGGTGCCCGTGCGTGTCGTTGATCGACTTGAACCCGTCGAGGTCCACAAAGAGCAGCGACAGCGGGCGCCCGTTGCGCGAGGCGCGCTTGGCTTCCCGCCGCAGCACCTGCGTGAGGTACCGCGAGTTGTAGAGCGACGTCAGATCGTCGGTCACCGAGAGCGCCTCGGCGCGCTGCACGCGCAGCGCGTTGTCGAGCGCGATCGCCCCCGGCTCGATCGCGGACGCCAGCGCCGCCCGGGCGCCCGGCGACAGCTGCGGCTCGCCGTTCGACACCCGCCGGTCCAGCGCGACGAGGGCGCCGACCGTCTTCCCCCGGCACGCCAGCGGAAAGGCCAGCGCCGCCAGGCGGAGCGCGCCGGCCGTCCGCCGGTCGTTCGACAGGTCCGCCGAGGCGAACGGCTCGCCCGAGCGGATGACCAGGCGCGCCACCATGTGCGCCGACGGCTCCAGCCTGGCCGTCAGGCCGCGCGCGCCAACCGGACGCAGCCCGCTGCGCTCATCAGCCGCGACGATCGCCCACGCCCCGGCCGGCACCCACGCGCACACGCGCGCGAGCATCGCCTCGGCCACCCGTTCCGGGTCGAGGCTCGCGTTGACCGCGCGGAGCATCTCCGCGAGCACGTCGGCCCGGCCCAGCCGCCGTCGCAACGGCGCCTGGCACAGCCGCAGCCGAGCAGCCAGGTCCGGAGACGCGGCCAGAATGGCTCTGCTCGTCGTCCTTTTCGGGGTGCGCCGGGCGCGAAGGTGCCGACCAGCCCGGGTCAATCGGCTCTGCGTCCCATTGGTATGACGGATGCCTCTAAGTCCTTCTATCCACCGAAAATATAGCACATCGTCACACTCTGAACCGTGGCATAATCAGCGTTTCCACCGCCCCGAAAACGAGGCTCGTAAAACCATGACGATGCTCGACAGGATGCGCCGCCATAAGAACTGGCTCAAGTGGAGCCTGGCTCTGGTGGTGCTGGCCTTTATCGCCCTCTACATTCCCGCAGGCAACAACTCCGCAACCGGCGCCGGCCCGAACGACGCCATCGCCACCGTCGAAGGCCACGACATCACCGTCGGCCAGTTCCGTCGGGTCTACTCCCGCCAGATGGAGCAGTACCGCTCGGCGTACGGCGCCAACATGGACGAGCGCCTCCTGCGCCAGCTCGGGATCGACCAGCGCATCGTGCAGCAGCTGATCGAGGAAGAAATGGCCATCGCCGAGGCGCGCCGCCTGGGGATCACGGCCACTGACGCCGAAGTGAAGCAGCGGATCCTGGCGATCCCCTCGTTTCAGGAGAACGGCCAGTTCATCGGGTACGACCGCTACCGCCAGATGCTGCAGATGCAGAACCCGCCGCTGCGTGAAGGCGACTTCGAAGAGCAGGTCCGGCGGAGCATCACCATCGAGAAGCTCCAGGCCGCGCTGACCAACTGGATCAGCATCCCCGACACGGACGTCGAGGCGGAGTTCCGCAAGCGGAACGAAAAGGTGAAACTCGCGGTCGTGAACTTCCCCGCCGACAAGTTCCGCGAGGGCACGCAGGCCTCCGACGAGGACGTGGCCGCCTGGTTCGAGACGAGCAAGGACACGTACAAGATTCCCGAGAAGCGCAAGGTGCGGTACGCGCTGCTCGACGTGCAGGCGATCCGCGAGCGGACCGCCGTGACGCCCGAGGACGTCCAGCGCTCCTACGAAGACAACGCGCAGCAGTACTCGACGCCGGAACAGGTGCGGGCCAGCCACATCCTGCTCAAGACCGACGGCAAATCCGAAGAGGACGTCAAGAAGCTCGCCGGCGAGATCGCGGCCAAGGCCAGGGGCGGGGCTGACTTCGCGGCGCTCGCCAAGCAGTATTCAGAGGACGAGAGCAACAACACCACAGGCGGGGACCTCGACTTCTTCGGCCGCGGCGCGATGGTGCCCGAGTTCGACCAGGTGGTCTTCGGCATGGAGACGGGACAGATCAGCGATCCCTTCAAGACCTCCTTCGGTTACCACGTCGTGAAGCTGACCGAGAAGCGCGCGGCATCGTCCCGCCCGCTCGCCGAGGTGCAGGCGCAGATCGAAGACCAGCTGAAATGGCAGCGCGCGCAGGACGAAGCCCAGCGCACGGCGGACGACATCGCGGCGCAGATGAAGAACCCGGCCGACCTCGACACCATCGCGAAGCCGCGCGGCTTCACGGTGGCCGAATCCGCCTTCTTCGCCCGCGACGAGCCCATTGCGGGGCTCGGGATGGCGCCGGCCGTCGCCGAGCAGGCGTTCACGATGAAGGAAGGGGACGTCAGCCCCGCCATCCGCACGCCGCAGGGTTTTGCGTTCATTACCGTCACCGGCACGCAGGACGCGTACGTGCCGAAGCTGGAAGAAGTGAAGGCGCGAGTCCGGGACGACGTGCTGAAGAAGAAGGCCGTGGAGGCCGCGCAGCAGAAAGCCGGCGCCGTCGCGCAGCAGATGAAGGCGGGAGCCTTCGAGGCGGCCGCCAGGGGGGCCGGTCTCGAGGTGAAGACCACCGACCTCATCGCGCGTGGCGCCCCCATCGCCGACGCGGGTGTGAGCCCGGCCATCGACGCGGCCGCCTTCGCGCTGCCGGCCGGCGCGGTGAGCGACCCCATTACCACCGACAACGGCGCGGTGATCGTGAAGGTGCTCGAGAAGACGGCCCCGACCGCCGAGGAGATCGCGGCCGGCAGGCAGGCGATGAAAGACGAGCTGATGAACGAGCGCCGCGGCCGCTTCTACGCGTCGTACATGGGCAAGGCGCGCGAGAAGATGAAGGTCAACATCAACAGTCAGTTGATCGCGCAGTTGACGCAGGGATCGTAAACCCGTGACACGCCCGACCTGAAGGTCGGGCCTACAGCCCACTCATAGCCTCGAGCACACTCGTAGGCCCGGCCTTCAGGCCGGGCGTTACCTCACGAAGACGTTCGGCATGAGGGCGAGGGGCTCGCCTCGCCGGAAGATCCGCAGCGGCGCGGTGAGCGTCTCGACCGCCTTCGCCTCGCGCAGTCCCAGGAACGTGCGCAGCAGCGCACTCCCTTCGGCGCCGAACGGCGCCTGCATCAGCTCGTAGAACGATTTGCGCTGCGGATAGATCACCACGTCCACTTCTGAATCCGCCGCGATGTTCGCGCGCGCCTTGGCGAGCGCCAGCGCGTGCTGCAGGCCGCCCAGCTCGTCCACCAGCCCCAGCTCCTTCGCCTGCTGCCCGGTCCACACGCGCCCCTGCGCGATCGCATCGATCCGCTCGGGCGTCGTCTGTCGGCCCGCCGCCGCCTTTTCGACGAACGCGTCGTAGGTCGCCTGCATGTGCACCTCGATCCTGGTCCGCTCCTCGGGCGTGAACGGACGGACGGGCGAGTAGAGGTCGGCGTACCGGCCGCTGGTGACCCCTTCCATGTTGATGCCGAGCTTGTCGAGCGTGCCGCCGATCGCGAACTTGATCATGACGACACCGATCGATCCCGTCAGGGTGGCCGGTTCGGCGACGATCTGGTGCGCCGGCATCGCGATGTAGTAGCCGCCGGAGGCGGCGACATCCGACATCGAGGCGATCACCGGTTTGACCGCACGGGTGAGCATGACTTCCCGCCAGATCACGTCCGACGCGATCGCGGAGCCGCCCGGACTGTCGATGCGGAGGACCACCGCCCTGATGGAACGGTCGGCGCGCACCTTGCGGAGCGCCTCGACCACCGTGTCGGATCCGACGACCTGCGCGCCGTCTTCGCTGCTCTCGCCGGTGCTGATCATGCCAACGGCATACAGGACGGCAATGCGCGGTCCCTTGTTCAGGCCGAGCGACTGCGGACTGATCCGCCGGTACTCGCGCTCGGCGGTATAGCGCGGCATGCCCTTGGCCAGCGCCACCTTGTCGTCCAGTTCGTCCTCGTACGCCACGTCGTCCACCAGGCCCGCGCGGACGGCATCCTCGGGGAGGAACGGCCCGTGGTCGATCAGCGCGCGGATCTCGTCCTCGCCCTTGTGCCGTCCTTCCGCCAGGCCGCGGACGAGCTGTTCGTACAGATCGCGGTTGAGCGACTCGGCCATCTCGCGATGCGACGGCGTGAAGCCCTTTTCGGTAAATGTGTTCGCCGCGGTCTTGAACTCGCCGACGTGGAGCGCGTCGGGGTAGGCGCCGATCTTGTCGAGCGTGCCGCGCAGGAACAGTTCGTAGCTCGCAATGCCCGTCAGGTCGAGCGACGCCGTGGGCATCAGAAAGACCTTGTCACACGCGCTGGCGAGGTAGAACTCCTGCTCGGCCCCCTGCTCGAGATAGGCGATGACGGGCTTTCCGGACGTGCGGAAATCGGTGATCGCGTCGCGGACCTCCTGCACCTTGGCCCAGAGGGCCGCGGTGCCCGACGGCCGGATGATGACTCCGGTGATGCGCCTGTCGACCTTGGCCTTGCGCAGGGTATCGACGACGGAGCGAACCGTCGGCGGCGACTTGAAGATCTGCCCGATGACGCCGCCCGGCTCCATCTCCTGGAGGTCGCCGGAGACGCTGAGCAGCAGGACGGAATTGCCCGCCACCTGCGGCTCTCGACCGACGACCAATGCCGTGAAGATGAGACCGGCCGCCGACACCATGACCGCGACAAAGATGAGTGCCAGCACGAGCCAGACACCGCGACGCACTGCCACAACGTACCTCCAGGGAAAAAACGACGTATCAGTATAGAGGGATCGGGCGGCCGATCACCGGAACCCGCCGCCGGTACCGCGATCTTTCTGACGGATCAGTCGGGCTCGATCTCGTACCAGGCGTCATGAGGGGAGGCGACGCTGCAGCTGAGACAGACGGTGTACGTCCATTGCTTGGCGCACCCGGGGCACAGCGCGCGCGTGTCAAATGTGTTCCAGGCATGACCGCAGCCAGGTGAACAGTACCAGCGGTCTGGCCTGGACGGCTGCCACTGGCACGCGGGACACCGGATGCGGGACCGGCGGTGCCTCTCGGCCAGCACGTTCGACCGGTGCTTCGTGAAGACGAACAGGGCGGGGATGACCAGGATCATGGCGCGCTCAGGACGCGCGCCGGCGGCGCGCGTCACTTCGATTATGCGCCCGGGCGCGCGAGGGCGCCAGCAGGAAAAACGCCCGCTCTACGGGGCCTCGGCTTCGAGCACCACCGCTTCGCCGTAGGCAAGAATTTCGGAGGCGCTCCCCATGATGTAGGACGTGCTGAACCGGACCGTCAGCACCGCGTTCGCGCCGCGCGAGGAGGCCTGCGCCACCATCCGGTCGATCGCCTGCTCGCGCGCCTCGGCCATCAGCTTCGTATACTCCTCGATCTCCCCGCCGACCACGTTCTTCAGGACGGCGAGGATATCGCGCCCGACGTGCCGGGCGCGGATGGTGTTGCCGTACACGAGACCCAGGTTGCGGGCGATACGTTGCCCCGCGATCGTGGACGCAGGTGAGACGGTCATCGAATGATCTCCTTCTGATACGGATCGCGGCGGGCCGTGAACAGTTTCTCCCGGATGACCCCCACGGCGAGGATCACGAGGCCGAGCCCGACGGCCACGATCGCGGCGCGGAGCGCGACGGGGGTATCGGTATCGGCCAGCAGCCCCTCGACCACATGCCAGAGCCAGTAGGCGGCCAGCACGACGGCGCCGGCCGAGAGCAGGATCCACCCGACCGCGCGTTCGGTGCGCCGGTAGGTGGAGGCCCAGTAGCGGTCCCACGTTTCTTCGGGCGGTGTTCTCAGCGACATACCGGCAGTGACCTCCTTCAGGCGGACGAACCGCTGCCATTCGACGGCAAGGTCCGGCTGTTCCAGAATCAGTTGATCCAGCTCGCGGCGATCGGGCGGCGAGATCTCGCCGTCCACGGCCGCCATCATCAGCGCGTGGGCGCGGTCGCGGTCGAATGGTTCGTTGCGCGTCACCGGCATTCCTCCAGCACCTGCGCGAGCCGCTGCCTGGCGGCGTACAGACGCGACATCACGGTGCCGATCGGGATCCCGACCAGGCCGGCGATCTCCCGGTAGGTCAGCCCCTCGAACTCCTTGAGCGCGAGCACTTCGCGCTCGCGCGGCGGCAGCTGCTCGATGGCCGCCGCGACCACGCGCCTGGCCTCGGCCTGCTCGAGCGCCTGCGCCGGGCCGGGGGCCGCGCGGCCGGTCGCCTCGTCGGCCAGCCAGGTCCGCGCGTCGCTCAGTTTCTGCGCGTGCGACCGGCGATCGCGGACGAAGTTGAAGCAGAGCCGCCGCAGGATCTGATACAGCCAGGCATAGAACGGCCGCTCGGGATCGATGGATTTCCGCGCCCGGTACGCCCGGGCGAACGCTTCCTGCGACAGGTCGAGCGCATCCTCGCGCGTGCCCACCAGCGAGAGCGCCGCGAAATAGGCCCGGCGCATGTGCCGCTCGACGAGCGTCCCGAACGCGTCGGCGTCCCCCGCCTGGGCCCGGCGGATCAGCGTCATTTCGGTGTCAGCGGCCATGTGCGGCAGTCTGTCGCTCCGTTCTGCTGTTGTATTACACCGCAGCGGCGGGTTTATTCGCGGGGGGGCGGGATGTCCGCCTTCGCGCGAAGCTTCGGCGGACCCGCCGTAGCCTTGGCGAAGGCGGGCGGAGGGCGGGGTGCGGGGAATGGCGGATCCTTTCGAATCCGCGCATCTAATCACCGGCGGCGGGAAAGGTCCATTCGCCTTGCGACCCTGTCCGCCGCCGGCCAGCCGTCACGCACGCCCGGGCGCCGGTGCCGGGCGGGCGGCCAGAAAGTCCTGAACCAGCGCATCGAGCTGCGCGTCGCTCATCGCCAGGTGCGGCGGGATCACGAGGTCCCCGCCGTCGGCAGCCACGATGCCCGTGGCGTGCTCGAGGGCGTGCGACAGCCGCAGCGCCTCGCCGGCGAACCACCCGCGCGCCTTCAGGTCACGCGGCAGCGTCGTGTACCGCTCGTCGGCCGGCGCCAGCTCCACGAGCCATCCGCGGCGGTAGGGATCGCGGATGACGGCATCCGGGTGAACCGACAACCGGCGGTTCACGCGCTGGACCACGCCGTCGATCGGCGCGGGGATGCTGAAGCGCCGGCTGCCGCTGGTCACGGTCAGCAGCGCGTCGCCCGCCTTGACGCTCGCCCCCTCGGCCGGCAGCAATACAGCGTCCGACTGGCGCACCACGCGGGCCGCGATGTCGTCGAACCCCACGCGCAGCAGGCGCGCGCGGCGCCGAAGCCACGTGTGCACGGGCGTGTAGTACATCCCGCTGCGCCAGGTGAGCCCGGCGACCTGCTCGAACCCCGCGGCCCGCAGCCAGGCGCGGCGAAGGGCCTCGGCTCCCGCGACAAACGGCAGCAACACCAGGATCAGGGCTGCGACGACGGCGGCCGCCAGCAACAGGCGAATCGCGATGCCCGCGATCGCCACCACGGCGGTACCGAGAATGTCAGGGATCGCGTTCATAAGTCACCTCTTTCACGAGCGCAGGAAGCGGCGGGCGACGGTGTCCCACTGCCCCTCGTCGATGCCGCGTGCGAATCCGTTCACTGGAGTCCCACCGTCGTGCATGATCGTCCCGAGCTCCGGCGTCAACATCGCTGACAGCTCCTCCCACGACGAGCCCAGGAACTGGCGCGCGGAACGATCCGCGAGCAGTTGCTTCGCGTCGACGTCCAGCCTCGGCGACCGCACCTTCATCAGCCAGCGGCCGTACGTCTCGTCGTGGTTGGCGCCAGGCGCCCGCAGCTCTTCGTCGTTCAACGCGACGATCTCTCCCGTGACCGGCGACAGCATGTTCACCGTCCTCGAGTCCGCCTTCAGGGTCCACGCGGGCTGTCCCTGGACGACGCGGCTGCCGATGGCGGGTGCGTGGATCGCCTTCAGCGGCCCGACCAGCTGGCGCGCGAAGTCGTCCATGCCGAGGGTCGCCTCGCCGGTCGCGCTCAGCCGGGCCCACGCATGACCGGGGTGCAGCGCGATCCCGGCGGGCACGTGGAACATGTCCAGCAGCGGCAGCCGCACGCGCCGGGGCTGCCGTGCCGCCGCGGTCACGCCCCCCGTGGCGTAGCGCCAGAAGGGGACGAACAGCAGCAGGAACGCGATGCCCAGCAGGTATTCCGCCGCCTTGACGATGTACGGGTCGTTGGGGGACATGAGAATAAACCTCCATCACACTTGCGGCGCAACGGCGTAGCGCGGGTGCTCGTGGAGCACCGGCATCCGGTTGACGATCCACCGGAAGGTCACGACGCCTGCGGTGATGATCGTCAGCGTCGTGATCATCTCGATCACGCTCGGAAGGTAGTGCGGTGAGAGCGTCCAGTTCATCGCAATCACCGATACGTTCAGCCGGTTCACGACGACGCCGAGAACCGTCCAGCCGGCCGTCACGCGCAGGAGGCGCACCTTCCCGGTGCGCGCGCCGTGCGCGTAGACGAGCGCCGGCACCAGGATGAAGCCGAGGATCTCGAACAGGTACCAGGCGCCGTACTTCGTCGGCAGCAGGTGCCACGCCCCCGAGTCGACGAGCCCCTGCAGCCGGACGAAAAAGTACGCGAACAGCACGATCCCGGCCGCCCGCGACAGACCGATGGTCACCTCGTCGAGGTTCACGTGCGGCCGTGGATCCTTCTGGCTGCCGAAAATGCGGTGCGAGAGCGCGCTCTCCACAATGACCATGCTCATCCCCGCAACCACCGCCGAGACGAAGAAGTAGAGCGGGATATACGAGGAGTACCAGAGCGGATGCAGGCGCGGCTCGGCCATGAGGAAGAGCGCGCCGAGCGACGACTGGTGCAGGGTCGACAACACCACGCCGGCGACGGTCAGTCCGATGGTGAGCTTCAGCATCGCGCGGCGGGCGCGCGACCAGCCAAGCCATTCGAACAGCGTGGGCGTGAACTCCAGGAAGAGCACGGTCGAGTACAGGAACACGCACCAGGCGACCTCGAACATGATGGACCGCGTGCCCCACGAGTAGAAGATCGGCACCGGCAGGCGCCACGGACTGCCGAGATCGCAGAGGAGTCCGGCCACGGCGAACAGGTACCCGAGGAAGCCGGTGAGGATCGCAGGCCGCACGATCGGGTGGTACTTCTCGAGGCCGAGCAGGTAGACGGCCGCCGCGATCGTGAAACCGCCGGCAGCGAGCGCAATGCCGCTCAGCATGTCGATGCCGATCCAGATGCCCCAGGGGGTCGTTTGCGAGAGATTGGTCGCCGCGCCCAGCCCGTATGCGAAGCGATACACGATGCAGGGAATGCCGATCGCCAGCACCAGTGCGTAGACCGCATCCCAGGGCGTGAGCAGGCTGCGCAGGTACTGCCGCGGCGACAGTCCCAGGAAGATCTTGTCGCGCAGGAACCCGGCTCGCGAGGGCTCGTTGGCGGCGAAGTCAGTCATGACGGGTCTCCTCGGTCGGATCCGCCTCGTCGCGGCGGCGATTGGCATTCAGCGCGTACAGGCCCATCAGGATCGGCGGCCAGAGCGTCAGCACCATGGGCACGGCGGCGAGCGCCGTCTGCGCGCGCCGCGGGTAGGGCTCCTGGTCGAGACCGGCCTTCAGGCCCACTTGATCGAGCGGCACGTCCGAGATGTAGAGCCAGCTCGTCCCGCCCGCCTCCCGCTCGCCGTAGATGTGGGGGACGTACTTGCCGGGGTTCTGATAGATGCGCTGCCGCGCCTCTTCGAGCAGCGCCGCCCGCGTGCCGAACGTCAGCGCGCCCGACGGGCACATCTCGGCGCAGGCGGGCACGAGCCCCTGGGCCTGCCGCGTCGCACAGAAGGTGCACTTCCGGATGTACGGCGCGGGCTTGTCGTATTCGAACTTCGGCACGTCGAACGGGCACGACAGCATGCAGTAGCGGCAGCCGAGGCACCGGTCGCCGTGATAGATCACCGGGCCGGCAGCGGTCTTCTCGAGGGCCCGTGTCGGACACACCGTCGCGCACGCGGGTTCGACGCAGTGCATGCACTGAGTCTTGACGAAGCGCTCGGGCTCGGCCGCGCCCGTCACCGCGAAGCGGTTCACCACCGTGAACGCCCGCGGATCGGTCGTGCGCCGCAGGGCCAGCGTCTCCTCGTCGAGCGAAGGGGGCTCGGGCAGGCCGTTGGCTTCGGCGCAGGCCGCCTCGCACCCGCCGCAGCCGATGCAGAGCGTCGTGTCGACGAGCATGCCGACGGCATCGGCCGCGACCCCGGGGGCCGCCGAGGCCTCCGCGCGGCCGCCGGTCGCCAGCGTCGCGGCGCCGATGGCGCCGACCTTGAAGAACGTGCGTCGTGTCAGGTCCATGATGGAATCTCCTGCCGCCTGCGGGGCCTACCGGCCCGGCGCAGGGCGCGTGCAGAGGGTCATGATTCCAAGGGCGAGCATCGCCGGAATCGAGAGCGCGAGTGCGAGGATCATCGCCGGTCCTTTGCGTGTGCGGCGGGCGTCCTGGCCGCGTCAGGTGCCGCCGCGCTGGACGTCGCGGTGAGGCGCGCCTTGACTTCCTGAAACAGAGGACAGCCGGTGAATTCGCCCAGGCAAGGCTCCGCGCTGACGATGCGGTCGAGCGGCAGCATCTTTCGCAGCGGGTAGGCCTCGCAGTAAAGCATCACGACTTCCTTCAAGTGGGGACAAGCCATACAGGGCCTTCCAGTCTTCGTAGCGTTCCCTGCACACGGGTATGGCAAGGCCGTCGCCATCGACGCACGGCGAGCGGACGGCGGCGGCAAGTGCGCGCGCGTGCGGGAGTTGCGGGTCAGGGGCCGCCGGCCCCGACCGATGGCGGGAATGACGCAGGTGTTGCGGATTTCAACGGCCGGGCCGTGGCGCTGGTGCCAGGTCCGCCGTCTGAAGCCGGAAACTGTTGGGGACTTCTGCGAGTGTGGAGATGTTCAGCAGCGTGTTGCGATCTTCAACGGTCTGCCGCAGGATACTGGAACGCGTCTCAAGAAAATCGCGACGCGAATGAGCGTCAGCGAGTGAGCCACGCGAACGGCCCGCCTTCGCGCCGGAGGCGCTTCGGCGCGTCCGCCGTAGCCTTGGCGGAGGCGGAAGCGAGCCGGCGAAGCGGCGAGCGAGAGAGCGTGTAGGGGAGTCCGATGGGCGAAGCCCCTCGGTAAGACTAAAACAGGCCGAGGCGCTCCTTGCCGGTGAACCCCGGGAACACGCGCGACGTGTCGGCGAGCCCCAGGTGCCCGCGGACGACTTCGTTGAACACGGCGCGGAAGTCGGTCGTGATCGCCAGGTCCCGTCCGTCGTGCCGCTGCTCGCGGGCCAGGCCCGGCCACTTGCCGTACACCCTCCGGCCGCGGACCCCGCCGCCGAGCATCATCATCGCGTTGCCGTGTCCGTGATCGGTGCCGCGCGAGCCGTTCTCCGCCACCGCGCGCCCGAACTCCGACATCGTCAGCACCACCACCTCCTGCATGCGATCTCCGAGGTCGCGCGCCAGCGCCGCGATGCCGCGCGACAGATCATCGAGACGATTGGCCAGGACGCCGACCGCCGCACCCTCGTTGGCATGGTGGTCCCAGTTTCCCGACTCGGCAAACGCCACCTCGAGACCGACGTCGGCCTTCACGAGCTGTGCGATCTGCTTGAGGGCCTCACCGAAGGGGGACCGCGGATACTCGGCGCCATTGGACGGCGCGTACTGCGACGGATCCGCCAGTTTCAGCATCTTCACCGCATCGAACGCCTCGCGCCCCGTCGCGTGCAGCACGCTGCCGGCCGCCTCCGCGTACTGGGCCTCGAACGACGTGGCCATGTCGGTCGCCTGTCCGGCGCGGATGCCGAACTCCGAGATCTGGCCGATCGCCAGCGCGGGCGCGGAACCCTGCAGCGCGCGCGGCAGCTGGCGTGCGAGCGCCACGGCGCGGAACGGCGTGGCCTTCTGGTGTTCCTTCGCATGGAGGTAGCGGTTCATCCAGCCGTCAGGCGTGCTCTTCACGCCGGGCGTGGCCGACTCCATGTAGTCCTGCGCGTCGAAGTGAGACCGCGTGTCGTCGTGGGATCCGCAGGCATGCACGATGGCCAGGTTGCCGGACTCCCAGAACGGCGCCAGCGGACGCATCCGCGGATGGAGTCCGAAGAACCCGTCGAGGTCGATCGCGGTGTCCGCTCCGGCGCCCGGTCGCGCGATCCCGAGCGACGGGCGAGCCGTGTAGTAGTCGCGCTCGCCGAACGGCACGATCATGTTCAGGCCGTCCACCGCGCCGCGCTGAAAGATGGTGATCAGCACCTTCTGCCGCGCGGCGAGCCCCTCGACCGTCCGCGCAAGAAACGTCGGCGCGAAGCCGAGGCTGACGAGCGCCAGTCCACCGTTCTTCAGGAAGATCCGTCGTGAGGTCATGGCTGTTTACCTTCGCTGAAATTCAGGGGACCCGAGGAGCAGCGCGATCTTCTGCGGCTCGTTCGCGGCTTTTGCAATCGTCTGGCGCGTCGTCTCGGAGACGTCGCCTGCCATGATCTCCGCCGCGATGCGGTCCTGCGGAATGGGGGCGCCGCCGGCCTGCCGCCCGCCAGGTCCGCGCAGGCGATTGCCGGAGAGCATCACGGCGAAGTTCATGCGATTCAACAGCGCCCCGGTATTGACCCACGCCTCCGCCCGGTCGGCGTAGCCGGTCGGCGGCTGGCATCCGTAGAGGGGCATCCCGAGCTCCCGCAGCGCGTTCACCAGCGGCTGCCCGTTCCGCACGTCCACACCCGACGCGCGGACGGCGCTCGCGACGAATTCGAGCGGCGTTTTGACTTTGGCCCGGTAGGCGGACGGCGCGAAGAATTCCTGCGACGTGACGATGACGCGGACGACTTCGCGGATGTCACCGCTGGTTTCGCGGAAGCGCCTGGCGGCGCGTTCGACCAGCGCCGCCGGCGGGTCGTCAGCGACGAACCGCCGCGCCAGCTTGGTCGCAATGAATTTCGCCGTGGACGGATGCGCCGCCAGCGCGTCGAGGACCATCTCGCCGTCCTTCTTCCCGCCGCCGCCCGGAATCGTCACCCCCAGCACGATTTTCTCGCCGCTGTCGTGCATCCGCGGGTCGAACCGGAAGCTGCCTCCCTGCCGGGGCATGTCGATCGTCCACCCCGTAAAGGCCCGCGCGATTTCCTGAACGTCCTTCTGCGTATAACCGCCATCGACACCGAGCGTGTGGAGCTCCATCAGCTCGCGCGCGTAATTCTCGTTGATGCCGCGCCGGCGGTTCTGCGGCGGCGGCTGCGCCATCTGCGGCTGACGCGCCGCGCGGCCCCGGCGCTGCTGCATGGACGTCTCGGCCCCCTGGGGCGCCGAGCTCTGCCAGTTGTCCAGGTAGAACAGCATGGCGGGGCTCTCGGCGACCGCGCCGAGCAGGTCGCGGAACGTGCCGAACGCACGCGGGCGGATCGTGTCGCGCTCGTACTCCGTCAGGTAGAGCCGCGTCTGCCCCTTGCCGACGAACACGTTGAAGTGATTGAACCAGAAGTCCACCATCACTTCTTCGAGCTGCCGTTCGCTGTAGGCGGCGCGCAGGATCTTCTGCTGCGTCAGCTCGGCGAGCACGCGCCGTTCGCCCTGCATCGCGCCAGGCGCCGGACGTTCGGGCGCGGGCCGCATCATCTCCGGATTGGCGGCATCCGCCGCGGCCGCCCGCTGCGCCTGCCGCCGCTGCATCTGCGCGGGCAGGTAATAGTCCTCGGCCAGCTGCCGCGTGCTCATCGCCAGCGTCTCGAAGCCCGCCAGCCGGGCCGCCATGGCCGTGTCGGGGATGCGCTCGGGGTGGAGCTGACGGTTGATGTAGGCCTGGAGACCCAGGTTGCGGACGCGCTCGACGTCCCCCGGCGCAGGCCCGAAGCCCAGGCGATTGAGAACGTGGACGATCGTCTTGTCATCCGGAGACGCGGGGATGCCCCGGGCCTGGCGCTGTGCGCCGACCGCCGTCACGGCGGCCATGATCCCGACCAGGACCAGAGACGTTCGACGTGCAGCTCTGCTGGAAACAGCCATGTGCGTGGACCTCAGTTCACGGGATTAGACCACTTCGAGGCCGCGCCAGTTAAAAGGGCACCTAATATGACGGGAATGAAGCTGATTCCGGCGGAAGGGGCCGTCCTCGAGCGGATCCTCCGTGAATCCCATGAGATCTGGTCGGACAGTCTGACCCGGCCGGCCTACGAGCGTTTCAACGCGGCCCAGATGCGGACGGCGTGGGGCTCGCGGCGTCTGCGACGGTTCGCACTCGTAGACGAGCGAGGCGATCTGCTGTCGAGCGCCAAACGCTACGACCTCGACGCGAGGCTCGACGGCCGCGACATCGGCGTCGTCGGGATCGGCGCCGTCTTCACGCCGCCGGAGGCGCGCGGCCGCGGCCACGCGCGCCACCTCATCGACGGGCTGACCCGAGCGGCCGCGAGCGAGGGGGCCGATCTCGCCCTGCTGTTCTCGGAGATCGATCCCGCCTATTACGCGGCCATGGGCTACACCGCGGTGCCCCAGCGCGAGCTCCTGATCCGAACGAAGGAACAGCCTGGCGCACCGATGGTCCTCGTCCGCGCGGCCGAGGAGCGCGACATTCCCGCCGTCACGGAGCTGGCGCGGGCGATGGCGCAACCGTACCGCTTTGCGCTGATCCCCTCGGAAGATTTTCTCCGGTTCAGTCTGTCGAAGAAGCGGCTGCTCGCCGGCTTCCTTCCGCCGGGCGTTCTTGCCGTCGAGTTCTTCATCGTGGAGGAGGGGGCCGGCGCCGTGGCCTTTGCGATCCTCACGGTCACGAGCGAGGACGTCATTCTGGAAATGTGCGGGGACCGAGATCCGTCTGGCGCGCGGGTGGGCGCGCTCCTGCAGGTGCTGCGCGCGCGCACGCCGGCGGAGCCGGCCATGAAGATCGCGTGTTTCCTCCCGCCCGGATGGCTGCCGCCGCAGGTCGAGATCGACGCGAGCGCGCGGGTCCGGGAGGAGATGATGATCAAACCGCTGAAGGACGGCGTGCTGACGTCACCGCTTCGCGAGAGCGACGTGCTGTATTGGCATGGAGACGTGTTCTGACGTGCCACGTGCTACGTGCGTCTTGCCTTGAGCGCCTTGAGGATCTCTCTTGCGGCGTTCTGGCCTGACGCGCCGGTGATGCCACCGCCGGGGTGCGTGCCCGAGCCGCAGAGAAACAGCCCCTCGATCGGCGTGCGGTACTGCGCCCAGCCCAGGATCGGCCGCATCGTGAAGAGCTGATCGAGCGACGGCTCACCGTGATAGATCTGCCCGCCGGTCAATCCATACGTCCGCTCGAGGTCCACCGGCGTGAGGACCTGTGTGGCCTCGACCGTTGCGCCAATGCCCGGGGCGTACTCCTCGAGTGTGCGCAGGACGGCCGACGCAAGTTCGCCGCGCGCGTCGTCCCACCGCCGGCCGGCCGCGAGCTGATACGGCACGAACTGCACGTGCGCCGAGAGCACGTGACGTCCGGACGGCGCAAGCGAGGGATCGGCGAGCGTGGGGATGGTGATGTCGAGATACGGCTGCCCCGGGATCTCGCCGTACTTCGACGCGTCGAACGCGCGCTCGAGATAGTCGATCCCGGGCGCGATCAGGACGCGTCCGTGCAGATCGGCCTGAGCCACGCCCGTGAACGCCGGTTGTGACCGGAGCGCCAAATGCACTTTCGCGACCGTTCCGCGCGCCCGGAAGTTCCGCACCTTCGTCAGGAAGTTGGGGTCGAGATCGACCGGGTCCACGAGCTCGAGGAACGTGCGGCGGGGATCGGCATTCGAGACGACGGTCCGTCCTCTGATCTCTGTGCCGTCCTCGAGCACGACTCCGACCGCGCGCTCGTCTTCGACCACGACCCGTGCGACGCGCGCGCCCGTGCGTATCTCGGCGCCCGCCGCACGGGCCGCATCCGCCATCGCGGCCGCGAGCGCACCCGGGCCGCCCTTCACCGTGACCGAGCTGCCGCCGGGTACCGGATCGGCGGCGGCATTCAGCAGCAGCACCGCACCGCTGCCAGCGGACCAGGGCCCCTGTGCCGTGCCAAACACCCCGCGCGCCGCGACCGCCGCCTGCAGCAGGTCTGTCTCGAACCACTCGGCCACGAGGTCGGCCGCGGCCATCGGCCCCCACCGGAGGAGGCGAAAGCCGTCTCCCTTGCCCAGCGCCCGGAACCGTCGTCCGGTCTTCAGCAGCTCCCACACCTCGCCGGCGGCTGGCGCGTCGATGTCGGGCGGCGTCATCTCGAGCAGACCGGCGAGAAACCCGCCGAGGCGCTGCAGCGTGGCGCAGAAGGCCGGATAGGCCTCCGCGTCCCTGGTCGAGAAGGCGCGGATCGCGTCGGCCGTCCGTGCCGGGTCACCCGCGAACGCGAGGGCGCGGCCATCGGGCGCGAGGGCGACGAGACGGGGATCGGGCCGGAGGAACGACACGGTCCTCGCGAGTTCCATGTCGCGGACGACCGAGGCGCGCAGCGGACCTGTGCCGTTGGCCAGCGGCGCGATGAAGCCCGGCGCGAACTCCTCGTTGGCGACACACCCACCCGCCACCGCGCGCGACTCGAGCACGAGCGGCTTCAGGCCCGCCTTCGCGAGGTAGAACGCCGTCACCAGTCCGTTGTGGCCGGCTCCGATGATGATGGTGTCGTGCATGTCAGGAGACGCCTGCGACTGCGTTCACGGGCGCACCGCAAAGAACGCCGAGGACGCAAAGAGCTTAGGGTGTTGCTGAAAGATCTCCGCGGCCTTTGCGTTCTCTGCGGTGAATTCGTGGCGGCTTCGTTCCATAGTTCTGTCTTCTCTTCCGACGGGCGGCTACTTTCTCCGTCCTGTCTCCTTCAGGATTCTCGCCGCGGCATTTCTGCCGGGAGCCC
>JBBECO010000140.1:19792-22748 GCA_040881785.1 Vicinamibacterales bacterium
TTTCTCCGTCCTGTCTCCTTCAGGATTCTCGCCGCGGCATTTCTGCCGGGAGCCCCCATGATGCCCCCGCCCGGATGCGTGGCCGAGCCGCACATGTAAAGGCCCTTCACCGGCGTGCGGTACTGAGCCCAGCCGGGTGCCGGGCGGAGGAAGAACAACTGCTCGAGCGTCAGCTCTCCCTGGAAGATGTTTCCTTCGGTGAGTCCGAACGTGCGTTCCATGTCGAGCGGGGTCAGCACCTGGCGGTGCAGGATGATGTCCTTGATATTCGGCGCGTGCTGCGCGATGGTGTCGATCACGGTATCGCCGAAGGCTTCCCGGTGGTCGTCCCACGTGCCCCCTTCCTTCAGGTTGTACGGCGCGTACTGCACGAAGCAGGACATCACATGTTTGCCTGGCGGCGCGACAGACGGATCGGTGAGGCTGGGGATCACGATGTCGATGTAGGGGCGCCGTGAGTAGCGGCCGTACTTGGCTTCGTCGTACGCGCGTTCCATGTACTCGACGCTCGGCGAGATCGAGATGGCGCCGCGCAGGTGCGGCCCCTCGCCTGGCATCGACGTGAAGTTCGGCAGCGCGTCGAGCGCGAGGTTCACCTTGCCCGAGGAGCCGCGATATTTGTAGCGGCTCACGTCCTCGACGAAGTCCGGAGGGAGGTGCTCCGTCCCGACCATCTGCAGGAACGTCAGGTTCGGGTCCACCGACGACGAGACGAGGTCGGCGGTGATGTAGTCGCCGTTGAACAGCACGACGCCGGCGGTGGCGCCGTCCTTGACGATGATCTTCGAGACCGACGTCTCGGTACGGATCTCGACCCCCGCCTCGCGCGCCGCGTCGGCGATGGCGTTCGAGATCGCGCCGGTGCCGCCGCGCGCGAAACCCCACGAGCGGAACGCGCCGTCGATCTCTCCCATGTAGTGGTGGAGGAGCACGTAGGCCGTGCCCGGCGAGCGGACGCCCAGGAACGTGCCGATGATCCCCGAGGCGGACATCGTCGCCTTGAGCACGTCGGTCTCGAACCACTGGTCCAGGAAATCCACCGCGCTCATCGTCATCAGCTGGACCTGGTTGTACTTGTCCTGGTCGCTGAGGGCCTGGAAGCGCCGGCCGAGGAACAGCAATTTCATGAGTCCGCGCGGATCGAGCGAGGTCGGGTCGGGCGGCGTCATGTTGAGGATCGGCTTCACGAACCGTCCCATCTCCACCATCGCCCGGCCGTATTCGTCGTACGCCTCGGCGTCGAGCTTGGAGTGCCGCGCGATCTCCCGCCGCGTCTTCGCGTGATCGTTGACCCGCCAGAGGTGGTCGCCGTTCGGCATCGGCGTGAACGTGCCGTCGAGCGGGAGGATCTCGAGGCCGTGGCGCGGCAGGTCGAGCTCGCGGATGATCTCGGGCCGCAGCAGCGAGACGACGTAGGAGGCGACCGAGAACTTGAAGCCGGGGAAGATTTCTTCGGTGACCGCGGCGCCGCCGAGGACGTGCCGGCGCTCGAGCACGAGGACCTTCCGGCCGGCCCTGGCCAGGTACGCGGCGTTCACGAGGCCGTTGTGGCCCCCTCCGATGACGATGACGTCGTACTTGGTCATGACAATGCCGAAGACAGCATTCTATAATCGACACCGCATGCCCATCGGGACCGCCCTCCACGCGCGCACCTTCGCCCTCTGCGAAAGCCTGAATTACCGCGAGTGGTCCGGGTATTACGCCGTCAGCGCCTATGAAGGGCACCACGAGCACGAATACAACGCGATCCGCAACGCGTCGGCCCTGATCGACGTCTCGCCGCTCTACAAGTACCTCGTCACCGGCCGCGACGCGGCGACGTTCGTGGACCGGATCATCACGCGCGACGTCTCGAAGATGGCGAAGGGGCAGGTGTACTACACCCCGTGGTGCGACGAGCACGGCAAGGTGATCGACGACGGGACGGTGTCGCGCCTCGAGGACGAGGTCTTCCGATGGACGGCCGCGGATCCGAGCCTGCGGTGGTTCACGCAGAACGCCGCCGGCATGGATGTCCGTATCGCGGACATCTCGGAGGAACTCGCCGCGCTCGCGCTCCAGGGGCCGACCTCCGCGAAGCTGCTGCGCGCGGTCGCCAACGCGGATATCGACGGCTTGAAGTACTTCCGCGTGACCCGCGGCACGATCGGCGGCGTCCAGGTCGAGATCTCGCGCACCGGCTACACGGGAGACCTGGGCTACGAGATCTGGATGCCGGCCGCCCACGCCGTCACGGTATGGGACCGCCTCATGGAGGGAGGCAAGCCGTTCGACATCAAGCCGGCCGGCATGCTCGCGCTCGACGTGGCGCGCATCGAAGCCGGACTGCTGCTGATCGACGTGGATTTCTTCAGCAGCAAGAAGGCCGTCATCGAGGCGCAGAAATACTCCCCCTACGAAATGGGGCTCGGCCGGCTCGTCAGCCTGTCGAAGTCCCGTTTCATCGGGCAGCAGGCGCTCCGCCGCGAGCACGCCGCCGGCCACGCCCGCCAGGTCGTCGGCCTCGAGGTGGACTGGACCGAGGTTGAAGCGATCTACGAGAATCTCGGGCTTGCGCCGTCCCTGGGCGCGACCGCCTCGCGCGTCGCCGTCCCGGTGTATCAGGGCGGGCGCCAGGTGGGACGCGCGACGTCAACGACCTGGTCGCCGAGCCTCAAGAAGATGATTGCCCTGGCTACGATCGACCGGCCGCACTTCGTCGAGGGCACCACGCTGCAGCTCGAGGTGACGGTCGAAGCCGTCCGGCACAAGGTCGCCGCGAAGGTCGCGAAGACGCCGTTCTTCGACCCGCCGCGCAAAACCGCCACGCCTCCCCTCTGAGCGGGCCCAGGGCCCGTGCTTCCTCACGCTGTTTCACGGTTTGCTCACCCCTCGATCACGACTTCGCCTCCCCCGGCCGTCTAGAGTCGGCCCTGGAGGTTGAAATGGCACGTTTCACGACCTTGCTGACGGG
>JBBECO010000141.1:0-1889 GCA_040881785.1 Vicinamibacterales bacterium
TGGTGGGCGCTAATGGATTCGAACCATTGACCCCCGCCGTGTGAAGGCGGTGCTCTACCACTGAGCCAAGCGCCCAACCTGAGGAACCGCTAGTTTATCGCACCCGCCCGACTCCGGGCAACAGATCCCCGTGTCCTCGTTCGATCGGTGTTGAACGGTGTTGAGCCGTGGCCCGTGTTGAACCGGGTTGAACCGTGGCTTCAGCCGGACAAGCCGTGGCGCTATTTGCGTCGCTCCGGCAGCCGCCGCTGCGACGGACCGTCGTACACGTGATCCTTCGGATCGATCTGGCGCATGGGGTGGTTGCGCTCGATCTCCTCCCGCGCCTGCGCGGCGATGCCCGGCACCCGCGAGATGATGAACAGCGCGTTGGCCACCGCCGGCGGGATCCCGATGTCGCCGCAGACGGCCGCGATGGCGCCGTCGATGTTCACCGGCATCGCGGGACCGTCCTCCGCCCGGTCGGCCATCACCATCTCGACCGCGCGGATCATCTGCACGTGCTCGCCTTCGGCCTCGAGCTCGAGCGCCATCTGGAACAGCCGCGCGGCCCGCGGATCCCGGGTGTGGTACCGATGCCCGAATCCGGGAATCGCGTCGTCATGCGACAGGCATTTCTCGACGATCGCGTCCGCCGCGTCGTGATAGGACGACCCCTTCCGTACCAGCTCCAGCCCGGTATCGAGAAAGTGCA
Source organism: Vicinamibacterales bacterium (assembly GCA_040881785.1). Taxonomy (GTDB): domain Bacteria; phylum Acidobacteriota; class Vicinamibacteria; order Vicinamibacterales; family 2-12-FULL-66-21; genus JACDCA01. Next base: position 695 of record JBBECO010000141.1, read on the forward strand.
TGCACGACTCGATGTCACCGCCGTGGTAGCGGCCGAATCCCAGAATGCCCGACGCCACGCACGCCCGCAGGGCCGCGCCGGTCGTGGCCGTGTTGCGCGCCGCGAGCGTGGACGGGGGCGTCGCGCCGTGGTCGATGAAGGACACCAGCACGGCTTCCATCAGGCTGCCGATCGACGGCGAGGGCACTTCGCCCATCAGGAGCAGATAAATGGCTTCGCCGAACGTCAGGCGGCCCATCATCTCGTCGAGCGGGTACCCGCGCACGAGGATCTTGTTCGGTTCGATGGACGTGAGCGCGGTGCGCCACTTGCCGTCCCCGTCGCGTCTCACGGCGCGTCGCTCGCCGGTCGCCGGCGTCCGCTTAGTGGGTGCCATAGAGCCGGTCTCCAAAGTCGCCAAGGCCAGGGACGATGAACTTGTGGTCGTTCAGGCCCTGATCGATGACGGGCGTGTAGATATGGACGTCGGGGTGGTGCTGCTCGACGAACGCAATACCCTCGGGCGCCGAGACGATGCAGATCATGCGGATGTCGTGGGCGCCGGCCTCGCGCAAGAGGTCCAGCGCCGCGACGGCGCTGCCGCCCGTCGCGAGCATCGGGTCGATCATCAGCACGAAACTGCCCGACATCTCCTGCGGGAGCTTCGAGTAGTAGCGCGAGGCGATGGCGGTCAGCTCGTCGCGCTGCAGCCCGATGTGGCCGACACGGGCCGTAGGGATCAGCTCGAGGATGGCGTCGAGCATGCCGAGCCCGGCGCGCAGGACCGGGACGACCACCACGTCTCCCGCGACCCGTTTTCCAGCCGCCGGGCCGAGCGGCGTCGAAACCGTGGCCTCCGCGGCGGGAAGGTCGCGCGTGGCCTCGGCGGCCAGCAGCAGGCTGATGCGCACCGCCATGCGCCGGAACAGCTCGGGCGGGGTACTGGCGTCCCGCAGGATCGAGAGGGCGTCGTGCACGAGCGGGTGCGGAACGAGATGAACGGGCACGCCAGAACTATACAAGAAAGAAGCCAGGAGACAGAAGACAGAAGACAGAACGCGCAGGCCCGACGTTTACGTCTGGCTCCAAGCGCTAAGAGGCGTCTCACAACTGCGACGCGAACGAGCGTCAGCGAGTGAGCCACGCGAACGGAGCGAGCCGGCGGAGCGGCGAGCGAGAGAGCGTGAAGGGGAGTCCGAGGGGCGCAGCCCCTCGG